>JAZSIT010000154.1:0-29076 GCA_045533895.1 Eubacteriales bacterium
CCCTCTTGTTTATTGTAAATATTATACAACATTGAAAGATGTAAATCAACATATTTTTCTGTGGGTAAAACCAATATAAGCCGTGATACCGTCTTGAAAAAAGGATATGTCCGTGGTATAATTCAAATAAGACAAGTTTTACCACGGAAAGGAGATAAGTATGGAGAATAAAAGCTGGAAAGCGTGGCTGTATCTGCTGCCTGCAATACTCTTTTTGGGCGTGTTTATGGTATACCCGCTTATTGACGTATTTGTGTATTCCTTTGAGGAGGGGTATAACTATGCGTCCCAATCTTTTTTCGGTATTGGACTTTATAACTATTCTTATGTCCTGCACGACCCATACTTCCTGCAGGCGGTGCAAAACACGCTTATATTAGTGCTTATTACCGTGCCTGTTTCCACGGGGCTTGCACTGCTTATCTCTATGGGACTTGCATCCATTAAAAAACTGCGTAATATGTTCCAGACCATATACTTTCTGCCCTACGTTACCAACACGCTGGCTGTAGGTCTGGTCTTTATGATACTGTTCAAAAAGACAGCCTATACAGACGGTCTGGTAAATATGGTTATAAATCTCTTTGGAATGAATTCCATTGATTTTATCGAGGGTCCTTACTGGGCAAAGATGTTTGTTCTGTGCTTTTATACCGTTTGGGTGGTGCTTCCCTTCAAAATTCTGGTGCTTACCAGCGCGCTGGCAAGCGTAAAGCAGGATTATTACAACGCGGCAATGGTGGACGGAACATCAAAAACGAGAATGTTCACCCGTGTTACTCTTCCCATGATATCCCCGATGTTGTTTTATCTTGTAATAACCGGATTTATAGGCGCCTTCAAAGCCTACAGCGACGCGGTGGCATTGTTCGGCACCAACCTCAACTCGGCGGAAATGAACACTATTGTCGGCTACGTATACGATATGCTTTACGGTGACAGCGGCGGATACCCCTCCTTCGCTTCTGCGGCAGCGATAATACTGTTTGTTATAGTGCTTACCATTACCTGCATAAACCTGCTGGTAAGTAAAAAGCACGTACACTATTAAAGGAGGTAAAGGCTGAAATGACAAAGCAACAAGATTACTCCCTAATAGAAAAACGTGCAAATATTAAAAAAACTATAGCAAAGGTAATTATTTACGCATTTCTGGCGATATGGGCGCTGATAGTGCTGTTCCCCTTTTACTGGATGGTGCTCACCTCGGTTAAAAGCTATGCTTCCTACAGCACCGAGTATATACCCAAATTTATTACCCTCTCTCCCACCATACAAAACTATATTGATGCTTTCACCATGGTTTCGCTGGGTAAATATTTTGTTAATACTCTCATATTCACCCTCATTACCACTGCTCTTATGCTGTTTATAACCATTCCGTCGGCATTTGCATTTGCGCGGCTTAACTTCAAGGGAAAAAATATGCTGTTCACGCTGTTTTTATCCCTTATGATGATACCCACCGAACTGGTGGTAATTACCAACTACACCACAATAACCAACCTTGATATGCGCAACACCTTTGCGGGACTTATACTCCCTTCGGTGGCATCGGTATTCTATATCTATCTGCTAAAAGAAAACTTTGCACAGATACCCGATGAATTATATTACGCTGCCAAGGTTGACGGCACTACAGACCTTAAATATCTGTTCAAGGTAATGATACCTATCTGCAAGCCCACCATTGTTACCATAACCATACTCAAGGTTATTGAATGCTGGAACTCCTACGTTTGGCCGCGGCTTGTTACCGATAACGAGGCGTATTACCTTGTTTCCAACGGTATTCAGGCAATACGTGAATCCGGATTCGGCAGAGAGAATATTCCCGCCATGATGGCAGCGGTAGTGGCAATATCCCTTCCCCTTATAGTTCTGTTCCTTGTGTTCCGCAACAAAATAATGGAGGGCGTGGCAAGAGGAGGTACAAAAGGATGAAAAAACACTTCATACGCGCGCTTTCCCTTGCGCTTACAGTATTGTTTTGTCTGCCTTTAACAGTGGGATGCCACGGCTCAAAGGGACTGCCCGAGTTTGTTATGCCCGAGGAATTTGATACCGCGCGAAATTTCACCATATCCTTCTGGGCGAAAAACGATACCAACAATACGCAGGTAAATATTTACAAAAAGGCTATTGCGGATTTTGAAAAAGTGTATCCCAACGTAAAGGTAGAGGTTAAATGGTATACCGATTACGGCAGAATATATAACGATGTTATTACAAATATCGCAACCCAGACCACGCCTAACGTGTGTATTACCTATCCCGACCATATTGCTACTTATATGACGGGAACCAACACCGTAGTTCCCCTTGACGTACTTATAGATAACCAAAAATACGGTCTGGGCGGAAGTGACGTAAACTTTGACGGTCCTTCAAAGGACGAAATAATACCGAAATTCTTATCCGAGGGCGTTATTAACGGAACCACCTATGCCCTGCCCTATATGCGTTCTACCGAAGCATGCTATATAAATAAGACATACGTTGAGGCTTTGGGATATGAAATACCCGAAAAGCTTACGTGGGAGTTTATATGGGAGGTTTCCGAAGCGGCGATGGAAAAGAACGCCGACGGAAATTACAAGGTAAACGGACAAAAGGTAATGATACCCTTTATCTATAAGTCTACCGATAATATGATGATACAGTACCTCAAGCAGGCAGGCGCGGGATATTCTACAGATGCCGGTGATGTGCTGATATTCAACGACACAACAGAAGAGTTTTTATATGAAATTGCGTCCCACGTTAAGACGGGAGCTTTCTCTACCTTCAAAATATCCAGTTATCCCGGTAACTTTCTTAATGCGGGACAATGTATATTCGCCATTGACTCTACCGCAGGTGCAACGTGGATAGGTTCAAACTCACCCAACGCAGAGATAGACGACGCAAACAAGGTACAGTTTGAGACGGTGGTAATGCCCATTCCCCAGATCGATACAGAAAACCCGCAGATGATATCACAAGGTCCCTCGCTGTGTATGTTTAATAAAGCGGACCCGCAGGAGGTGCTGGCATCTTGGCTATTTGCCCAGTTTTTGCTTACCAACGAGGTACAGATATCCTATTCACAAACAGAAGGCTACCTGCCCGTAACAAGCAAGGCGCAGAACAGCACAGAGTACAAGGATTATCTTTCCCGCAGAGGAGAAGATGACGATATGTACTATTACGTAAAGATTGACGCGGCAAAACTGCTTATGGATAATATCGACAACACCTTTATTACTCCGGTTTTCAACGGAAGCGCTTCTTTGCGTAACGCGGCAGGACAGCTTATTGAAAACACCGCAAAGTCGGTACGCCGGAGTGAAGAGGTAGACGAAGCGTATATTGCCAACCTATATCAGGACGTTACGTCGCTTTACAGACTGGACCGTAACTTTGTAACCTCTGCAGGAAAACAAGAATACGACAGTATGCCTGTTATGGCAGTTGTACTCATTTGCTCCATTTCAGCATTATGGATAGGTATTGGAATATTCTATGTCACCGACATTGTGAAAAAGCGCAAAAAATAGAGTCGGGTATTGACTTATTCCCTAAATCTGTGTATAATTGATTACGGTTTTAATAACCAAATATTAACAAGAAAAGGCGTGTAAGAAAATGAAAAAGATTATCGTTTTGGCGTTGGCACTCGTTATGGTATTTGCTTTCGCAAGCTGTACTGCCGACGATCCTTCCGTTAAGAGCGAAGGCGTTATGACTTATGCAGAATATGCTGCTGCAGCACTTGAATCCGAAGTTGTTATCGAAGCCTACGTTCAGGGCAAGCAGTCCTGGTGGGAAAACAAGGGTACCTTCTATCTTCAGGATAAAGACGGCGGCTACTTCGTATACGAAATGGCTTGCACAGAAGAAGAGTACAACAAGATGACTGTTGGTACCAAGCTTAAGGTTACCGGCCACAAGGCTGAATGGTCCGGCGAAGTTGAGATTATCGACGCTACTTTCGAAATTCTCGACGGCAACTATGTTGCAGAGCCTACTGATGTTACCGCACTTCTCGGCAAGGATGAACTTATCGAAAAGCAGAACATGCTGGTTTCCTTCAAGGGTCTTACCATTGAATCCGTTTCCTATAAGAACGACGAGCCCGGCGATGACATTTACGTTACCGTTTCCAAGGACGGCAAGAACTATGATTTCTGCGTAGAGATTTACCTCACCGGCGCCGATACCGACGTTTATAAGGCATTTGCTGATCTTAAGCAGGGCGACGTTGTTGATATCGAAGGCTTCCTTTACTGGTACAACGGTGTTAACACCCACATCACCTCTGTAGCTAAGAACTAATTTACTTGAATAATCACAAAAAATCACCTCGTTGCGAGACTTCTCATAAGGAAGTCTCGCAATTTTATTATTACTTGACAAAAAACAATAATTGTGATATAAATATGGAAATTGAATAAGAAAAGCTATGAAGGAAAGAGTACCCTATGTGGAACAGCCAGAGAGAGAAACATTTGGTGGAAGTTTCTTATGGAAAGCGTAGGCGAAGACAGCTCCTGAGGTGCAGGACACAATGTAGAGTAAGTGTTGCCGTATTCCTGCGTAAAGGGATAGGATTTGTTTGAATCCGAAAAGTGAAAAATCAAGGTGGAACCGTGCATGACTTCGTGATTAGTATGCACCCTTGACAGTTTAGAGTATACCTCTGTCAACTGTTAAGGGTGCTTTTCTTATTCAAAGAAAAAATAAAAAAGAATAAGGAGAAACAAAAATGAAAGTTATTCACAAGGATGGTAGTATTGAAGTTTTGGAAGGCTCTGAAGAGCTTGAGGTATTGAGGCATACCGCCGCACACATCATGGCTCAGGCAATCGAACGACTGTACCCAGACGCGGCATTTGCGTATGGCCCTGCCACAGACAAAGGATTTTATTATGATGTGGATTTTGGAGATGAAAAAATTACCGAGGAAGATTTACTTGTTATTGAAGCCGAAATGGAGAAGATTACAAAAGAAAACCTACCAATCAAGCCTTTCACCCTTTCAAGAGATGAAGCCGTAAAGCTTATGAAAGAAAGAAACGAGCCATACAAGGTTGAGCATATTTCAGACCTCCCCGAAGATGAAGTGATTGGGTTTTATCGACAAGGAGATTACATCGATATGTGTCGCGGTCCTCATCTTACCTATACAAAGGCGCTCAAAGCATTCAAATTGACGAGCGTTTCGGGCGCGTATTGGAAAAATGATGCCAACAATAAAATGCTCACAAGAATTCACGGAACAGCCTTCGCAACACAAGATGAACTTGATACCTATTTAAAAATGCTTGAGGAAGCTACCAAGCGCGACCATAGAAAGATAGGCAAAGAAATGGAACTGTTTACGTTCTGCGATGAGAGCGTAGGATTTCCGTTCTTTTTGCCGAAGGGAATGATTTTGCGTAACACTCTCATTGAGTATTGGAGAGATATTCATACCGCAAATAACTACTACGAGATTTCTACACCAATGATGATGAGCAGAAGCCTGTGGGAAACAAGCGGACATTGGGATCATTATAAGGATAAAATGTATGCTACCAAAAACGACGAAGAAGATTATTGTGTAAAGCCTATGAACTGCCCCGGTGGAGTTCTCGTTTACAAAAATAAACGTTACAGTTACCGTGATCTTCCGATGCGAGTTGGCGAATTAGGACTCGTTCATCGTCACGAACTAAAAGGAACATTACACGGTTTGTTCCGTGTTCGTTGCTTAACACAGGATGATGCGCACATATTCATGAGAAAGGATCAAATATCCGAGGAAATCGCAGGTGTTGTTCGTCTTATCAATGAAGTATATTCAAAATTCGGTTTTTCCTACACCTTGGAGCTTTCAACCCGTCCCGAAAACAGCATGGGAAGTGATGAAGATTGGGAAGCAGCAACAAACGGACTTAAGGAGGCACTTGATAATCTTGATTTGCCGTATGAAATCAATGAAGGTGATGGAGCGTTTTATGGCCCTAAAATTGATTTCCATCTTAAAGACAGCATCGGAAGAACTTGGCAGTGCGGAACGATTCAGCTTGACTTCCAACTTCCTCAGAATTTCGATTTGACTTATACCGATGAGAACAATCAAAAGCAACGTCCGATTATGCTTCATCGCGTATGCTTTGGTTCTATTGAACGCTTCATTGGTATTCTTACTGAGCATTATGCAGGAAAATTTCCCGTATGGCTTGCTCCGATTCAAGCAAAAGTACTCCTTATTTCGGGGAAATGCTTTGAATACGGAAATAAAATACATAACGCATTGAGAAGCGCGGGAATTAGATGTGAGCTTGATGACCGCAATGAGAAGATCGGGTATATGATTCGCGAGGCGCAAGTCGTTGACCGTGTACCGTATATGCTCATTATCGGTCAGCAAGAAGCGGAAAACGACACCGTATCTATTCGCAACCGTGACACCTCTAAGACAGAAACGATGACGCTTGAAGCTTTTATTGATAAAATTATCAATGAAATACATAATCGCACATAAAACAAATTGAAATTTGTCGAATAGAAAAACCCGACGGACTTTGTAAATCCGTCGGGTTTTAACATCCTTATGAGAAGTAGCCTTTACGAGGTGATTTTTTATTGCCTTTTTTCTTTTTCTTTTTTTATTTGTTTTTTCTGTTTTTTATATAGCACGGGATATACGGCAATGCGTGGATAAGCAGATAAATAAAGTATACCAGCACTACCGAGAGTATATCCGGTGTGGCGGCGCCGATGGGCGCAAAGAAAAAGGAATTGAGCTTGAAGAACATATAATCAGACCCGATGGGAGAAAAGTTGACAGCGTTTGCAAAGACCGAAACCACCAAGCAAGGCAATGCGGGAAGCAACAGATGATACCATTTGGTTGCGCGCTTATAGCTGTGGTAGCCCGATGCAAGCATAGACGCCGCGCAGAAAACTATTGCGCCGTGGTAAAAGAGGGTGTGGAAGCCCGAAAAGGACACTGCCGAATAGTTTGAAAGAATGTTTGCGGGGTATACAAAGTTTATTGCACCGCCCAAAAGTCCCAGCGTGCACACATATCCGCAAGCGGCATACCGCACCGCACCCTTGCCCCATACGGCAAAAGGAAGCGCATACATAAAAATACTGCAGGGATAAAGGGGAAGCACTCCGCCCCATTCAAAATTTACAGCCGAGCCGGACACTGTTTCCCAAATAATTTTGGTTGCTTCCAGTATTACCACCGATGCCCATATTACGCCGTAAACTATGCGCAGAGTTTTTTCGCCCTTCTTTGAAAAGAAAATGCAAGCGGCGATAACTGCGCCGAGAAAAAGGGCGGAAACAACAAAATGGAGAGGGGTAAACAACGTTCCGGGGATTTGAGAAGCCTCGGGAAGGAAATCCTTATGAGTAAAAAAGTTTTTAATAAGCCACGTCAATGTTTCCATAAAAAACATAACCTCCAAAAACTAAAAGGGGATGCAAAAACACCCCTTAAAGTATATTTAATTGTTATCCGGTGCGTTGATCTCTTCGGTAGGAGTGGCAAACATCATAATGCCTGCTATCATACTTACAAAGAGAAATACGCATACCTTCCAGCCATTGGTTATCTCGCCCTTTTCCAGTTTTTTAAGGGTGATCGCACCGAAAATGACAGGGAAAATTAAATAGAATGTGGCTACCATGCCGATTATGGTAAAGATTTTAATTGCTTTTTTCATAACAAACCTCACTGGTGTATTTATACTTTTAATATTTTAATATATTATTCACATTTTGTCAACAATCAGTTAACTTTGCCCAAAAACATATTATCAATAAAGGCGTTGTTAAAATCGTCACTGCCGCCCAGTTCAACATGGACGGATTTTTTTGCAATACTCTCCCCAAGGGAAATATAATTTTTATCAAAAAGCATTTTCACAGCACCCGAAAGAGCGGCGTTGCCCAATACCTTTACCTTTCCCTCAAGTTCAAAAGGAACGAGACCTATTGCGGCGGCGGAAGAAATATTAAGTTTACTTCCGAAACCTCCTGCCAGATATAAAGTATTAATTTCGCGCATATCTGTTCCCGAGCGGGCAAGCAATACCTCAATTCCTGCGGCTACAGCCGCTTTTGCAAGGATCAAAGCACGAATATCGGCAGGTAAAAGCGTTATTTTACCGCCGTTTGCGCTTATATCAAGTTCGCCGAAAACCGCGCCGGTTTTATCGATTCGCTCTGTCTCGATAAAAGCGGCAACTGCATCAATAAGACCCGAGCCGCATATTCCCACAGCAGGAAGATTTCCAAAGGTATGGGCGTATATATTTCCGTCCTCTGCCCAGACGCGGTGCACCGCGCCAATAATACCGCCGCAACCGCAGGATATTTCCGCCCCCTCAAAGGCAGGTCCTGCCGCAGTGGAGGTAACGTAAAGAACACCGTTTTTCCACAAAGCTATTTCGCCGTTTGTGCCCATATCGCAAAGAAGGGCGGTTTCATCCCTTTCCCACATGCCGGATTCAAGGACGGCGGCAGTTATATCTCCGCCGACAAAAGCGTTCATGCAGGGAGCAAGATAGGTTTTTATTCCAAACAGTTCTGTCCATTTGCCAAACAGCGTTTCCGAAATAAAGGGCGCACGGGCTATGGAAGACGGGTCTATACCTGTAAGCAGATAAAGCATTGCCGTATTTCCGGCTATTACCATACAGTCAACATCGGTATTATGTATACCAATGCTATCGCACGCTTGGGTCAGCAGAGAGAAAACGCAGTTGGTTATCTGCTCCTTAAGTTTTTCGCTGTTCCCTTTTAACGATTCCCCTATTCTGCCGATAACATCTGCGGAAAAGATGCGTTGCGGGTTAAGTGCGCTCTCTTCGCCCACGCATATTCCATCTGCGGAAAACAGCTTTAACACAACGGTGGTAGTGCCTATATCAACTGCCGCTCCGTAGTTCCAATCTCTATCGCCTGCGGTAAACGCCGTAGTGCCTGTTTGGATATGAGCAAAGGTTTCCTCAGGGAATAGCAATTCTGCCGTTGCGTCGCCGTACAGCACCGTCCGGCAGGCAAGACGGCAGCCGGCATTAATTTCCGCGCTGCCGGGCGCAGAAATATCCCCCGTAATTTTTACAGCGCATTTTAAGCATTTGCCCTTTCCGCCGCAGGGGGATAAAACACTATACCCCGCCTTTGCCAAAAGGTCCTTAAGCACGGGCGCGCCTTCAAAGGGGATGATAACCTTTTTATTGTTTTGTATTAATGTAAGTATTGCCATTAGATTCAGCACCCTTCTTAATACAATTAATCTTTTATAAATTATACTAAAACATTATATAAAAAGCAACCGTGAAATTAAGAAAAGAACCGCCTGCATATTTTTCAGGCGGTTTTGGGGTGATTTTTTTCGGGGTCCCTGAAAATGCGGACGCATTTTTGGGGTGATTTTTTATTCGTCTTTGGGTAAGCGTTTTAAGAATATAAGTCCCATTGGCAGAGACACAGTTGCCGCCGCGAAATACGCAAGAGGCTGGGCGAGCTCGATACCCAAAACGCCGATAAAGCGCGGGAGAATTATACACAGAGGTATAAAGATAAGACCGCTCTGCAGGCAGGAAAGTATGAGCGCGGGCACGCTTTTTCCTATACTTTGGAACAGCATTGTGGCAACAACGGAAACGGGCAGGAACATAAGGAAAACACATTGTATACGCAAAGCCTCGCCGCCTATTTTAACAACGTCCGCCTCATCTCGGAAAAGGGAGATTATCTGCGGTGCAAAAGCGAAACAGCAGGCGGCTATAATACCCATAAACGCCGCACCGAAGACTGTAGTAAAGTATGCGCTCTTCTTTACTCTTGAATACTTTTTTGCGCCGTAGTTAAATGCAGACACAGGCTGGAAGCCCTGACCGATACCAAGACCTACGCTAAATATAAGGCTTGACGTTCTGCCGACGTATCCCATTGCGGCAATAGCCGCATCTTCGAAAGGCTTTGCCTGGGCGTTAAGCACCATTGTGGACACGCTGTTAAGTCCCTGACGAGCCAGACTGGGCAGACCGGTGAGAATAATATCCCACAGTATGCCGAACTCTTTTGAAAGCAAGCGGAAAGAAATGCAGCTTTGGGTCTTTTTGAGCAAAAACATTGAAAAGAGGATTCCAAAAGATGTATACTGGGATATGGCGGTGGCAAGTCCCGCACCGCTTATATCCAGCCCGCACTTAAAGATAAGAATGGGGTCAAGAATAATATTAAGTATACCGCCGGTGGTTAACCCCACCATGGCAAGAGTGGCTTTACCCTCATAGCGGAGGATATTGTTAAGCACACAGCTTGTGGTCATTGCGGGGGCGGCGATAAGTATCCAAAATCCGTAATCCATTGCGTGGGGCAAAATGGTCTTTGTACTGCCAAGCAACAGCATTAAGGGCTTTAGAAAAATAAGTCCAAAAACCATAATAAGTACGCCGCAGATGAGGGCGGAGAAAAAGCCGAAAGACGCATATTTGCCCGCTTTTTCTATATGTTTACCGCCAAGCTGACGGCTTATATGGCTTCCCGCGCCGTGGCCGAACATAAACCCAAATGCCTGAAGAATGGACATTATTCCGAAAACGATGCTGGTGGCTCCCCCTGCACTTAAGGATATTTGGCTGACAAAATAGGAGTCTGCCATATTGTATATGTTTGTTATGAGCATACTGATAGTTGTCGGTATGCCCAAGGTAAGCACCAGCCGCGCCACGGGCGTTCCGGTCATTTTTTTATACTGGCTGTCCGCCGACGCAGACAGCTTTTGTGTTTCGCTCATTTTTTCGCCTCGGGATTAAGTTTTCTCGGTATATCAGTAAGACCAAGAAGATAGTCAACTGAAATATTATAGTGTTGAGCTAATTTTATATACTTATCAACACCCATCATTTGCGTACCGTTTTCCCATTTACTTACTTGCTGTCTTGTTGTGCCTAAAAGCTCAGCTATATCATTTTGTGTAAGATCATTATCTTCACGAACATCTTTTAATCTTTTATAGCAATTCACCTTAATAACCTCCTTTGAGCATATTATATCACGCACTTTATAAGATGCCCTCGACACGCACCTTAAAAGGTGCTAAAATAACACTATAAACTTATTTATACTAAACCAGGAGTAAAATTATGGAAAAACTACTTGATGATTTATGGTATTCATATATTCAATGCGAGGATTCGGTAGACAGCAAGGAAGCCAAAGAGGTATTAAAAAAGCTTGTTGAAATTGAGGATAAATTTATTTCTACGTTGGATGAAGAACAACACGAAGTTTTTGATTCGTATTGCTGTTTATACAGCGATCTTTTCTGCATTTATGAAAAGGAAGCTTTCGTAAAAGGGCTGAAATTTGCTACCAAATATCTGCTTAATACCATAGAATAAAATAACTTCCGCAGCACACAACTGCGGAAGTCGATAAAATATAAATTATTCTTAATTCGAATATCCGGGATGAATGGTTACCACTTCTCCGCCGAGAGAGGAATCAACACCGTCAAAGGTAACGGTGAAATACTTGGATTCGGGCGCGCTGGTGGTGCCGCGGCGGTCTTCGTTCATAGCAACGCGGTAAAGGGTGCCGTCGATAACGCGGTAGAGATATGTCTCGTGCCAGATAATATTGGAAACGAGAGTGTCTGTAGGAATGGCGGTACCGCCCTCGTTGCCCGATTGGTCGATAGCGTTGACGCGCTTGAACTCGGCGTCAATACCCGTTCCGTGACCGGGAGAGGTGAAAACAGGGCTTAAAAAGTCTGCAGGGTCCTTCCAGCCGTATTCTTCACGCATTTTAACAGATTCGGGCAGGGTGGATTTTTCGATAACCTCTATCTGCAACTGCATCTTGTTTTCTTCGGGAACGTAAACGATAATGCGAAGCTTATCTCCGGGGAGATAATAATATTCGGTATAACGCCAATGGTAATTTGCAATACAGTTGTTGCCGTTGGCAGAAACTGCGTATTCGCCGCCGTGTGCGTCGTATCCGCCTAAATCTTGGTCGGTATCGGTAATATAACGCCAGAAAGGACGGAATGCAATACATCCCGTACTTAACGTGCTGGAAGAAACGTTTACCAGTGCACGGGAGAAGGAAAGTCCCACATCAGATTCGCTGGTCGCGTGTCCGCCCAGATAAACCGAGGGGTTATCAAGACTTTTAACGTTAGGGTCAACGTTAAGGCTTGTATCTGCGCTTCCGTTATAACGGGACAGTTTTACTTCGGGAAGAGTAACCGTAACCTCGATACCCACCCATTTATCCTTGGAAGAAACCACCTTGTGATACCACGCGCCGCCAAACACGGCAGGAGCAGCAGGATTAAGCTTTTCGCCGTCAATCTCGCCTTCCCATACGGGAGGAGCAGAAAGAACACTTGTCTCCACCACGGTTATTTTTCTGAACTTGGGCTCGGCAGAGTTGCCTGCCGCATCGGATAAAAAGTATGTCACGGTGTATTCTCCGGGTATATCCGGATCAAAGCCTCCCTTGTTTATCTGTATTTTGTCGGTAATGGTACCGTCTACATTGTCTTTTCCGGTAACGCCTGTCATAAGATTGTAGTCGGTGCCCTTTTTAATGGTGACTTCCGCAGTAGCCTTAGGCACACGGATTACCGGCGGCTCGGTATCCACCACGTCTGCCTGCGATGCAAAAGAAGTATCCGAAACCTCCGCAGACGGGGTACAGCCGCTAAGTAAAACCAGTATGCTTAGTATTGCAATAATTGTTTTCTTCATAGTTTTCTACCGTTTATTCAAGAGAAATTGTAGTGTTGCTTATATCAATATCGCACAAATCAAGGGTGACAGCGCCGCTTTCATAACCGCTAAAGAACAACTGCTGTATGAGAAAAACACGGCAGGTCTGTTCTCCGGGGTTGCCGACAAACATTATGTGCCCGCCATCGGGAATAAGAGTATCCAAATCCTTAAGTATGCCCTTGAACATGCCGCCGCCGTTTGAAGCATCGATAGTATTTGTCCATGCAAAGCCGGAATTTTTAACACTTCCGTCCGCGTCTATCTGAATGTTTTCACCTGCGGCAATGCGTACCTGAACTATATTATAATCCTCATCAGTTATTACAATAACTCCGTTGGGGAAGAAGGGAACGTTTCCGTTGTTGGTGTGGTCTGCGGAATAAGCATTGTACTGGGCGGTAAAAGTATCAAGGTCCATTATCTGAATAACGTCCGAAGTGCGGAACTTAGTTCCCGACGTGGTGTAGCTTAACGCATCTGTTGAGTTTACGGCATAATTTCCGCTAAAGGTGATAACGCTTTGGGCAACGATTTCTTTAACTGTTACCTCAAGAGTAACGGTGGAAAGGTTTCCGTCCTCATCCTGCGCCTGCAGAGTAAGAGTATATGTGCCCGCTATGTCTTTATTATAGCCGCCATCATCTGTTACAGTGATAACGATATCCGCGTCTGCAGTGATATTATCCCGTGCGATAATTCCGGAAAGGAGGTCTGTTTCCTCGCCAACATTATGGGAAACCGACGGTAAAGCACCGTCAACCGCGTCTACAAACGCAGGAGGAATAGTGTCTTTTTTATCCGAAGGAACAGAAACTGTTTCGGAAATGTCATTGTTTGTATCCACAGAAGTATCTTTGCTTGTATCCGAGGAGACAACGCTTTGGTTGCCGCCTTCTTCAGTACAGGATACGGCAATAATGCACAGTGCAAAAGCCAAAAATAATAAAGCAATTCTTTTTAACATAAATAAGCCTCCCACTTTATTTGGTATATATTGATTATATCACAACATAAATCACATATCAATAAAAAAATCTCATTCCGTGGCGGAAATGAGATTTTTGTTAAAGATAAAACTATTTTGTGCCGAAGAGTCTGTCGCCTGCGTCGCCCAGACCGGGGAGAATATATCCGTTCTCGTTAAGGCATCTGTCCAACGTGGAAACGTAAACATTAACGTCGGGATGTGCCTCAGCAACCTTGGAAACACCTTCGGGCGCGCCGATAATAGCCATAAACTTTATATGCTTACAGCCATGCTGTTTAAGCAGCTTTATCGCATCGCAAGCACTGCCGCCCGTTGCCAGCATAGGGTCAACCAGAAGCACCAGCTTATCGTCGATATCCTTGGGAAGCTTGCAGTAGTATTCGCAGGGCTCAAGGGTTTCTTCGTTGCGGTACATACCGATATGACCTACACGGGCTGAGGGGAATAAAACGTGAATTCCGTTTACCATACCCAGACCTGCGCGAAGTATGGGAACGATAACAATGGAATTATCCTTTACCATACGCTGGGTGCAGGTTTCAAGGGGAGTTTTTACCTCAACCTCCGTGGTTGGAACGCCGTCTTTAAGACTTTCGTATGTCATAAGAGTGGTTATCTCTTCAACCAGCTCGCGGAATTCCTTCATGCTCGTCTTTTCATCGCGAAGTATGGCAATTTTGTGTCTTATAAGAGGATGGTCGAAAATGACCACGTTTTCATAGTTTTTCATTATTTGTCAGACTCCTTGGACTTTCCGAGCTTGTTAAGAAGGATGTTTGTAATGATACCGAGAATGAGAGCGCAAGCGATGGTGGTAATGGTTACCTTACCGAAGGAAACGCTGAGTCCGCCGATACCGGGAATGAGAATAGAGGAAACGACGAAGAGGTTTCTGCTGTCGCCAAGGTCTACTTTCTGTATCATCTTAAGACCGGAAACGGCGATAAAACCGTACAGAGCTACACAAACGCCGCCCATTACGCAGTTGGGAATGGAAGCGAGGAAGGTAACAAAGGGGCCGAAGAAGGAGATAGCGATACACATAACCGCAGTGGTAGTAATGGTAACTACCGATGCGTTGCGGGTAATAGCTACACAACCGACAGATTCACCGTAGGTAGTGTTGGGGCATCCGCCGAAAAATGCGCCTGCCATAGAACCAACGCCGTCACCCAAGAGAGTGCGGTGGAGCCCGGGATTCTCAAGAAGGTCGGACCCAATGATGGAAGAAAGGTTCTTGTGGTCCGCGATATGCTCCGCGAACACAACAAAGGCAACGGGAACGTAGGCTACAGCGATAGTAGCGATAAACGCTCCGTCGATATCCTTAACGCCCTTGAACGCCTCAATAAAGGTGAAATCGGGGATAGCAAATATCTGCATATCCTTGAAAGCCGCAAAGTTGATTACCTGAAGTGCTACGTTATCAGTAGCGATACCGATGACGGTGAAGATGGATGCCACTACGTAGCCGACCATAATACCAAGTATAAAGGGAATGAGCTTTGCCATCTTTTTGCCGTAAACGGAGAAAATAAAGATAGAGAACAACGTAACAAGACCGCAGAAGAGTGCAACGTAGGGGCTGCATCCCGAAACCATGGTCACTTTATCAACAATAGCGCCGTTTTCGATAACCTGCTCCGTCTTCTCAACCATTACCTTACCGGTGGTAAGATCACCTACTGCGTTGACAGCGAGAGAAAGACCGATGAGTGCAACGGTGGGGCCGATAACAACGGTGGGCATGAGCTTGTTGACCCAAGCAACGCCTGCGAATTTAACGATGATTGCAATGACTACGTAAACGAGACCTGCAAACACCGCACCGATAATAAGACCTGCATATCCTGCGGAAGCCGAAGCGGCGCCGCCGAAAGCAGCAAGCATAGAGCCGATGAATGCAAAGGACGAGCCGAGGAATACGGGGCTGCGGAACTTGGTAAAGAGCTGATAAACGAGAGTGCCGATGCCTGCGCCAAAAAGTGCGGCGGATTGGCTCATGCCGTTACCGATAATGGCGGGAACCAAAATGGTGGCGGCGAGGATGGCAAGTACCTGCTGGAACGCAAAGACCAGCATACTGCCGAATTTGGGTTTGTCGTGAATACCATAGACAAGATTGTTTTCCATAACTTTTCTTCCTTTGAATTTATTTTACATAGGACCAAAAGATATTTGCTAATGGTATTCTACCACAACATATATGGGTTTGTAAACAATTTATTGCAAATTTCTTCAAAATATGCTATAAGACTTCAGATTCCGCCATAGCCTTGAGACGGTTCCAACGGCAGTCGGTCTCTTTTTGTATATCTTCAGCTACAAAGGCATATTCCTCTTTGCACAGATGCTTTGTCCGACCCATCATATAGAGAAAATCTGTGACGGGAATTTTTTTGCCCCGTTTTTCGGGATCATAGGAAAGTGCGGTGTGGCCCCGCTCTATTTCATAAAGAGGGAAAAAGCAACTGTTTACTGCGGCGGCAATGACCTTGCGCTCAGTATTGGGCTTGTCTCCCCAATTAAGAGGGCAGGCGGATATACACTTGATATACGCCGTACCGTGATTCAAAGCATAATACTGCGCCTTTGCCGCTTTTTTAATAAAATCATCGGGGTTGCTTTCGGCTGCGGTAGCGACGTAGGGCATACCCGTTGCCGCCATAATTTGGGGCATATCCTTGTGGAAAAAGGTTTTGCCGTAGCCTTTTTCACCAAGGTGGGATGTTGCGCTCTTTGCGCCCTTGGGGGTGGAATAGGAAAGCTGATAACCCGTGTTCATATATCCGCCGTTATCGTATTCAAAAATAATAAGCTTTTCGTTGCGTAAAGCCGTGCCGACAGCAGACCCCAAGCCGATATCCAACCCTCCGTCACCGCTTACCATAACAAAGGTTATATCTTCATCGGGTATTTCGCCCCGTTCCCGCTTTTTCTCATACACCTGCTTTAGTCCCGAAAGGGTGGCAGCACCGTTTTGGAACAAATTGTGGACGTATGGCACGCGGAAAGCGGTTTTGGGGTACGGCGTGGTGACAACCATTCCGCATCCCGTCTGGAACAGAAGCACCACGTTTCCCTGAATTCCGCGAAGTAAAAGGTTTACGTTTACGGGAATACCACATCCCGGGCAGGCACCGTGACCGGGCGCAAGCCGCTTTGGCATACCCAGAGTATCCCGTACTCCGCACCCCTTCACGGTTACCTTGCCGTCGGCTTCCTCGGCGGTAATTCCAACAAAGGCTTTATCCGCCGTTATGGGTGCAAAATAGGGATTTGGCAAATAATCTGTTTCCCCCTCGGTAATACCTATATAATCGAAATCCGCGCAAGCGGTATCAAAGCCGGTTTCAAAAAGGTGAGAGGCGTCGGATTCATAAAAATCCTTTCCGCCGAGACCGTAAACGCGGCTTATGGTCCGCAGGTTCATGCCGGCGCGTTGAAGGGCTGCACGTATTTCAACGGTCATATTTCCGCCCCCTGCGCCATAGCTGTCCTGCCTGTCTGCAATGACCACAGTTTTCGCGTTTTTGCAAAGAGCCGCTATTTCCTGCGCAGGAAACGGACGAAGGACAGACAAAGAAAAAACGCCCACTTTATTTCCCTTTTCACGCATTTTATCGCAGGCGGCAACAGCAGTATGATACGCCGAGCCGAGAACAAACAGCACCACCTCTGCATCGGAAACGCGGTGGGATTTAAGAGTTTTAAGACATCTGCCCGAAAGCTGTTCGTATTCCGCAAAAACGGTTTTTATTACCTCCCTGCCCTTTTCCATTGCTAAATGAAGCTGATATTTATTGTTGATAAGGTCGGGCTCGTTCATATAAGAGCCGATAGTTACAGGGTGGTCTGCATCCAGAACGCCGTTGCTTTGGGGTTCACCTACAAACTGCTTTACCCTTTCGTCATCTTCAAACACAAAACAGTTCCGCTTTTGGTGGCTGGTAAAAAATCCGTCAAAAGCAACTATTACGGGAAGGCGCAATTCTTCCCCTATTTTTACGGCGCAGATATTAAGGTCGTATACTTCCTGCGGCGAATCTGCAAATAAAATGACCCAGCCTGAATTCAAGGTATACATAATGTCGCTATGATCCCCCTTTATGGACAGAGGACCGGATACGGTTCGGCAAGCTACGTTAAGCACCATGGGCAAACGTGTGCCCGACTGGACCGGAAGCTGTTCCAAGGCATACAGCAAGCCGTTGGCAGAGGTAGCGTTAAAAACTCTGCCTCCCCCTGCTGCGCCGCCGTAACATATACCCGCCGCGCTGTGCTCGCCCTCTGCGGGGATGAGGGTTATTCCGTGAAGCCCGTCTGCGCCCATTTGGTCCAGATATTCTGCAATCTGTGTGGAGGGCGTTATGGGATAATACCCCATTATATGGTAATTTATTTGCTTTGCCGCAAAGGCTGCCATTTCGTTGCCGCTTTCAAACATCGCCTTTTGTTTTGCTTTTTCCATATTACACCATTCCTCCGTCCACACGTTTTTCGTCCGAATATGATTCTCCCGTTACCCAAGGGTCTCCGCCTGCGTAATCAAAATCAATATTTTCCGCAATAAGGTCTTTGTTGCGTACAAAGAATTTTAGTTCCTTGTGCTCTGCTTCTTTTCCCGTAACCAAGGCACCCGTGGGGCATACGTCCACGCAACGCAGACAGCCCTTGCAATGATGGTAATCAAGCCCATTGTTCAGATATGCGCTTTTCCCCTTGTATTCACCGGGCAAAAACTGAAAGACCATATCCGGACATGTAGTATCGCACAAGCCGCAATGAATACATTTTTCGGGTAAAAACAAAGGAACATACCCCTCTCTGGAAGGCGAAAGGTCGTTTGACACAGTGCTTCCGAAAAGGGGATTTTCCCCACCCAAGGGCGCGTTTTTATATCCCCATCCCTGCGACGCCGTTTTGGTTTGAGGTGCATATTGGTCTTCACAGGGAAACTCCTTTATAACCACTTGGCTATACCCCGCCTCAAGACCTAAAAGGTTATATTCCATAGACGCAGGGTATTTTTTGCCAAGAGTATCTGCTACTATCTCCTTAACGGCTTCGATAGGAATAAAGCCGGATGCTTTTACCATTGCCCCAAGCATGACCATATTTATACGGCTTTTGGTGGACAGAACAATTTCGCCGCCGTCAACACAGCATATCTTGCCTGCGTTAAGCTTAAAGCGGTCACGAATTTCTTCGGGCGATGCCGAGGTGTTGATTACAACGGTGGTGTCCCTATTTACACCCGAAACCGATGACACCGCCGTTTTTTCGTGAAACAGCGCCAGCAGATGGGGACTTTCTATGGGACTATTGTGAAGTATCTCCTTTTCAGGCGCGCTCCAACGGACATACGCCTTTACCGGCGACCCTCTTTTTTCGGACCCATAGCTTGAGAAGGAGGCAGAATTGAAGCCGAAATAATATGCACCTAATTCTCCCAAAAGTTTTCCGCACAAATTCGCACCGAAACCGCCGATACTCTCCAGCCGTATTTCATAGCACCCGTTTTGGTTTACACATGGCAAAACAACAGAATATAACATAAACCCACTCCTTTTTGGTTTATGTTTTCCAAAAATTGTATGTTTATGTAAAAAAACCACCTCCAAGCAAAAAAGATCCGCCCGTAATTTTGCTTACGGGCGGAAAGGACACATATTTACTTTGCGCTATTGTTGTAGTCGCTTCTGACGTTCTTTGCGCTGTCGTCCTTCTTGTTGCTTGCGTTCTGTACAGAGTTCTGAGAAGAATTCTGAGAAGAGTTCTGAGCAGAACTATTATTCTTTACGTTCTTGGTTTCCTGTTCGTGCTTCACGGTATTTCACCCCCTCGTTTAATCGATCGGGATTAGTTTTACCGTTTTGTGTAAGGTTTATACTACTAAACTTTACCCTGCGTAAGTAGCCACCATATCACCATCACACCATCATTAATAGAGCCATCGTCCGGAATTCTGTCTTTTAAGCCAACGCCCTTCGCCGCCAGTTCAAGCAAAAATCTTTGCTCTGTCATATCAGAAGCGTCATAGCAATGTTTAAGCGCGATCCAGCAATAATCTCTGTCTGTGTTTATTAAATGCGCTAAATCCGAGTATTCGGGTAAAGCATCGTAATCATCTTGAGTCATAGACGGTGTGATCTTTTGCTTAAGCTTTTTATATTCGCTGTCAAAGTGTGATTTTTTATCCTGCTGTATCTCACTATACTTTTCCGCAACATTTGTTTTCATTGAATATACATAGTTTCCGTTTTCGTCCGTTTCCATATATTCATCGGCGTATGGCTTGCATATATCCCTCACAGTATCTATAAATTCTGCAGGGAAACTATCGTACAACATAGGAATACCCGATGTTTTGGAGGTGCTCTTATATACGTTTGCGGCAGTTTTGAGATATGTGCTTACAGGCAATACAACAGACGTGCCGTTGTTAAGGTCAAGTACAAAAAAGCAATCGTCATACTGTTTATAATCGTATGTAACGTTTTCTTTTTCATTATTAACGGTATCACAAACTGCCTGCAGATCGCCTAAAGCGGATATTATATCGTTAATTATACTTTTATCCGTTATTGTTGTAAGCTCCCAGCTTCTTTTGGAGTTGATATTATCATACATTACGAGATCAATTGTAATGCTGTCGGTATTAAAATATTCCGGTGTGAGATACCACTGGGGGCACTTATCTGTGATTTCCTGCGACGGGAACACTTTATTTGTTTGGTTAGTAGTATTTGTTGCGGATATACCGGGATTTACAGGTAAAAAAATATATCCCGACGATATACCTTCATACTCCGACGAAACAAAACCGTAAAATTGTATAAAAGGATATTCATACACTTGTGTGTCGGTTTTATTTTCCGAAGTATCCTCTGACTTATCCGGAAAATATGAATAAACCAGCGGATATTTACTAAACAACGTCGATTTAACAAGTGCCTTATATTCATCCTCTGTGGATTTGCCGTCATCGAAAACTATAACATACTGTTCGGATCTGCACCATTCCAGCGGATCTTTCTTTTCTTCAAAATCATAGTCGCCCTCAAAAGAGAACCTAAAGCCATAGCCGTACGGACCGGAGAACTCGTGTTGTACTACCACTACGGGTATGATACGAGAATCCAGCATGGCGATGCGGTGGCGGATTATATTGTTAATATCATTAAGCATTTGGTTATATGCTTGAACGGCACTATCATAATTAAATTCCGAAAAATCACCGTGATAGCAGTTTATGGTTTTGGCTGAAAGGGAGGATTCGGGAGAAAGTACGCCGGTATCGTATGCGCCGTTAAGCACCACGGTATCGTATTCAAAATAAAGACGGGTAGAATCGTTTATTAAAAACAGCGCCTCATCATAGGTGAGATAAAACTTTTTGCCGTCTTTTCTCTGGCTTATAATATTATCCGCCTGCTCTTCCGAAAAGATGTGTAATACGGTGTTTTCGGAATCTGTTTCAACGTGGTTGTATACACCGAACTTTTTTTGCATATCCGCCTGAGATGCGATACCGCCGATGACCGACATAAAGCTTTCATCGGTATCATACGGACGCTCCCCTTCGTATGAGGATATACAGCCGATGCATACACCCAAAACTATGGAAAACAACAGAATTATTGATATTACTATAATAAAGAATTTTACTCGGTTTTTCATATTTTACCTCCGTTTGTATTGTTTTTTGTAAAACAATTATACGGAAAAAATGTATTTAACTTATCTCCGACTTGTAATCAACTTGTAAAAACTACGTAAGCTTTTGTTCCCTCGCCCAAAGCAGAGGTAATTTTAAGCTGTGCGCCGTGGGTATCGGCTATCTGCTTGCACAAAGCAAGTCCCAAGCCTGCGCCGCCCTCTGCACGGGAACGGGATTTATCCGTACGGTAAAAGGGTTCGGTAATATGTATAAGCTGTTGGGAAGTCATACCCTTGCCGGTATCGGAAACGCAGGCGGTGTTTCCACTGCAGGACAGCACTACCTCACCGCCCTGCAGGCAAGCCTTTATACCGTTTTCCGTAAGGTTATAAAAGAGCATAGAAAGCAGCGTGGCGTTTCCGCGCACGACAGTACGCTCCCCTTCAAAAATAAGCTTTACTCCGCTTTGCTCCGCCTTATAGGAAAGACGGAGACAGGTATCGGAAAGGATATAAGCGAGGTCAATATCCTCCATTTCCGCAGTGTTTTCGCGGATAAATGCGCTATCAAGCAAAATATCGGATATTTTTTTAAGGCGCTCGGATTCGGACATAATATATTTTGCCGCCACAATTTTGTTTTCTTCGGTGGTAGCGGCTTTTTCCAGATATTCCGCATAACCGTGAATACTGGTGAGGGGCGTGCGTAGCTCGTGGGCAAGGTTATCCACCAGCATTTGCTTTTTCTCCGCGTCTGTTTCCAGTGCTTTCATTTGGGTATTTATTGTAGAAAGCATTGAATTGAAACTTTTTGCAAGCAGAGTAAACTCATCGTTACCCTTTTCCTCGGCGGAAACGGAAAAATCGCCGCCCTCGATAAGCTCGGTGGTTTTACGCAAGGAATCAAGAGGAGAAGATAGCTTTTTAAGTATAAAATACAGTCCCAATGCAAGCACCGACGAAACACCGAAAGCGGTGCATACGTAAATTATCATTAAAGCGCGGAATTCGGTATCCAGACTTTCCACATTTTTGGCAAAGATAAGGTCATATTCCCCGTCACAAACAGAGCAGGAAATGAATATATGGCGTTTTCCGTCAATTTCCTTGTGAGAGATGGTGTTGTTTGATAAGGAATACTCACCCTCTATGCTTGAATACAAAGCTTCCCCCTCTGCCAAAAAAGCGAGTGATATTCCCTTTTCACCGTAATATGAGCAATATGACTGCATAAGCAGGGTGGGACTGGCAAGAGGGTTGTTTATGGTTATATCGTTATAGTCGCGCTCAAAGGAAATAGATATGTAATACTGCTCTGCGGAGGCGGTAGCTTCCGCCGCATCCACGTTTTTATTGTGAGTATATACGGTAAGGGAAAGAATGCCGCCGTTAAGGCATACCAAAAACAATATAAGCGTGAAGATATACGTCTTTTGCCAAAATCTCATTTTCATATCTCAAGTCTGTAACCCGTTTTGTATACCGTTTGAAGTCTGGCGGTTATTCCCAGCTTTTGTCTTAACCTCTGAACGTGCACGTCTACGGTGCGGGTATCTCCTTCATAGTCAAAATTCCAAACAAGAGCAATAAGTTTCTCTCTTGAAAGGGCAAGATTGCGGTTGTTTATAAACGCCTCAAGGAGTTCAAACTCCTTTGGCTTGAGCACAACGTTTTTTCCGCCCTTGTATACACGGCGGTTATCAAATTCCACGCGGATATCGTCAAATTCAAACACATGGGGCTCGCTTTTGGTACGGCGCAAAACGGCTTTTACCCGCTCTACAAGCTCAAGGATATCGAAAGGCTTTACTATATAGTCATCGGCGCCCAGCTTTAAGCCGGTAAGCCTATCATTTATTCCCGCTTTTGCGGTAACAAAGATTACGGGAACGTCGGAAACCTCTTTTATAATATCAAAACCGGAAAGCCGTGGAAGCATAACGTCCAAAAGCACAAGGTCGTATTTCTCTGCTTTTATCTGCTCAAGGGCTTTGCCTCCCTCAAAAGCCTGAAAGCAGGTGTGGCCCACCAGTTCAAGATTAAGCTTTATAAGGTCGTTTATTGCCTTTTCGTCCTCAACAATTAATATTTTTGCCATTATTGCTCCCCTCCCTCGTTTTTATTATAATACGCACTTATTGCCAAGTTGTAAAAATATTATAGCACATTTTTCGTAAAAAAAACAGCCGTGGTTTACACGGCTGTAAGTATTTTATTAAGTTTTTCCATTAATTCGGGTTTAGGCTCGGGAATATGCTCAAAGGGAAAGTTTATTCCCATATTATCATACTTTACCTTGCATATCTTGCGGAAGGGCAAAAGCTCAGTCTTGTCTATACAGGGATATTTTGAAACGGTATCTTTAAGCCGCATGATACTCTCTTCACTATCATTAAGTGTGGGAATTATCACCTGACGCACCGTTACGGCAACGGGAAGGGTGTTAAGATATTCCAAAAAGGCGATAGGCTTATCAAGACCGCACCCCGCGTGACGCTTATACTGCCCGTCATCGGTATACTTTATATCCAAAAGCACACGGTCTGTAACCGCAAGAAGCTTTTTAACGTCATCGTTAAGTATACTTCCCGAAGTATCAAGGCAGGTGTTTATGCCCTTTTCTTTGCAAAGCAAAAACAGTTCATACACAAACTCACTTTGCAAAAGAGGCTCGCCTCCGGAAACGGTTATACCGCCGTCCTTGCCGAAATATTCGGTATAACGGGCGGCTTTTTCCGCAATCTGCACGGGGGTGTACGCTGTTCCGCCGTTTATATCCCAAGTATCGGGGTTGTGGCAGCAGCCACAGCGCAAATTACATCCCTGCATAAACACCACGTATCGTATACCGGGACCGTCCACCGCACCCAAAGACTGTATGGAATGAATATATCCTTTTGTCATATTGTTTCGTGGAAGGTACGGCTTATAACTTCTCTCTGCTGTTCGCGGGAAAGCTTGTTAAAGTTTACCGCGTAACCGGAAACACGTATAGTAAGGTTGGGGTACGCTTCGGGGTTTTCGTAAGCCTTAATAAGAGTATCTCTGTTAAGGACGTTAACGTTGATATGATGCGCATTCTTTGCAAAATAACCGTCCAGTATGGAAACCAGATTGGTATTACGCTCCCCTGCGGTTTTACCCAGCGCCTCGGGAGTGATGGTAAAGGTATTGGAAATACCGTCGCGGCAATCGTCATAGCTTATCTTTGCCACAGAGTTAAGGGACGCCAGCGCGCCGTTTTCCTCACGGTTGTGCATGGGGTTGGCACCGGGCGCAAAAGGCTCGGCGTTCTTACGTCCGTCAGGAGTAGCGCTGGTATTCTTGCCGTACATAACGTTGGAAGTGATGGTAAGCACGGACAAGGTGTGAGTTGCCTTGCGGTATGCGGGAGTTTTGCGAAGTTCGGTAATAAATCTGTGGGTCATATCTCTCGCGATAAGGTCAACACGGTCGTCGTCGTTACCGAACTTGGGAAAATCGCCTTCGGTAACATATTCAACGATGTAGCCGTTGTCGTCGCGCACAGGCTTCACAGACGCATATTTGATAGCGCTAAGGGAATCTGCCACAACAGAAAGTCCCGCGACGCCAAAGGCCATCAGACGCTCTACCTCGGTATCGTGAAGTGCCATCTGAGTCTTTTCGTAGCAGTATTTATCGTGCATGAAGTGGATTACATTCATTGTATTCACGTACAGCTTGGAAAGCCACCGTATGTAAATATCATAGCGCTCCATAACCGTATCGTAATCCAGCTTACTTCCCTTAAGGGGCTCCATCTGAGGACCGATATGCATTCCGCTGGCAGGGTCGTAGCCGCCGTTGATAGCGATAACCAACAGCTTTGCCAGATTGCAACGGGCGCCGAAGAACTGCATCTGCTTGCCCAGTTTCATTGCGGAAACACAGCAAGCGATACCGTAATCGTCACCGTAGATGGGACGCATAAGGTCGTCGTTTTCGTACTGGATAGAATCGGTGTCCTCGGATACCTTGGCGCAAAAACGCTTGAAGTTTTCGGGCAGGTTTTTGGACCAAAGCACAGTAAGGTTAGGCTCGGGGGAAGAACCGAGAGTATAAAGGGTGTTGAGGATACGGTAGGAGCTCTTGGTTACAAGGGTTCTGCCGTCCTCGCCCATACCTCCCACAGCCTCGGTGATCCACATAGGGTCTCCGCCGAAAAGCTCGTTATATTCGGGAGTGCGGAGATGGCGTGCAATACGAAGCTTGATAACAAAATCGTCCATAAGCTCCTGTGCCTGCGCTTCGGTAAGAACGCCTTTTTCCATATCGCGCTGTATATAAATATCAAAGAAGGTGGCAACTCTGCCCAAAGACATTGCGGCGCCGTTTTGCTCCTTAATGGCGGCGAGATATGCAAAATAAGTCCACTGGATAGCCTCTCTTGCGTTGGCGGCGGGATTGCTTATATCGAATCCGTACATCGCAGCCATTTCTTTCATTTTGGAAAGAAAGTCTATCTGGCGGTAGAGCTCCTCGTCAAGTCGGATGGTTTCGGTGTTGAACACCATATCGGCAACTTTCTTTTTGTCTTTTTTCTTTTCTTCAATAAGTTTATCCACGCCGTAAAGGGCTACACGGCGGTAATCACCGATAATTCTTCCCCTGCCGTATGCGTCGGGCAGACCGGTAATAACGTGGCATTTGCGCGCCTGACGCATCTCGTCGGTATATGCGCGGAAAACACCGTCGTTATGGGTAGTACGGTAACGGAACTCGTCCTCGATTGTCTGGGAAAGCTTATATCCATAGGCTTCGCACGCCTGTCTTGCCATACGGATACCGCCAAAAGGACAGACAGCACGCTTTAAGGGGCGGTTGGTCTGCATACCGACAATGAGCTCGTTGTCTTTATCGATATATCCGGGAGAAAAGCTGGTAAGAGATGAAACGGTAGCAGTATCAATATCAAGCACGCCGCCAAATTGGCGCTCCAAAGCAAACATGCCGTTTACTTTTTTCATAAGTGCTTCGGTACGCTCTGTTGCAGGCGCGAGGAATTCGCTGTCTCCGGTGTATTCTGTATAATTTTTTTGTATAAAATCACGCACGTTAATTTCGTTTTGCCATTCACCGGGTACAAAGCCCGCCCAATTTTCGTGGATCATAATACTGTCTCCTTTGTAAAAAAATAAGGGCAAATCGGTTTTTTTGCTAAAAACTGATCTGCCCAGACGGTCGGCTGAATATGTGCTTATATTCCACCTGCGTCATTCGCAGAAATCCGTCAGTCATATAAGCATTCACTTGTTGTATATATTATATAATGGCAGAATGTTTTTGTCAATAGAAAAATTGCACAGAAAATCAGACGTTGGGCGTTCCTATTACTGTAAGATGGGATGAGTTGAATATCTCCATGGCATTTGTATAGAAATCCTCCGGCGTTAAGTCACGAGGGCGGATTATGTTTGCGGGAGCTTTCCACGCCACCTCGTATAGCCAGATTCCGTCATATCCCTTTGAAACCAATTTGTTATACAGTTCGTGCCAATCGCTCTTTCCTTCTCCGGGAAGCCAGTGGCGCTCGTTTATAAAATCGTAATCCGAAACGTGTACGGTGATGATTTTTTCGCCCAGTTTTTCAATAAAATTATCGTTTGTATCTATAAGCAGATGGTTAAAATCAAAGCATACCCGCAGTTTATCGTTGGCGGAAAGAAGCCGCAGCATTTCGTCTGCGCTTCTGCCGATACAGCTTCTGGGCAGGTCTTCAACAGCTATTACCGCGCCGTGTGCGCACGCTACCTCTGCCAAGGTATACAAGGAACGCATGGATGCATCGATTTCCCTTTCTCTGCCCTCCCCTTCTTGGCACTTGGGCTCACTGCTGGGGTGGAGTATATATTTATCGATACCCACTTCTCCGCCTTTTTTGATGCGGTCTGTCAATATAGCCACGGATCTTTCTCGAATTTCCTCATCGGCAGAGGCGATATCCATCGTCTCGGGGCCCCAAAAAGGCAGATGGCAGGACCAGATTTTAACACCGGTATCATCTGCGCAGGATTTTATGTAGCTGTAATCCGCTTCCAGATGCTTGTGGTACGGAAGGGAAATTTCAAAATTCTCAATACCCGCATTTTTAATTTTGGTGAGATTCTCGCGGTTTATTTCAAACCCGCAGGACGAAAGACCGATTTTAAGCATAAAATCAACTCCAAAGCTTGTATTAAAGGTAGTTTAGCACAGATTGGTTGGTTTGTAAATAAAAAGATGCCCACTTGACAAAAATTTCAAGGTATGTTATGCTAATCTCATAAAAGAAGAAAGGTGTAATTATGCAGCAGTTCAAGAGAATTGCACTATATATTGCAGTAGCTTTAATATCCGCCTTTGGCGTTACAGGGTTTGCAACCTTTGTATTGGAATTTCATATCGACGAACTGATTGCTTTTTCACCTTATTGGCAGTGGATTACCTTTGGGTTAACAGCTGTTTTGGCCTTCGCCGCATTTTATTTGGCAAAGTTGATTTTGTTTTTGGACAAGAAGTTTCCTTTTAAATTCAAGGCTTTGCGACCACTTGCTTATGCTTTGATCGCCACTGCTCTAAGCCGTCTTGTTAGCAGATTTGTTGATAAATATTTTGATACCGTTGGTAAGCTTTTTTTCTATATACTAATGGCGGTATTTGTACAAACAATTATTTATCTCTTTGTTCTTTTATTTATGCCAAAAAAGCCTGAATAGAGTGTTACAAGATCTTTTGCGGTATTTCGTTTTAACAACTCAAGAGCACAAGGATTTTTTATGACGACTAATCATATCGATGACAGCATTATTTCCCAATTCAAAAAGTTCTTTTCAAACGGCCAGTTTGATTATATTATCGATGCGGACGTTAACCGCGCAGTCACAAAAGCATTTATTTATCCCACAGATGACGTTTATCTTACACAGCGCCAGTTTTACGCCCTTGTTTCGATTTTGGGCCAAAACGAACAGCTTTTTGCAATGGAGATGAATTGGCGTACCAAGCTTGGTTTTTTCGACAAAGATAATGTGTACTTCTCCCTTGCGACAAAAACCTATACTGAATATTTGAGTACACGCTTCAGCACAATATCGCTGTTATTTTCCGATTCTTTTGACTGGGTGATTCTGTGCGACGAAGACCGCTACAGTGGGCACGCTGTTATGTTGGGGCAAAGAGCACGTGTTGAACGTTTCAAATCCGCCTACGGCTTGTGCGAATCCGACACTAAAAAGTATGTTGACTACTGCGAAAAAACATATATAAATGGGTGTGGAAATTTGAAGGAAAACTTGCGTATTATTTATGATTTAGACTACAGTTAATAAAAGATATATCGGCACCCGAATCGGGTGCCGATATTTGCATTCAAAAAGGAAAAACATTTCCAAAACCTACAGCGCGTATTCGCTGATGCGGTCTTCGATTAGACGATATTCAATGTTGTTGACAAACATCTTCGGGTTGCTCGCGGTAGCTGTTTTGAATTTGTCAGTATAATACTCGGTTTGCTCGATACAGTCAACCGATTCATACCAGCGCATCAAAACAAGCCTGCCCGCCGTGTCAACATAGTTTTCCGTGATAAGAGTGTTGTTTTGAACGTTGATGAATTTAATAGTCTCAAACCTTCTTCCGCCTATCTTT
>JAZSIT010000111.1:0-5399 GCA_045533895.1 Eubacteriales bacterium
TATTTTGCCTTTCGGCAAAGTGATATGAAAACCTATCGGTTTTCGTGATATTATATCCGCCCTTAAAACTGCCCGAAGGGCAATATAACTATGCGTAGCATAATATAACTGCGAAGCAATATAACTCGCCTTTGGCGAATATAACTGAGGCACCTTCCTTACGGAGGGGGCCTCTAGGAACTCCTGTGTTTTTTGTTTTTTATAATTCGATGCCAAAATCAATTTCAACGGGTGGGTTTTGGGTATTCTTTTTCGCAAAAAATTATTTCTTCAATTTAATCTTCTCAGAGTAAATTGCCCAATAATAGTCCGTTACGTATTTTCCGTACATCTCTTTTGCCACGTAAAACGTTACATCTTCTCCGGCGCCGTCCAGCAACCCTTCTGTACT
This sequence comes from Eubacteriales bacterium, assembly GCA_045533895.1. Taxonomy (GTDB): domain Bacteria; phylum Bacillota; class Clostridia; order Oscillospirales; family CAG-382; genus SFLA01. Next base: position 392 of record JAZSIT010000111.1, read on the forward strand.
AATCTTAATGCAGGTAGGTTCGGCATCAAGAACAACGCTCTTTAGGTTGAGCACGCCGGAAAACGCGCCGCTGTATAACGTGATGGAATCTTCCGGTTTACAGGAAATATACAGGGTGGTCAAGCGCGAGCATTCCTTAAGAGCCCCTTCTTTGATTGCCATAATTTTTTGCCCGTTGTAATATGTGGGGATCGTTAACTCCGTATACTCTTTCGCCGCTTCCGTCACGCCGGTTATGGCTAAACCGATGTCATAGAAGTTCTCGTAAAGGAAACAATGGGCAAAATCCGAATTTGAAACATCCTCGGACGGGTCGTCTTCTTCAGTTTGATCGAAATTGTCCTCAAAAGGCGGTTTCACATCCACATAGCCTATGTCAAAATATTGGTCAATGTCCTTTGCTAAGCGTTGCGTTCGCAAAAAAACACCGTTGTCATTCAAATGGAAATTGGTATCGTAAAAATATTTGGACTCTAAAATATAATCGTCCATCTCGCTGATAATAGGGCAATCAAAAACGGTATCTAAGTGTTCTACAAAGCCATCCTTTTCATCATCCGAGAGCGAGGTCATTCCTGCTTGGTTCATGGGACAAAAGCTGAAACAAACCTGTGCTCCTTTTTTCTCGACGGAACGAACGTATTGATTGACATATTCCGCAAAAGATTCCTCAACGCAAACACTCTTTAGGTCGATAATATTGTTGGTATCAAAACGGGCAGGCATAACATTTTTGGGGCGAGGATAGCAAACATCGCCCCATTCGTCAAAAGACGCTTTGTTATAGACCCCCTCCGGATCGGGAACTCCATTCTTTCTAAACAAAGCCTTACTCTGGGCATAGTTGTACCATCCGCCAAGCATAGCAGGATAATCCTCACCATCTATGCGCAGCAATAATGCCGGATCGCAATCAACCGCTTGCCACATGGATTCTGCGTTAAAATATTTAGACAACGTCTGATTGTCCAACTCAAAGGCTAAGACCACCAAATCGCCCGCCTGAATGGCGCTTCTTGAAAGGTCCAGCATAACCTTGGAGCCTAAGGAAGCATAAAGGCCAAAGTTCACAACCGGTCGCTGCAAATGCTCTTCCATTTGTTGACTGTCTAAACCGAAGGCAACACTGGATCCTCCCACAACGACAATCTTAGGCGATTCAACGGAGGTCAAGCGTTCATATTTGCCGGATAATCCTGCCAAAAATGTATTGTGATAAACCGGCGGCGTGAACAAAGAGCCGGCAAACCAACCCACAAAAGGGAGAATAACGACAGCAAAAATCAGCAATATCGTAATTATTTTTTTACCCATTATGACTCCTAAGTTAAAACTGAAAATAGATGAAAGAACTTGTGCCGTTATGAGACAACAAAAGCATCCATGCCACAAGAACAATCCAAACGACAAGTATAGTGGACTTGCCCTTCACAATAGCCATCGACAGTGTCTTATCCTTTGCGGATACGTGCTGTCGACTTTCACCGCCGGTGTACAAACGATCACAAAGAACCATCATCAGCACGCACAAAGCGCAAACGAACAGGTTGTATGCCGTGCCGCCCAGGCTCTCCAAACTACTGCTCCAATAAGCAGCCGTCAGTTGCCACTTGGTGAACAGGGAGGATATCAATACGCCAAAATCAGCAATGGTGTTGGAGCGGAACAGAATCCAGGCAAAAGCCACCAACACAAACGTATTGCACTGACGCAGAACTTGAATGGGTTTTGATGTAGACGAAACGCCCATCTTTTCCAGTGCGGCATTGCGTTTTTTAATGGTTAACATTCCGACAATTTGGTACATGCCGTGTAGAACGCCCCACAACACAAACGTCCAGTTGGCACCATGCCAAATGCCGCTGGCCAAAAAAACGATAAACAGGTTAAACGCATGGCGCAACCCCGAACAGCGATTGCCGCCCAAAGGGATATATACATAATCCTTCAACCAGGAAGACAGACTGATATGCCAGCGAGACCAAAACTCCTTTATGCTCTTAGCGCTATATGGACGATCAAAGTTTTTCATCAACTTAATGCCCATAATTCCGGCGCAGCCAATAGCAATGTCGGTATATCCGGAAAAATCGCAATAAATTTGCACCGCAAACAGGAGCGTTGCGATCAGCACAGACAGACCGGTCGCCTCTTGGGCGTTATTGAACACCGCGTTAACATGCAGCGCAATGGTGTCCGCTACCACAACTTTTTTTACATAGCCGGCGATCATAATTCTGCCGCCGTTCTCCAGATTCTTCCACGAAAAAGCATGCTCTTGCTTTAATTGGGGTATCAGAGAATCCGACCGTTCAATCGGACCGGCTACCAGCTGCGGGAAGAAAGAAACGTACAACGCATAATATCCAAAATGCGGTTCCGCCTCTATTTTTTGGTTATATACATCAATCACGTAGGACAACGTCTGAAAGGTATAAAACGATATGCCTACCGGCAGGATCAGGTTAAGTGTATACTTAGATGCCGGCAACCCAAACGCTTGTAGCGCATTCGTGACCGACAGAGACAAAAAGTCAAAGTATTTGAAGAAAAACAACGTGCCCAAACAGCAAAGCAACGTGAGTATCAGACTCAGTCGTTTGAGCCAAGGTCGCTTGGTTTTGGCTATCAACAACGCCATTGTATAAGAAACGGTTGTCGTAAATAAGATAAGCCACAACAATTGAAAATTCCAAGAAACGTAAAAGTAATAACTGGCGATCAGAAGCATGATCCACCGATATGTTTTAGGCAATTTAAAATACAAAAACAAGACAATTGCAAAAAACACAAAAAAACCGAAAGAGTTAAAAACCATGTTCTTCCCCTTTATACTTCAAAAATAAAGAAACGAGACCGGAGCAGAGCAAAAATGTAAATACATCCAACAGTGACAACTGTAAATACATAAACGCTACCATGGCGGCTATATGAAGCACAATCGACGCCACAGCCAAAACGTGTCGGTACTTTTTAATGAAAAATTCTAAAATATGTACAGCACTGACAACCGCAACGGAAATTATCAACACATAATTCATAATACATTCTCGCAAACTTTCGTTATTCTTTTTCAAACTGCGCGTTCAAATCTTCAATCAATTGTTTCGTGCGGTGCTCTTTACCCTCACCCGTCATATGGAACATCTCAAAGAAATATTTTTTGGGGAAATTATAGCTCGATTGATCGGAAATGCGAATGGCATGCAGTTTGTCGCCAAAAGCAGAAGAATACTGATCCAACATTTCATTGGTTACCGTCGTTTGGCAAGCCTCGGCACAGAACGGCGCAAAGCTCAGGTAGCAAGTAACGCCCTTCTCTTTCAGCGCATCGATCGCCGCGTTGTATCGCTGATAAATGTTCTCGCTCATATCATAGTGAGACAACGGCGAAACATAGCTGTAGTCGGACGGGAAATCCACACTCGTGCGTCCGTTGGCAACGTCGCCGTTATCGGTGTAAAACTGCTGCGATTCATCAACCAAATCGGTATCATCCACCTGCTTAGCCAACGAGAACGTGGACAAGGCGGAGAAGAAGGATCGGTACGCCCGAACGTCAACGTTACGGATCTCCGTGAATGCGCCATCAAACAGCGTAAACGCAAAGGTGGTTATCAAATTGTTGTATTGTTTCAATTCGATTTCCGGAGCCAAGACAACCACATCTCCTTCACCCAAATAAGGGTTTAGGATAGACATCACAAAGGTGTTGGGGACGGAAATCTGCAGAGACAAGTTGATCACTTTAAATTCTTTTTTCAAAGAAGATTGCAGCAAATCGCTGTCCAAAGCGTATGTGTTAGAAGAGCCGGAAATAACCACCATTTTATTGGTGGCACTCTTCTGCTCTGCATGAACAAGTTCCAGTTTGCCCGCGCCTGCTGCTTCGTATTTTTTGTCATAGACCGAGTTAAGGCAAACCGTCTTGATGGCGCAACTCTGAAAACTCTCATCGCTCATTTCGCCAATCGCGTCGTAGAGATATATTTTTTCCAAGGCAGAACAATTGGCAAACGCGCTCTTTTCCAAACAAGAAACGGTGTGCGGCAAAACCACGGTCTTGATTTTTTCAGAACAGATCGCATTGGACGCAACGCCAACAACATCCGCATTGTTATACTGCGCAGGCACAGACAAAACAGCATCCTCGCCCGAGTAGCCGGTGACATAATAACCGTCTTCACGCTGCTCAAAAGCGAATGCAGATTCCTCAGATACCTTAACCCATTGTGCGTACAGTTTGATAATACGATCATTGGGAACGAACGCTCTTTGACCGATGTTGGTCACAACACCGGAGCCATCCGCGTGATCTGCATATTCAATCAGATTGTAACCGGCTCTGACAAAGGTGCCGTTTTCTGCCAAGGTCATAGGATAAGGGTGCTTCCCGAGTTTGACCTTTTGGATCAAGCAATCGTTTTTAGCATCAGCGACAGTAATGGTGCCGCCATTGGCATAATAACATACCAACGCTTCATCCTCTGCGATGAAATTGGCATAGTATCTGGTGTCTCCGATTGTGAAAGTATGTTCCTTTTCCTCCGACACCAACTCACCATACTTGTGTAAGTAGTTATTCTTTGACCAGCCAACAAAATGGTATCCTTCATTGGCTGCGGCCGTTGCCGTAATCGAATCGCCATCCACAAGTTCCGTGTCGTTGGAACTATACATTACTTGTCCGGCGTTGAAATCATAACGAAACATTGAACTCAGCGAATGATCGTTATCAGCACCGCAACCAACGGCAATAATACCCATCAAAATGCTGAACACAAGCATGATAGAAATCCTAACTTTTTTCATTTCAATGCCCTCCAACAACATAAGGTTATACTTCACATTTCATTATAACAAGGCAAGTATAAAAAAGCAACCCAAAAATGGTTGCCACGAATCGGGCAGAAACCGAAAAAAGCCGCCGCAACCAAACAGGTTGCGGCGGCTGTAAAAACGAAGATTAGTTGCAGATGGTGCGCTCGGTCTCTTTGTCGAACAGGTG
>JAZSIT010000006.1:0-28740 GCA_045533895.1 Eubacteriales bacterium
GCGCAGAATAAGAAACGAGCTTGGCTGTCACACATCTCTGGGTGTTTCCAACGTATCCTTCGGGCTTCCCGCGCGCGACGGAATAAACAGTGTGTTCTTCTCCCTCGCTTTGGAAAACGGACTTTCCGCCGCAATAATGAATCCTTATTCCGCTGATATGATGCGCACTTTTTACGCATTCAACACCTTAAAGGGTATGGACGAAAACTGTGCCGAATATATTTCGGTTGCAGATACCTTTGCCACTGTAGCTTCCGTTTCCTCCGCGCAGGCAACGCCTGTTCAGACCTACAGCGAGCTTAAGGACGCCATTATAAAGGGCTTTAAGGATAAGGCGGCGGCTGTTACTGCTGAACTGCTTAAAACTCAAAAACCTCTTGATATTGTAAACAACGAGATAATTCCCGCTTTGGATATAGTTGGTGCGGATTACGAAAAGGGAATAGTCTTTCTTCCCCAGCTTTTAATGAGCGCAGAAGCGGCAAAAAGCTCTTTTGTGAATATAAAAAGCGCGGTTTCCGCACACGGCGGCGGGAAAAGCAAGGGCGATTTTGTTCTTGCTACCGTCCACGGGGATATACATGATATCGGTAAGAATATTGTAAAACTGCTTCTTGAAAATTACGGCTTTAACGTAATAGATTTAGGCAAGGACGTTCCTGCAGAGGATATTGTAAAAGCCGCCTGTGAATACCGCGCTCCCCTTGTAGGACTTTCCGCCCTTATGACTACCACCGTCCCCGCAATGGAGGAAACAATAAAGCTTCTCCGCAAAAATGCGCCTTGGTGCAAGATAGTTGTAGGCGGTGCGGTGCTTACGGAGGAATATGCCGCGTCTATCGGTGCGGATAAATACGCCTCCGACGCCATGGAAACTGTACGCTATGCGGAAAGCGTTATAAAAAAATGAAAAAAAGCAAAAACACAAACCAATATTTGCTTGGTATGAAAGCAGGCGTTCCCGTAATGCTGGGTTTTATCCCCGTGGGAATAGCCTATGCTATAATGGCGCGTCAGGGCGGGTTTTCCATTTTGCAGACCTGCCTGATGTCTCTTTCCGTTTTTGCCGGCGCAAGCCAGATGATGGCGGCGGGTATGTACGGTCAGGGCGCGGGCATGGCGGCAATAATACTTACCACCTTTATAATCAACCTGCGCCATATAATTATGAGCCTTTGCGTGGCAGAACGTATGGAAAAGACATCTCTCCCCGCAAGAATGATAGCCGCTTTCGGTGTTACAGATGAATCCTTTGCCATATTCACCACCGTAAAAAAGGAAAACTGTACTCTGTGGTTTTTCCTCGGTATTATCACGGTTACTTATTCGTCTTGGAATCTGGGCACTTTTATCGGAGCCGTGTTTTCGGATTTCCTGCCTGCATTCCTTACCGCCGCATTGGGCATCGCGCTGTATGCCATGTTTACAGCTCTTCTCGTGCCCGGTATAAAAGGTAACTTCAAGCTCATATTGCTGGTGGTGCTTACCGCACTGCTTAACACCCTGCTTTCCGACTTTATGGATTCGGGCTGGGCGATAATCCTTTCCACCTTGGTATGCGCCGCCATAGGCGTGTTCTTTGTGGACTTTAAGGAGGAAAAAATATGAGCGAAATACAGGTTTTGCTCCTTTTCCTTGGCATGATGGCGGTAACGTACATTCCCCGCGCACTGCCGCTAATCTTTACAGGTAAATTCAAATTCGGCAAAAAAACAGAAAAATTCTTAAAGCTCATTCCCTTCACGGCAATGGCTGCTTTGGTGTTTCCCGGTGTTTTCGGCGTGGACGAAAACCCTTTGTTCGGCGTTCTGGGCGTATGTGCCGCAGGGGCGCTTGCTTGGGCAAAATGTCCCGTTATAGTCTGCGTTTTGGCGGCAGTGGGAACAGAGCTTTTGCTGTTTGGTATTTTTTAGGCGGTTAAAATGAAAAAAGTTTTTTCACCGGGCGTCCTTCTTGCGCTGTCAATGGGATGCTTCGGCACCATTGGATATTTTGTGCGGCACATTCCTCTCCCGACCGGAGAGATAGCTTTGTACCGCGCGTTGCTTGCCATAATACTTATCGGCGGTTTTATGCTTGCCACGAAAAGGAAAATCTGTTTTTCCGAAATAAAAAAAGAGCTTGTGTGGCTCTTTTTGTCCGGCGTATTTATGGGCATAAACTGGGTGCTTTTATTTGAAGCATATAAACACACCACAGTTTCCGCCGCCACCCTTTGTTATTACTTCGCACCGGTTTTGGTAACCGTCGCCTGTCCCTTTCTGTTCAAAGAGAAAATGGGAGCAAAGCAGTGGGTGTGTTTTGTGATGTCCACTGTCGGTCTGGTGCTCATAACGGGTATTGGGGATATGTCCTCAGGCGGCACCCACATAAAAGGCATACTTTTCGGGCTGTCCGCCGCAGTTTTTTACGCATCGGTGGTGCTTATCAACAAAAAGCTTTCGTCAGTCGACGGAATAACCCGTACCTTTTTGCAGTTTGTATCTTCCGTGGCGGTTTTGCTTCCCTACGTGTTGCTCACGGGCGGAATAAACGTCCTTTCTTTGGACACGGCAGGAACAGTAAATCTGCTCATTGTGGGCTTTGTCCATACGGGCGTGACCTATTGCTTGTACTTTTCCTCCCTTAGATACCTTTCGGGACAGACAGCCTCTGTTTTAAGCTATATCGACCCGTTGGTGGCTGTTATCGTTTCGGTAACCCTGTTGGGAGAAAATATCACTCCCGTGCAAATTATCGGCGGTGTTCTCATACTTGGCTTTACTTTGCTTAACGAGATAAATTTTGCTCATAAAACAAACTGAAAAACAAAACGGACAGATTTTCTCTGTCCGTTTGTTGTTATGTTATATAAACAATTCTGTAATAAATACCACCGCGCAGCTTATTACCGCCACGGGGAAAAGTCCCAGTCCCAGCCAAGCGGAAATAACCGCCGCAGTCAGCGCAAGTGCGCCCGCTATAGGGCTTTGGGTGGCTTGCAGTATGGCAGGGAATGTCATTACAGCGAGAGTAACGTAGGGAACGTAATACAAAAAAGACTGAATAAACCTGCTTTTTATAGGTTTCTTAAACAATGTCATGGGAAACGCGCGTATTGCAAAGGTTACTGCCGTCATTACTAAAATGTATATCCAGTTTTTCATTTTTCACCCTCCTTTTCCTGCTTGCGAGGGAAGAGAAGAGCCGCCAACGCAGATATTGCTACGGTAAGTATTATGGTTCGAGTGCCCTCGGATATCTGTGATACAAAGGGAAGCGCGCCTGCAAGCCAGCTTAACAGAAAACTAATGATTATAAGCACCGCAACCACCTTGTTCTTTTTGGCAGGCGGGGTTATTATGGCTATAAACATACCGTATATGGCAACGCCCAGCGCGCTTACAACGCTTGGGGGAAGGACGCTTCCCGCCACAATGCCGATAGCCGTGCCTGCCGCCCAGCAGGGGGACGCAATAAGCGCCGCGCCGTAGGTGTATAAGGGATTAAGATATCCGTCCCGTGCAATGGATATGCCGAATATCTCGTCGGTAATATAAAACGCCATTCCCAGCCTGTGTAAAATTCCCGTTTTCGGGTCTGTTTTCTGGCTTAAAGCAAAGGACATGAGCAGGTATCTCGCGTTTGCAATAAAGGTTACCAGCGCCACTTCAATAAGTGCCGCCCCTGCACCGATTAAGGAAAACACCGCGTGCTCACCTGTTGAGGTGTTACAAAGCAGACTTGCAAAAAATCCCTGAAGAGGTGTTATTCCGCCTCCGCGCGCCGCAACTCCAAGGGAAAAAGACACTGCCAGATACCCAAGTCCTATGGGAATACCGTCTATAATTCCGCGCCGAAGAATGGCGCGGTTTTCTTTGTTTCTAAGTGAATATTTCATTTTTATCGCCCAAAATAAAAGATTAAAACAGATTATAGCACAATAATCGCAAAACTACAATATTATTACAAAAAACGCTTTATTTTTTTGTGTCTCGGTGCTATAATTTGTTTTGTAAAGGCGGTGTGAAATATGGAACACAAAACAAAACGGCTTTGGTATCTGGGCGTTTTCGCGGTGCTTTTTGCCATTGAAGTTGTTATCGCCCTTTTCGTGCGTGATAAGTTTATCCGTCCCTACGGCGGAGATATTCTTGTTACTGTACTGCTGTGCTGTTTTATAAGGATATTCTTTCCCGTTAAAATAAAGCTTTTGCCGCTATGGGTGTTTTTGTTTTCCGTCTTGGTGGAAACAATGCAGTATATTAATATAGTTGACCTTTTGGGTCTTGGTAACATAGAATTTTTCCGCGTCCTTGTGGGCACGTCCTTTTCCTTCATAGATATCCTTTGCTACGGCGTGGGCTGCTTGCTGTTTTTGTTGGCAGAAAAATTGACCGCCCGTTAAACCAAGGCGGTCTTTGAAACTATATTGTAAAATCCAAGCAGCTTCTTATTGCGGTAAAAGGTACAACCTTTGTTTTTGCCACATAAACGTGGTCGGGATGGGATGCATATACTTTAAGTGCCTCCGCGTTTTCAAAGGTGCTGTCAAGCATAAGGTCTGCGTTTGATGTTTCGAGCCCGTTTACATATACCTTTATTTTGGTAAGTCCGGGTATTTTTCCCGCAAGGCCTTCAAGCCCTTCCTTTATTTCCGATTTTATCTGTTCCTTTTCCTCTGCGGAATATTCGCTTTTTAGCGTCCAAAGTATAACGTGCTTTACCATTTTATTTATCTCCGATATATGTTTTTTACTTAAAAAATCATAGCACACAAACTCCGTTTTGTAAAGTGTTTTTCAAAGAAAGGGAGGCTTTCCTTATGGTACCGCTTATAATTTGTCTGTCAGCTCTTGCTGTTATCATTTTGCTTGTGTTTTTTGCTTGCCGCTGGATATATTCGGTGGCGTTCCGGTCACCTCATAAGCACCAAAACGAGCTTTACCGTCTTGCAAAAGGATTTTATCCCGGTACAGACAAGGAAACCTTTAACGGCTGGGTAAAGTCTATGGACGAGGTGCCTTACGAAAAGGTGTATATCACCTCCCGCGACGGGCTTAAACTTGCCGGAAGATATTATCACGTTGCGGACGGCGCACCTGTCGCTCTGTGTCTTCACGGCTACCGCTCACTTCCCGTAAAGGATTTTTGCGGCGGCGGGAAAATGCTTCCCCGTCTGGGCTTTAATGTACTTATGGTGTATCACCGTGCCCACGGCGAGAGCGAGGGAAATACCATAACCTTCGGTATAAAGGAAAGATACGATTGTATCGAGTGGGTAAAATATATCAACTCCCGTTTCGGAGAGAATATTCCCGTTGTAATCTACGGAATTTCCATGGGAGCAGCCACCGCAATACTGGCGGCAGGGGAAAAAGACCTTCCCAAAAACGTGTCTTGCGCGGTGGCAGATTGCCCGTATTCTTCGCCCAAGGCTATAATCCGCAAGGTGGCAGGGGAGGATATGGGCTTTCCCGTAGGTCTGGCGTATCCCTTCGTTTGCCTCAGTGCGCTGGTTTTCGGCTCCTTCCGCATCGGCAATGTGTCCTGCGTGCAGGCGGCAAGGGAATCGAAAATCCCCATTCTTCTCATCCATGGCGAATCGGACGATTTTGTCCCCACTTATATGGGCAGGGAAATAGCCAAGGACAATCCCCTTGTGGAGCTTCATACTTTTCCCGACGCAACCCACGGTATATGTTATATAACCGATAAAGAAAGATATATTTCGGTATTAAAAGAGTTTCTTAATAAAAATAAGGGAATGGAGTTTTAACTTCATTCCCTTATTTTTATGAATCTATTAAATAGCTCTTAAAATTATCCGAATAATATACCTTTCCGTCCTTGTCCACCCACATGGCGTGTGCGTTTTCTATTGAATTTATAAGGCTTTTTCCGTCCTCAACAGACATATTGAACAGTGCGGTGGAAAGCGCATCGCCCAGCGCGGAATCGCCGCACAAAACCGAAACGGATGTAAACTCATTTTGGGGATACAGCGTGTCGGGGTCGATAATGTGGTGGTAGTCCACTCCGTCCACTGTGTAATACCGCATATACGACCCGCTTGTCACCAGCGCATTTTCTTTAAGAAGCACTGTTTCGATATACGCAACAGACGAGGTTACATCGGGGTTTTGTATTCCCGCAGACCAGTAGTCGGTGTCTGTCTTTTTGCCTGTTACCCGTATGTTTCCGCCCAGATTAAGGGCGTATCCTGTTTGATTTTTTGCTTCAAGATATCTTGCCGCCATTTCGCAGGCATAGCCTTTTCCCAAAGCGCCTGCATCAATACTCATTTTTTCATCCCGTAAAAACACGGTGCTTTCCTCGGTATCTATTATAACGTCATCAATATCACAGTGCTCTGCGGCAGATAAAAGTGCGTCCTTTTCGGGCAGGGCTTCGCCCGTTTCTCTCGCCTCGTGCCAGAGGGAGGTAACCGCACCGAAAGCGATGTTTACCTGTCCTTTTGTAAGGGTATACATTTCTTTTGCAAAAAGCAAAAAGTCAATTAGCTTTTTGTCAACCTTTACGGGCTCTTTTCCCGCTTTTGCGTTTACGGTGTGAAGATTATTTGTGCCCGAGTAGGAATGGTAAATATCAAAAAGACGGTGATATTCCGCCAGAATTTCCTCAATCTGTCCGCAATGGGTATCAAACTCCTCTTGCTTTGCGCCGTATGCGGTTATTTCGGTAACCGTATCAAAATATTCAAACATTATATCCGTGCAGGGAAGTGTTTGTATGTTCTCTCTTTGCCCGCAGGAAACAAGTCCCGCGGTAAAGAGAAGGGTAAATAAAACCAAAAATATTTTTTTCATCTTGCGTTTTTCATAGCATCTGCCACTGCCGCCGCGAAATTTGCGGAATACACCGTGCAGGATGCCGCCAAGTCAGGCACCTTTCCTTCTTGGTTCGGAGCGCTTAATATCTGTTCTGCGGTCTTTCCCGCGCAGTAAGATTCAAAAGCGTTTGCTTGCTCAAACCATTCTTTATTTATTTTTGACGCCGCTTTCATGCCGTAATCTTTCCCTTTTTCCTTTTTTGAATAAGGCTTTTCCGCTTGGTCCAAAATAACCTTTCCTTCCGCATCAAAGGGTATCTCGCACTCGGCTTCGTCTATATAGGTGTAGTAAACCTTGTTGCTTCCGTCAACTGCGGCGGCGGAAAAGGTGCAGGAAAATACCGCTTTGCCGTTATCCTCCGCCGTGCTCTCATTTGAAGACGAAGACAGAACCGCTTTTACAGATAACCCTAATTTCATCTCGTCGGGATTTTCCGTATTAAAAGAACTGCCCGTGTTTTTCACAGCCGTTTTTACCGCCGAAACAAAATCTGTTGCCTTTACGGTACAGGACGCAGACAGATCGGGTATTTTTCCGTCTGAATCAAGACTGCTTTCAATTTCTGCGGCGGTCTTGCCCACACAGTGGTCTGCAAAGGCATTTGCCTGCTCGTACCATTCTTTTCCGATACCCGATGCACCCTTCATGGCGTATTGGTCGCCAAGCATGGTCTTTGTGGGAAACTCTTTGCCTATACTTTGGGTAATACTGTCCGTGTCCGCCTCGGCTTCAAGCTGGTCAACAACGCATTTAATAATTTTTCCCGTCGCGTCGGTAACCACTGCGGCAAAGGTGGCGGTATATGCCGCTTTTTGGTCGGAAACTTCCTGAACAAGACCAAAGCCTAAATTATATTCGTTTCTTTGGGTGGTGGATACGTTTCCGGGAGGGGTAGATGTGTTGCTTTCTTCTTCACTGCGGTTGCACGCAACAACGGAAAACAATACAATAACTGCGGTAAACAAAACCAAAACTTTTCTTAAGTTTTTCAAATTTTTGTCTTTCCTTTCAAAAAAATATTCTTAAAAGGATTCACCGCCGTAAAAGGTATTGTTCTTCACGGCGGAGAAAATCGCTTTGTTATTTATTTTTTCCGTTTTTTATTAATATATGCCGCCGCACTTGTAGCCGCAACAGCACCGTCGGACGCGGCGGTAACTATCTGGCGCAGAGGCTTTACTCTGGTGTCACCTGCCGCCCACACTCCCTTGGTATCGGTAGTGCAGTCCTCTCCCGCGATAATATATCCGCTGTCATCCACGACTACGACCGTGGCAAATATGGCGTTATCACGGGATTGACCCAACGCTGTAAACACGGCGGAAACGGGTATATCCTTTTCCGTCTCTTTATCGGAAATCTTTATTCCGCCCACACGCATTTCGCCGTATATTTCGGTGGGATACATTCCCTCGTAAACAATAATATTTTCTTTTTGTTTTACTGCTTTGAGCCATTCCTCGGACGCAGTAAATTTTTTTGCGCACAGATGTACCTCAGTGCATAAAGCGGAAAGATACAAAGCGTCCTCAAAAGCGGTGTCGCCTCCGCCGACCACGGCAACGGGCTTGTCTTTGTACAACTGTCCGTCGCAGGAAGCGCAGAAGGAAACACCCAGCCCTTCAAATCTTTCGCTTCCTTTACAGCCGATACGGCGGCGTTTGGACCCGTTTGCAATAATTACCGCCATACAGTCGGTTTCGCCTTTTGCGGTTTTTACCGTAAAAAATCCGTCTTTTTCGGTAACTCCCGTAACGTCCTCATACAAAAACTCCGCGCCGCATTCCTCTGCCTGCAGATACATATTCCGCGCCAGCTCCCAGCCTTCAACAGACTTGTAAGAGGGGTAGTTTTTAATATTATCGGTATTTACAAGCTGACCGCCGTACATACCGCCCTCACATACCAGCACGTCTATTCCCGCACGGGAAGCATATATTGCGGCGGTAAGACCTGCAGGTCCCGCGCCTATAATAACAAGCTCACGCATATATTTTTACTCCTTGGGACGGTTTATCGCCCGTTTGATACGGCTGCCGCAAAATACGCCTGCCGCAACCTTCAGTATATCCGGTATTATAAACGGAAATACGCTTACTGTCAAGACTTTTGCAATGTCTGCTTTTGTCGTAAACCCGTACCATACGCTTCCGAAAAGATACAGCAGGGCAAGTCCCAGCAGAGAAACTCCGAACACCGCAAAACCGTTTTTCAGCTTTCGTGATGCTATTCCCGTTATCAGCGCAAAGGGAATATATCCTATAACGAATCCCCCCGTCGCACCTGCCAGCACGCCTGCTCCTCCCGTAAATGCGGCAAAAACAGGCAGTCCTGCCGCGCCGAGAATGATGTAAAGAATTGTGCTTAACGCCGCCTTTTCCTCAATGGCGGTGCTTACACAGCATATCACGAATACCGACAGCGTGAAGGGAACCGCAAAAACAGGCAAAGTAAGAGGGGACAGCACGCAAATTACGGCGGCGAAAACCGCCGTAAGCACTGTCCCTGTAATTCTTTTGTTTCTTGTCCCGCTCATTCAATATCGAATTCGCGGTCTATACATTCCCGCACCATCTGCAGGTTTTCTTCGGTATAGTGAAGCGAATCCGCCGTCATCATTTCCGCGGCGCCGATAATCATGGCGCGGACAATAAACGTCTTTCTTTTTCTGGCTTCCTCAGACATATTAACGCTTTCGCAGTAATCGCTTACAACCTTGCGCACCAAAGGCGAAATGAGGGATTTTTGACGCACCTGCTCGGGGCTCAAAAATTTTTCGTTCATTACAGCAATTGTAAAATATCCGGGGTTCTCACATAAAAACTTTATGTAAGCGATACAAATATCAAGAATTTTCTCTCTCAACGTACCGTCGTGGTTTTCAAGCAGAGCGGAAACACGCTTTTCCCAGCGTGCGGAAACCGCCTTTATTACCTCTGCAATAAGGTCGTTTTTGCTGGAAAAGTGGCGGTAGGGTGCGGCGCAGGAAAGACCGCAGTTTTTAGCCACGTTGCGTATGGAAAACCCTGCCGTACCGTAAAGATACAGCTCCTGCAGGGCGGAATCAATAAATTTTTCTTTTGTTTCGGGTAATGCTTTTCTCATTTTATTCTTCCTTGTTCTCGGGTTCGTTTCTCTTTATCTTGCTTGTAGTCGTCTTAACAAACTCGTTTTCGCGTATAATCACCTTGCCGATATACTTGTAAGAGGGGAACAGCTTGTTTACCTCTGCCACCACGCCGGTAATTATCTCCTTCGGGCTTACGCCGCGCTTTTCCGCTTCGGCGTTAAGTGTCTCCATATCGGGGTAAATAGCAACCGCCAGCATTGGCTTTCCTTCCTTTTCGGTAAGGAATACCATACTGTCCTTTACAAAGGGCGAGCGGTCAATAAAGGTCTCCTGCTCCTCGGGGAACACCTTCTTGCCGTTGGGAAGCACTATCATGCTCTTAATTCTGCCGGTAATGCTGTAAGAGCCGTTGGAATTCTTTCTAACAAGGTCACCGGTGGAAAACCATCCGTCCTTAAGGACCTTTGCGGTTTCCACGGGGTTTTTGTAATAACCCAGCATTACGTTGGGACCTTTTACCTGCAATTCGCCTATACCGTCTTCGTTCTGGTCGCAAATACGGCACTGCACACCGTTAACGGGAAATCCGGTATCCCCCACCGCGCGGTAAAAATCGTTTTGCATAAGGCAAACGGGGGAGGTTTCGGTAAGACCGTATCCCACGTGGAGAGCATAGCCGAACAATTCGTAATCCTCGTGGATATTGGGAAGCATAGCCGCCGCGCCTACTACCAGACGTTCAAGTCTGCCGCCAACTGCCTCGTGTATAGAGGAAAACAGCTTTCTTCTGCCTGCCATGGTAAGTCCCTTTGCCATAACCTTTTGCGCCGCAAGAACAGCTTTGCCGCCCTTCATTTTGCCGTAATTTGCCATAATGCTTCTGTGCAAAGTTTCCAGCACCAGAGGCACGCAAACCAAAACCGTAGGCTGGAATATCTTCAATTCTGCTTTAAGCTTTGTAACTGCACTGTTGTATGCAACGCTTGCGCCGGAATAGAATATAGCCATATCCACCATACATTCAAAGGTATGGTGCAGGGGAAGTATGGAAAGAGATCTGTCCTCGGCAGAAACGGAAAACCGCTTGAGCACCTGAACGATATTTGAGCAAATATTATGCTGTGAAAGCATAACGCCCTTGGAAACCCCCGTTGTGCCGGAGGTATACAGCAGTATTCCCAGCCCAAAGGGGTCAACCTTGTGGTTTTTATAGGATTCATCACCGTTTTTTATAAGGTCGTTACCCTTTTCAATACACTCGGGTATGTCGTCCATAGATATAATAAGACCCTTATATCCGCTTTCGGTTATCTTGTTTATGGTTTCGGGCGAGCAGACAATAGCTTTCGCTTCAGCGTGCTCCAGCAGATATGCCACCTCGTCACCGCGCAGGTCTTTGTCAATAGGGACAATAACACCGGTGCCTGCGCAAACGGACATATAGGTAAGGGACCAGTAATAGGAGTTCTTTCCCGTTACCGCAATTTTTTCGTTTTCCAGACCCAAGGAGTTAAAATAGGTCGCCAGCGCGCGCAGGTCCTTTCCCACCTGCTCGTAGGTTACCTCGAAAACCGTGTTTCCCTGCTTGTAAAGAAACGCAGTGTTTGCGGCATACATTTCGCAGCTTGATTCAACAAGGTCTCTTATGGAAATTACTTCTCTTACATTATAAACGTATTTGTTTGTATCAATTTTTTTAGCCAATTTTTGCCTCCGTAAGTTGGGTAAAATGGAATAAAGTTAACATAGTTTACATTATCAAGCATCACTATACCACAAAGTTGTTGTTTTGTCAACATCTCTTTTCCAAAGGCTGTAAATAATTGGTTGTTAACATTTTAATATTATCACATTTTTCCCCTTTTGTCCATATTATTTCCCTTGGGAATGTAAAAAATTCCCCCGTTTTTCACGGGGGAAATAAGCTTAATATGGCTGGGTATTTGTGTCAAGAAGGGCGGGGTAGGAATTTTCTATAAAGTCGAATTCTTCGGTTTTTCCGTCTATTTCCCACACGGCGGGCGTGTTGTTATAGGTCCAGTCAACGGGGGCGCATACGTTGGTTTGTAAAGCGTTTATCTTAAAGGCTTCTCTAAGGTCTTTTTTCATTTCCTCGGTAAGGGCTTTGGGCTGTATTGAAACGAACAAAGGGGTTCCGCTTTTTGCCAGCAGATACAGCCACTTTCTGTTAAGTGACCATGGTATGTTGTCTTCGAGAATTCCCACGCAGTCTGCGTCTGCGGAATAAAAGGTGTTGTTCTGGCACAGCCTGAAGGCAAGTGAGTTTATTCCCAGCGTCCTTGTTCTGCTCCAGTGTCTGCCACTGGTATCGTCACCGATACGGTTTACCGCGTGTATTCCCGCGCACAGATGGGAAACGGTGTTGCAGCCGATAACCACCGCGTTATCGGCAGTTTCTTGTATAAGGGTATACAACTCTTTAACTATCTCGGCGTTGGTTTTTGTGTTATCGTAAAAAGACCAGTTTCCGTCGCTTGTTATCATACCGTTAAGGGAAAATCCGTATCTGCCGAACAGGTCGTAGGTGGAATAATCGTGCTTTATCAGCGTATATCCCCAATTCCGTATACGTGCAACCGTTTCTTTGAGATATTCCTTTACCTCGGGGTGGGTAGGGTCAAGATATTGCTCAAAAGGTCGGTTTATACGCCAATGAGGGTGGTTTTTTTCTGCTTCAATGTCGTGTAACGGTCTGAACCATATTCCAGCCTTCAGGTCTTTTTCCTTGAATTTTTGGGCAATCTCCTTCATATCCCCGTATTTTTGGTTGGGCAGCCAGGGGCCTGCGCAGGAGTTAACGGACCATCCGTCGTCAATAACCATATACGGGCGGTTTTGTATTCCTTCGGTAAGAGATGCCAGTATTTCAGCGTCTGCAAGAATATCCTCTCTGCTGCTTACGCCGTAAGCGTAATACCAGTTGTTGCTTCCGTAAACCGGCGCTTCGGGTAAAACGGGGTTTTCGCACAAAAGGGTGCAAAACTTTTTCGACGCCTCGAATTCACAGGTGTTTTCGTACTTTTTACAAACTATCTCGCATACTTTAAGAGTTCTTCCGTTGAGATAAACTCCCTTTCCGCCGTTGCGAACGTCAATATGGCAGGTCACGCCTTGAGCGTCGTACTGAAAGCACACAAAGCTGTTGGCTCCCGTTTTAACACCGCATCCAACACAGTCATTTCCGTCTGACGCAATAAAATACCACGGCATAAATATTTCGCCATTAAGGGAATGCCACGTCATATCTCCGTAAGCACGCTCCCATTTGTCACCCATCACACGGGTGGGCTTGCTTGTGCGGTAGTTCCAGCGGAGCAGTATGCGCTTTACCGCGCTTTCCGCCGCAGTAAGCCAAACGGAATAGCTGTCTTCCTCGCGCACGAAGTCAACACGTACGTCGTTCCCTTTGCAATCGCATATAATTTGTATATCATCGGGCAGGCGTAAAATATCTGTCATAACATATCATCTCCTTGCTTAATTATATCCCGCTTTCTGCCTTTAGTCAAGCAAAAATACGGTTGACATCACGGCAAGTTTTTTCTATAATAAACTTGAACGGAGGGAAAACCAATGGTTAAAAAAACAGCTTCTTTTATATTTGCCCTGCTTTTTATTTTTTCGGTCTTCGGAGGTCGCGTTATGGCAGACAGCAGTAAAAACATTGTTGCGGGCGTAATGCCGCAGGTCGCTTTCGGCGAGGATATTTCCGATAGCTATTTCCTTTTAGGCGAGGAATCTTCGGATTATTCTCCTCTTACAGACGGCAAATATTCCCCTTCGGCAACATATTCAAACAAAGAATACGTTACCTTTTACCGCGGCAGGTCCAGAGAAATAGTTTTTGAATTGGATAAGACCTACGCGGTTACCGGCTTCAAGGTATCTTTCCTTTCAAACTATAACGCAGGCATTTACTGCCCCCGTTTTTGTAATCTGTACGTTTCCGAAAACGGTGTGGATTATATGAAAGCTTTTTCTCTCGGTGACGAGAGCAAGACCGGCAATCCCGTCACCCGTATAGAATCGTATTCGGTTACCGACGGAGGCAGATATAAAGCAAAATACGTAAAGATAGAGTTTGATGTTATTGTCAACGTTTTTTGCGATGAGATCGAGGTTTACGGCGTATCTCCCGATGGCACCGAAACGCCCTTTGTGCCTGATACGGCTGTTCCCGTTCAAGGCTACGACAGAGGGGCGGAAGGCTTCCGTGATATGGCAGTGCTTTATTGCGGTTATGATTACGATGCGGACAAGAATATAACCTATTCCTCTGAGTATGTAAACGCCACCGAGGATATGCTGCTGCCCTACGTTGCGTATCTGGATAAGGACGGCAATATTGTTGACACTATGTTTGACAGCGTGGTATATTGCTCCTTGCAGGGACTTTGTCCCTCCGGCGGAAAGCTGCATCATTATAACAACGGGTATAACGAAAAAGGGGATTGGGAAACCTTTGCAAACAGCGTCTTTTCGGATGAATACAACGCTTCCGCTTTGGATAAAGCAGTGGGCAAGGTAAAGAAAGCGCTGGGTAAGCCCGATTATAAGCTGCGTCTGGCAGTGGCTGTCCCCTTTGCCTTTCAAGGACAGGAGAGAGATTTCGGTGATATCGACGGGGACGGCGTTCCCGACCGTTGCGATACCTCGGAACAGCGCCTTGCCGCATACAAATGGTATATAGATTACGTCATCGCTCTCTTTGAATCAAAAGGCTATGAAAACCTTGAGCTGGGCGGATTTTATTGGACGGCCGAATCGGTCACTTATACCCAAATGGGTTCCGATGTTCCTTTTATGGGCGCGGTGGCTGATTATTGCCATCAAAATGGGTGCAAGCTTTTCTGGATACCCTTTTACCTCGCCGCAGGCTTTGAGGACGCCAATGACCTTTTCGATACCGCATTTATGCAGCCAAACCATTCCTTTCTCGCATATTCAAATCAGGGAATGTTTACTTCCTTTGCGGAAACCATAAACAAATATGGCATGGGAATAGAAATGGAGATACATTGGGATGCCGCTAATCCCTCTGCCGCAGGGTTCAAGGATGCGTTAAAGCGTTACCGCGCGTATCTTAATTACGGTTATATAACGGGGTATATGACAGGCGCCGCCCACGCTTATTATCAGAATTCCGCACCCGGCACCTTTTATACAGCGTGCAAGTCGTCGAATTCGGAGCTTCGCGCCGTCTATGACGATACTTATGCGTTTATAAAAGGCACTTACGTTTATAATTCGCCTGCTATTTATGTGGAGGACGCCGAGCATTCGGTTACTTCGGGCAACCGCTTTGTGGGTATGATCCGAGGCTGGGACAAAAACAACGATAACGAGTATGTTGTAGTCACTCCTCCCGCCCACGGCACCCTTAAGATAGACAACAATATCGGTAAATATACCTATAAAGCTGACGAAAACTATTCCGGCACAGATTCTTTTACGGTTAAGCTCTTCGACGGATACACCTACAGCGAGCCGCTTACCGTGTCCTTTACCGTTACCGCTCCCGCTTCGGATGAAAGTTCCTTGTCGGAAGCACCTTCCTCAACAGAAAAAACTCCTTCAAATAAATGGCTTCTCCCCGCTATTGCCGCCATTGGCGTCATAATCGCCGCCACCGCAACAGTAGTTTTGTTAAAGAAAAAGAAGAATAAATAACCCTTTTCAGAGTCTGCTTTTGAGCAGGCTCTGATTTTATGGCAAAAAACGGCAAAATGCGGCAATTTCGGAGGGAGGGGGGTGGATTTAGTGGCGTTTTTACGGGCGATATTAATATTAATGAAGTTTTTTCCATGGTTTTTTTCACCAATTTCGTCGAATGGGTTGACTTTTACGGGTTGTTTTGGTATAGTACCTATGTATAAAAATGTGTTACTGTCTCTATCTGTAGACAGTCGCCCAAAAGCGAATTAAAAATATTTTTATAAATTTATCACAGGAGGAGAAAAAATGGGTAAAAAGACCAATTTTTTCAAACGCGCTCAAACGTGGGTTCTCACCTTCGCCTTGTTGCTTACGGTGTTCCAACCCATCTTGGGCTTTGTAGTTACTGCTGATGACAGTACTACAATCGATTTAACAGACGGCGAGATCGTTTCTCTCAATTACGATCTTACCACCGGAGAGAAAAATCTTATCGCTTCCGGCCTTCTTGTTGGTGATGAACGCAACTTTAAGGTTCCTACCGAAAACGATGAGCTTATCTCCGTAGACACCGACAACAAGGTAATCACCGTTGAGTCTTACGAGGGATGGGTTCCCGTTTCCGTTAAGATCATGGTTGGTTCCACCGAGAAAGAAACCGTTACTCTTGACGGCAGCGGAAAAGGTACATATTCCTTTGACGGCAACGCTTTCTTTGTAAAGGTTGATTACGAGCTTAACGCAGAAGTTGCTGACGCTGTTCAGGAAGTTCTCCTTAACGCGCCCGCATATCTCACTCAGGCGTTTGACAACATGGCAGCTATCGCATCTGCAGCAGACAATCTTGAGCTTGTTGCAGAGGCTATTCCCCATTTTGTTGACTTTGCTGCAGGTGTTGCCCTTCCTGATCCTTTTAGCGGCACCATGTCTTTTGAAACTGTAGAGAGCAAGACGGCAGTTAACGTGCTTAACGCACAGCTTACCGCAAACGGCAACAAACTTGACCTTCAGCTTATCATTGATGAGTACAAGGCTGCTCCTTCCAAGGTTGAATACCTTCTTGAGAACGGAACGGATATGAAGGATAAGGCTGTAGAAACTTTGGGCTACCTTAAGGATCTGCAGATCGGTCTTGTTGGCGACGGCGCAAGCGTTACCGGTCTTAAGGCCACTCTTTCCAACGCTCTTGCTTGGGCTTCTTCTTATATGGACCCCGAAATGATAGACAAGGTTAACCAGGCTATCTCCGCAATCGGTCTTGTAAACAGCGGTCTCAACTCCGCTATTTCCGCACTTGAGGCTCCTTGCGCAGATCCTTGGACCGCTACTACCGTTACTTTGGTTAAGTCCGGTCTTGCCGACGCAGAATATCTCGCTCTTGATGCTCTTATCAATGAAGTGGTTTCTGTTACCGATGTTTCCGGTATCGTTATCAAGAATCCTCTGGTTGCTGCTACCACTTCCGTTCAGCACAACCTTAGCATGTTCAACGTTTCCGTTAAGGTAGTTCTTAAGACTACTCAGGGCAACGTAGTTACCAACAAGTTCGTTTCCGATACTGTTGTGCTTACTCTTGCTAAAGATGCTACCAAGGCAGAGATCCTCACTGCAGTTGAGGATTGCGGTATTGAAGCTGATTCTCTTACCGCTTGGGCAGGCGTATATCTGGCAGACAAGTTTGTTGCCGAGTATTCCGACCTTCCCGCTACTCTCACCGAGGATATCACTTATACCATTACCTATTCTCCCAAGGAATTCTCCGTTGATGAATGGGGCACCGTAAACTCTTATCCTTACGGATACGTGCTTACTCTTGAAAATCATGCAAACGCAGAAAAGGCCTATGACTATACCGTTAACGGTGCTTATTATGCACAGGGCTCTACCATCAAGGTAACCGAAGATACCGTTATTACCCGTAAAGAGGGTAAGAGCTATAAGAACGCAGATCTGTTTGATATCGTTGCAGATAACTATCTGTCCGGCAAGGGCAAGGATATCCTTACCTCCGGCGCACTTAAGGGCGACGAGGTCGTAAGCGTTCGTTATCCCGATAACAGCAACAATATCGTTACTCTTACCGGTGATACCCTTAAGGCTGCTGCTTATCCTTCCAGCTATAAGGGACTTGAGTGGGTTGCATACAGCTACACTCTTCAGGTTGGCGGCGCAGACGTTAAGACCGTTCTGTTCGGCGGCACCGATACCGTTACTATAGTTGATGCATACGATTACGTAAAGGTTAACTACCGCCTCTCTCTTACCAATTTCGGCGATGCTGAGATTCTTGAGATTGTAAACCTTCCCGACGTTCTCGCTAAAGAAGCAAAGGACCAGAAATCTGCTCTTGATTCTTTCGCAGGCAAGAAGGATACTCTTACTCAGGTAAAGAGCGCTGTTATCAACACCATGATGATGTTGGTTGACGGCCTTGACGGCGACGATCCTACTCTTAACGCAGACCCTGCAAAGGATGCACTTATTAAGGAATGTCTCTATTCCGCGCTTAAGGGCATCAAAGAAGATTGTATGGATAACGGTACCCTCAAGCTTACAACTCTTATCGAAGCATACGCAGGTTCTTCTGACGGACTCAAATACTACTATCAGAACAGCGATTCCTTCATCAACGAGATTACCGTTCTTTCTGAGTATCTCAAGGATATGCTTTCTGAGGACGCAAAGCTTACCGCAGATGAAAAGCTTAATGCACTGAGAGAGCTCATTCTCAGCACCGGCGTTGTTCCCACTGCTGAGGTTGACGAATACATTGGCAAGTTCACCAACATCAGTGATCTTGTAAACGAAGTGCTTGATAAGCTTCAGGCTCCTAACGCAGCAATCGATCTTGGCAGCGCAAACCTTGGTACTCTTACCGTAGCGCTTGTTAAGTCCGGTTCTACCGAAAGCTTTGCTTCTCTTCCCGAAGAGCTGCATCTTACCGATTCTACCATCGGTCTTGCTGCAAACGACAAGGTTGTTCTTTCCGTTACCGTTGAGGTAGAGGGCGGAACCAACTTTACCGTTACTTCCGACGCAATTACCATTAATACTACCATCTCCTCTTCTGTTATAGAAAATCTCATCGCAGACGTTGACGCTAAGCTTAATGAACAGGGCGTTGTTGGCAAGTACTACGATACCACCTATAACAAGGCTGAGCTTGAGGCTCTCGTAGGAACCAACGCTTCCTCCTCCACGGTTTCTTCCTATAATTATATATATAGTTATAAGGACTTTACCGTTTCCGTTCCCGGCATGGCTGATCAGACTGTAAACAAGGGCTCTCTTAACATTACCCTTGCTCCCAGCGCAGACGCTTCTGTTCGTTACGACTACTACGTTGACGGTGTCAAGGTAAATGACGTTGATTACACTCTTACCTCCGCACAGTTTGATAAGGTAGTTGACGGTACTCTCGTTATTACTCGTGAGGACGTTGACGTTCTCGGTGAAGAGCTGGTTGACTATGTAAATAGCCTTAACTCCAACGCAGGCGACGGTGTGGTATTTGCACTTGTTGAAAACGGCGGCGCTTACTCCATCGTTATGAAGATCGACGCTTCCGAGCCCAACGGTCTTATGAGTGCAGTAATGGGCACCGCTACCGGCATGATGATGGGCAAATACCAGTACGTTGGTATTCGCGATAACGCATTCTTTGATGACGGCAAGGTTTACCTCCAGTCTATCGTTGACGCACTTATGTACAGCGGCTTCGGCAATGACACCATCCTTGACGTTATGGATGAAAACGGCAACATCAACAACATCAGCATTCCCGGGACTGTAGTTTCTTCCAAGCCTCTTACCACATATGGCGGCGAGCTTCTCACCACCACTATGCAGCTTGGTCCTAACAAGGCTTCCGCCTTCAGCGTTCCTTTCTATATCACTCTCGGTTCTGTTTCCGCAGAAATGGTTGATGTAAGAAACGCAATTGACGGCCAGGTTTCCAACAACTTCAAGCTTCAGTGCTTCGATGGCAAGGCAAACCTTAAGCTTAACCTTCCCGAAAAGGCATACGAAGC
Source organism: Eubacteriales bacterium (assembly GCA_045533895.1). GTDB lineage: Bacteria > Bacillota > Clostridia > Oscillospirales > CAG-382 > SFLA01. The sequence continues at coordinate 19,611 of JAZSIT010000006.1, forward strand.
ATTCCTCGCAGTACTTCTTGTAACCGAAAAGATCGATCTTGCTAATATAGACGCAGTAAACAGCGAAATCGCAATCGGATTCTTCAATGATCTTCTTATCCCCGTTCTCAGCACTCCCGAGGTTACCGTAACCACCTTTGATAACACACTTTCCAAGTTTGGTTTCAACCTTGATCTTGCTTCCAAGAAGGGCTCCGAAGCATTGTATAATTCTTTGGTAGATTTCTATACCGGCGCATCCTTCACTTATAATGCGACCACCGGTACCATGGCAGGTGTTCTTGACATCTCCGATGCTATAGATGCTCTTAACCTCGGTTCTCTCGCAGGCGTTATCGCTGAAAAGAATACCGGCATTAAGATCACCATGACTCTTACCATCGACGATCTCAGCAACGAGTACGAAGCTCTGTTTGTTGACGTTAAGGCTTCCGGCATAACCAACAAGGTTGGCCTTACCAACAACCTCGCTTCCAAGCTTTCCGAAATCGAAGGCGCTGCATCCATCGTTCTTCTTGATGACGTAAATGCAGATCTCGTATTTGACACAACCACTCTTCTTAACCTTAACGGCTTTACCGTAAACGGTGATATCACCGGTAACGGCAAGGTAATTATCGTTGACAGCAATCTCGCAGACAGCGTTGACGGCGAAGTAACCGGCGCTGTTTCCGGAAACGTTATTATCGTTGGCGGTAAGTACGTAGCAGACGTTTCCTCCTTTGTAAAGGCAGGCTTCGTTCAGAATTCTGACGGCGTAGTTGAAAACGAATTCTATGCACTTTATGAGGATGCAAACGGCGATCTTATCGTTGAAGTTGACGCAGGTCTCTTCAACACAACCGAGATTCCCAACGCAGCAAGCCTCGTTCTTGAGCTTGCCAGCGACCTGGTATTCAACGGCTATACCAGCAATTATCTTGAAATAGACGGCAACGTTGTTTATGACATTACCGTTGAAGATCTCGTAGCACTTTACTCCAAGTCCAACCGTCTTGATTCCGTAGTTGAAGAGGTTCTCACCTTTGTTGATACCGCTGAGCTTTCCGCTCTCATCAACACTGTTCTTGATGATTCCTTCGATTTCACCGCAATCAGCGACGCTATCGCAAACAACGCTCCTGTTTACTCTTATGAGTTTGTAACCAAGCCTTGGGGTATCAACTTCAGACACGAAACTACTGAAGATTACCTCACTGCAGGTATCGTTTCCGGCGAGCCCGGCACCACCAGAAACCTTAAGGTTTACGTAGTTGGTGAAGACAACGAAAAGGCAGCTGTTTCCGACATTTTTGCAGAACTTGGCAAGACCACTTCAGCAGATGTTAACGTAACTCTCGAGCATGGCAAGAACGGTAAGGAGCTCTTCCTTAACGCTTCTGCAAACGTAGACGTATTCTCCGACCTTACCGATCCTGCATACGCAGTAATGTTCAGCGTAATCATTGCAGACGGTATCGGCGCTCCCGCTAACGAAGCGCTTGTTGATGGTATTGAAAAGTACTACGAGCTCGACAATATGGCACCTCTTACCAAGGCATTTAACGATCTTACTACCGCACAGGTTATCACCGCACTCAAGAACCTCGGCATGAACGATGAGTTCAGCGATATGGTCGACGACCTTGGACTTACCGGCGTAGTCGGCTCCGAAGTTGAAGAACTTGAAGCAATTTTCGACCGTGCAGGTAAGCTTGCTGCAGCAGTAGTTCGCAAGGCAGACCTTGAAGGCGGCAACCGCACTCTTGCAAGCTTTGTTGATGCAGACGGCGCTTACGGCATGACCAGAAGCAACGTGGAAAGAATCGTAGATAAGGTTCTTCTTAAGGGCTACTCCGCAGTAGCAAACGTAGAGGTTACCGATTTCTACGTAGGTGCAAAACTCTTTGAAGATGGTACCATTCCTCTCGATCCCGAATTCGTAGAGGGAACCGGTATCCCCGAAATCACCGTTAATGACAAGATTGCCGGCTCCAAGGTTGACACTGTTAACGGAATCATCATTCTTGATACCATCCGTAACGGTATTACCGTAGCTGAACTCCGCGACCTCATTGTATTCTCCGCAATTAATGCAGATACTATCGAGGTTATCGTAGGTGACGGCACTCTCGCAGATGACGCACTTGTTCCCAACGGAACCAAGATCACCGCAATCGCAAGCAATGCACTTTCTCTCAACCCCGCAACCGTTGAATACACTATCATCATTCTTGGTGACGTAAACGGAAACGGCCGTGTTGACGTAGGTGACGCAACGCTTATCAGTAAGAAACTTGTTGACGAGATCGTATTTGATGCAAATCAGACTCTCGCAGCAGACGTAAACGATGACTCGAGCATTAAGATCGCAGACGCTGTCAAGATAACCAAGAAGATAGTTTACTGGGACGAATACGAGTCCTCGCTTGACAAATAATAAGGGAGGTAGAAAAGATGAAAAACATTAAAAATATTTTTGCTTTGTTGCTCGTTGCAGTACTCTCCTTTACCATGGCTATTCCCGCATTTGCCGCAGTTGCTCCTACCGGAGCAACCGCGGTAGCCGGTGAAACCGTTGTTATCACTTTTTCTTATGATAACATCGCGGCTCTTGAAGGCACCTTCTATTTCACCGATTCTTCCATGTTCTCCGCCATCTCTGTTGACGTTGTAGGCCAGGAAGAAGAATACAACCCCGCAAACGGCCTTTTGACCTTCTTTAACGCTTCTCCTATTGATTGCGTTATCGAGCTTACTCTTACCGTAGCATCCACTGCAACGGTTGGTCAGGTTTGCGACATTCTTTTCGAGTATGAGACCACCGTTGACGGTACTCTTCCCAGCGTTCCCGCTTACCAGATCGATACTGCAAGAGTAACCGTTAAGAAGGCGCCCATCGTTCTTCATATCAATTATGATTATCTTATCAAGCAGATCGAAAGAGCTGATGCGCTGAACGAAGATGAATATACTGCAGACTCTTGGGCAGCAATGAAGGAAGCTTATGATGCAGGTAAGGCACTTCTTTTCGTTGCACTTACTCAGGGTCAGGTTGATAGAGCGACCGCAAAACTTGAGGCAGCAATCGATGCACTTGTAAAGAAGACTCAGCCTCCCGTAATCGTTCCCATCGATTACACCGCACTTAAGGCAGAGATCGACAGAGCAGAAGCTCTCACCGAAGATGATTACACTGCAGAATCCTGGGCAGCAATGGAATCAGTACTTGCAGAAGCAAAGGCACTGGTTGACAACGCTGAAACCCAGAAGGAAGTAGACGATGCAACTGCAGCTCTCAAGGCAGCAATCGATGCACTCGTAAAGAAGGAAGAGCCTCCCGTAATCGTTCCTATCGATTACACCGCACTTAAGGCAGAGATCGAAAGAGCAGAAGCTCTTACTGAAGACGATTACACTGCAGAATCCTGGGCAGCAATGGAAGCAGTACTTGCAGAAGCAAAGGCACTGGTTGACAACGCTGAAACCCAGAAGGAAGTAGACGATGCAACTGCAGCTCTCAAGGCAGCAATCGATGCACTCGTAAAGAAGGAAGAGCCTCCTGTAATCGTTCCTGTTGATTATACCGAGCTCAATGAGCAGATCGCTATAGCTGAAGGACTTAAAAAGTCCGATTATACCGCAGAATCTTGGGCAGACCTGGAAGAGGCTCTCGAAGTAGCTATCGCTGCAAGAGAATCTGACGATCAGGCAGTTGTAGACGCTGCAGCAGGCGCACTTAAGGTTGCTATTGCAAACCTTGTTAAAGCGTCCGTTCCCGAACTCGGCGGAGCTACCGCTATCATATACGCTGTACTGCTTATGGCAGCTGCAGTAGTAGGCACTGTTCTTGTAATCAGATCCAGAAAAAAGATTAGTGCAAGATAAATTTTCCCCCGGCACCGAAAACACATAAACGGTGACTATGCCTTGCACATCGCTTTTTAGCGGTGTGCAAGGCAAAAACGACAAATCGATTATTAAAGGACGAAGCAAAATGATACACATAAAAAGAATATTGGTTTTGTTACTCACCGTTGCGCTTTTCTCTTGCACTGTGATTACCGTTAACGCCGCCGCACCCTCTGAGGTTAGCGGCAGGGCAGGTGAACAAGTAGCCGTTGATTTTACCTTTGAGAATATCGCAGGTATTGAAGGCACTTTCACTTTTTCCGATCCCGATATTATAGTAACCAGCAGCACCTCAATGACCGGATTTTCCGGTTCTGCAAGACCTCTCCCCGGCAAGCATTTGGTTGCATATTTTACATATCCCGCAGTTGAAAAATGCACCCTTACCTTAATACTTACTATTTCCGATAAGGCGCTTGCAGGACAGACCTGCACAATAACCTTTGAATACGAAACCAGTGATGACGGTGAGGATATGAATCCTCCCGAAACCGTTACCGTTGAATTCGTTGTAAAAGGCGATCCTAAAATTGATTTTGAAGCTCTTAAAGAGCAAATAAGAATTGCAGAATCTCTTGTTTCCACCGAATACACTTCTGCAACCTGGAGCGTGCTTAAGGCCGCATACGATAACGCAAAGAAAGCTCTCAACAGCACTAACCAAGAGGGTGTTGACGTAGCTACCGAAACTCTTAAAAACGCCATAAAGCAGCTTGAAAAGATTCCCGAATACGTCGTTGATTATTCCGAACTTATCAAACAGATAAAGATAGCTGAAGCTCTTAAATCCAAGGATTATACTTCTGCTTCCTGGTCCAAGCTTACTCAGGCTTTGACAAAGGCAAACGAAGCGTTAAAGAGCACCAATCAGACCGAAGTAAACACTGCCGCAAACAATCTTAAAGCCGCAATTGCCGGTCTGGTAACCGTCTCCTCCAACGGTATTGATTATACCGAGCTTAACAGACAGATAGCTATCGCGGAGGGACTTAAAGAAGAGGATTATACTCCCGAAACATGGACCGCTTTGGAAAGCGCACTTTCCTCTGCTGTTTCCGCAAGAGGAAGCAACAGCCAAAAGGTGGTCGACAATGCCGCTGCGGCGCTTAAAAATGCGATTGCCGCGCTGGTAAAATTAGAAATTACTATTGATTATACCGAGCTTGAAAAACAGATCACCATTGCAGAGGGTCTGAACGAAGCTGATTATACCGATATAAGCTGGGAAGCGGTAGCAAACGCTCTTGAGTCAGCAAAAACAGCAACCACCAGCGAAAACCAAGCAGAAGTTGACGCGGCAGCCGCTACTCTCAAGAGTGCCATTGCGGTTCTTGTCCGCATGAATTATACCGCGCTTAATGATGCTATTGCGGCGGTGCAGGAGCATGCTGACAACGAAGACCTTTCCGCATTGTGGAAGCAAATGTGTGAGTTGCTCGATAAAGCGCAGGAGCTTCTAAACAGCGGTGACCAAGCCGCGGTAGATGCTTGTGCCGCAGAGCTTGAGGCGCTTCTTGCCGAAATCATCGCCAAGATTGCCGAGATAAAAGACGCGAACACGGTTATTGTTGAAAAACCCGTACCCACCGAGCCTACAGACGATTATTGTAATATAGGCTCCCACCGCGTATGGCCGATACTTTTCTGGATCAGTCTTTCCATCAACGTGGTAGGTGTGGTGTTGTTCGTGGTCATATTCATGAGCAAAAAGAAGAAAACCACCGACGACACTCCGCTTGTTGATTACGATATAGCGGACGATGCCGAGTAAATATTAAATCCGAACCTGATCTTTTTTTGAAAAAAAGGGATCAGGTATACGGCTATACATAGATAAAAGGAAGAATTTGCTTTGGAAGGACAAAACTGGAAACGAAAAGAATACGAAACTTGGGACGAAGCGTTCAGAGGTCTCGCACCGGTTATCCGACAGCAATCAGTAAGAGTCGCCGCATATACGCAGGCGCTGTTCGTGCAGGCAGTCAAGCTTAGATTTGGCTCCAACACCGCCGGCGGAAAAGAGCGTATCAAGGGTCAGTATGCAGATCTTATGTACAAATGCGGACTTTACCATCAGCTTGGCAAAGCGTTGGTTCCCCCTGAATATCAGATCTGGCAAAACGATTTTACCGATGAAGAAGAGGCGGTGTACAAAAAATACACTACCGACGGACGCCTTCTCGTAGCAAGCCTTCAGGAAAAAGGCGCGCGTGCCAAGGAAAAAAGAAAAGGCGAGCTTACAGAGCGCCCCACAAAGAATATTCCCTGGCTTATTATGCGCGAATGCTGTGAGCAGCATATGGAGCGATGGGACGGAAGCGGTTTTCCTGCCGGCAGATTGGGAAGCGATACCAGCGCACCAGCGCAAATAGTAGGTCTTGCCAAAGAGCTGGACCGTATCGCATCTGAAACGAGATCTGAAAATCCCTTTGAGATTGCATTTGACACTATAGTTTCGGGTGCAGGAATTTTGTGGGCGTCTGAATTGGTGGACGTGCTTAAAGCCGCCAAGGAAAGCTGTCTTGCAGTTTACAACAAGTATATTACATATACCCGCACGTTGCCCAAGACCATCCCTCTTGTTGAGAGACGGGCTGACCGTGTTATGGGACTTTCCTACAGACCTATGGTTTCCGATGATGACGGAAACGTGCTTATGTATGAGGCGACACCTTGGTTTGCCGGTATATCTGACAGACCGGGTGAAACAGATTCCGCTTCCGAATTGAGAGAGCTGTTCAAGCGCACCAATCTTGTTGAGGAGCTTTCCTGGTACTTCCTCTATGAGGCGGCGGACACCGTGCTTCGTATCAACAACTGCAATCTTTGCTTGGAGGGCATACTGCTTGAGATGTTGCCGGATTTCTATCTTTCCGGTACACAGCTTCAAAGCTTTATCAAGCTTTTTGAGAACCAGCCAATAAGCAAGGATCAGCTTCTTCTCACCATACCCGAGGAGATCCTGCGCACCTGCAGTAAAACCAATCTTGAGATAATCGAGCGTTATCCCAGAAATGGAATTTGTCTGGTGGTGGATGATTATCATCCTGACGCAGAGCTGTCTCCTGAGCAGCTTATAAAGATGGGTATCACCCGAGTCAGACTGTCTCCTCAGCTGTATCGTAAAAACGAGGGTGTTTCCGGTATTAACGATCTTCGCCGTAAGGGCATTACGGTTATCGGCAAAAATGCTGATACGCCGGAGGTTCTTGCTTGGCTGAACAAGCACGGCGCGTTGTGTTCATCCGGCACTATGACTGGAATCCCCGTCAGCGATGACGAGCTTGTGCTTGATTCCCTTGCAAGGGAACAGGCGTAAGCCGGAGAAACCGATATGGCAGACAAGAAGCAGGAAAAGCAAAAAATAACCGGAGCAGAAAAAAAACAGCGCGGTCTTTTCAAAAAGAAACGTGCAGGCGTAGTCCTCACTAAGGACGAGATAAAGCAGATCAAAGCGGGCAGAAAAAAGCTTCGCCGTGATATGCGTAAAATGGGCGTGAAGGACAAAAAGGATTTTGAGCTTACCGCCTCAAGTCTCGGGTTATATTTTGATAAAAACAAAACTTTTGCCCTTATCCTCTGGTGGTTTTGGCGCAAGGGCGGATGGATATTACTTGCGTTGGCGGCAACCTTGCTGGCATTACTTTACGCCATGTCCTATATCACCGAACTGAGAGGACACTTCACCGTAAGTATGTCTGATAAGCTTTTCCGTGAGGGCTTTGTGCTGAGCGAGGTTCCGGAGTTTATCAACCCCACCTCTCACATCTTCTGCACCCCTGTGGAAAACGTATCGCCGCTGTCTATAACCGATATCCCTGCGGATATAGATGCTTCAAACGGCGCACACACCGGCAACTTTTTCGCCACTACATACTATCTACGTAACGAGGGCGATGAAATTGCGGATTACGCTTGGGAAATACGTGTGAATTCCGAATCCAACAACCTGTCGAAAGCCGCGTGGATAATGGTGTTTATCGATGGAAAGATGACATTTTACGCAAAGGCAAACGAAGACGGCACTCCACAGACGCTACCTACGTTGGATGACGATAAATTCGCATATATTGTCGCTCCCTTGCGTGAGCACGCCGCTAAGCCGGACGAGCAATATGAGATAATCCACCAAACTCAGGCAGTAACCTTCTGGCGTCTGCGCCCCGTTCCCTTTGAGTCGGATGAGGTGGTCGCCAGCGGCATACATTATGATTTTGAGCCTATGCAGGTACATAAATACACCGTTGTCGTGTGGCTTGAGGGGGACGACCCCGATTGCACCAACGAGCTTATCGGCGGTAATCTGGGACTCGAAATATATATGCATCACCTTGAGTGATTAAAAAACTTTAGGTTATTTTCCCTTATCACGGCAGTGCTCGGCTGTGAGAAAGGTTAATACATAGCCTCGGCGGAGGTACCGCAGGTTTTTCCCCTGCGAAAAAACGCAAAACAAAAATACTTTTTTGAAAGGAAAATGAAAAATGCAAAACAAACAAAAGCTTACTTATGGTATCAAAGGTAAGCTGATCTCTGCAACAGCCATGCTCTTAGTTGCTTTGATCATGGTTGTATCTTCTTCATATGCGTGGTTCACCCTTTCCACCGCACCTGAAGTAACCGGCATCAACACCGCTGTCGGCGCAAACGGCGCATTGGAAATGGCACTTCGTTCCTTGGAAGACGTAAAAGACGGCCAGGTTTCCGGCGACTCCAATCTTTATTGGGGTAACCTTGTAGATCTGAGCAAAGATTCTCACGGTATTAACTACGGTGTAGAGCTTATTACTTTACTTCCTTCCGTACTTAACACTACAGATGGTTCTACTATCTCCGGACAGCCTCTCCAGATTCCCGCATACGGCGCAGATGGTAGAGTAAGCAGTCTTTCTGCAAGCACACTTACCGGTATTTATGACACTACCAACGCCAACTTCTATCCTTCCAAGGATCTGGGCTTCCGCGCAGTTGGTACCGCTTCCGGTATGACTGACCGTCAGCTTGCATACCGTACTGCAAAATCCAACGCATCTACCGCAACTGCACAGGCAACCAACGTTGCATCCTCTTCTCTTACCAACAACGGTGGTACTCTTGCAAACATCGCTGTTAAGAAAGGTATGGGCGGTGGCAACGCAACCTATACTCAGGATGATGTTGCAGCTATGCTGGTAATCGTTAACGATCTGCTCGGTTATGACACCGTTTCTGGCACAGAAACCGTTCATGTTACCGGCGC
>JAZSIT010000153.1:0-8224 GCA_045533895.1 Eubacteriales bacterium
TTGTCTTGTCCGCTTCGGTAACGTATAATCTGTACCATGTCATAAAGGCGATGACTGCCCATATCTGACGGTAATAATCTCCCTTGCCGGAAGCGTGCTTTTCAAGAAGCTCTATAATATATTTTTCATCTATAAACTGAGCTGCGGGGTTGTTTACAAGAATATCCTTTGCCCAATCAAACAGTTCATCCTTCAGCCACACGCGGACGGGAACGGGATAACCCTTCTTGGGACGCACTACCGTTTCGCTGTTAAGCAGATCCGAAAAAGTTTCGCGCAGGATATATTTGGTAGTTCCGTGGGATATTTTATCGCTGTCAAGCAATACTCTTGCCGCCTTGAACACCTCTTTATCAAGGAAGGGAACACGCGCTTCAAGAGAATGCGCCATAGAAAGACGGTCGCCCTTAACAAGAATGTCCGAGGGGAGCCAACAGTTCAGATCACAATGCTGCATCTTCTGGAGAGGAGTATATCCTGCGGCAGATGCAAAAATATGCTCCGTGCGCTGGGTAAAGTGCACGTCCTTATCAAAGGTGCGAAGGAAATGGGATTTCTGCTGTTCGGTGAAAATGAAGGAACCGCCCACAAAGCGCTTTTCAATGGGAACGCAACCGCGTGTGATGTACCCCTTGCCCTTCATACCATCTGGCATAAGGTTTGCGATAAACAAAAGAAAACTCTTTATAAATTGGGGCAGAGAATTCATTCGCGCACTGGGAGCGGCGGTAGCATACTGGCGGTAACCGCCGAACAATTCATCACTTCCCTCGCCCGAAAGAATGGTTTTTACGTGTTTGGACGCTTCTTGGGAAATAAGATAAATAGCAACCACGGACGGGTCTGCCACAGGAGAGTCTAAATGGTAGATAGTCTTTTCAAAGGCTGCCTTAAAATCCTCTACCGTTGCGCGGAGAGTAATATGGTCGATATCCAGATGCTTGGAAATTTCGCAAGCGTCCTCGATCTCGGAAAAGCCCTTAACGTCAAAGCCTACGGTAAACGCCTTTATGCCCGGCTGAAGCTTGGACGCCACTGCGGTAATAATTGCGGAATCCACGCCTGAGGAAAGAAAACTTCCCACAGGAACGTCTGCCAGCATATGGTAGCGTACGGATTCCTCCACCGCCTCGCGGAGAGCTTTTTTACGGGAATCATAAGTGCCGGTACGGTCAGGCGAAAAGACGGGCTTCCAATAAGAAAATGTCTCGCGCTTATCGCCGTTTATAAGCATATACGAGCCCTTGGGCACGCTTTTTATATCGCCGCCCACAGTATCAGGCTCGGGCACAAACTGGAAGGAAAAATAATGCTGTAATAAAGCATTATCAACAGAAAAGCCTTGGTACTCGCTGTCACCGAAAAACGCTTTCATCTCACTGGCGAAGACGGTACGGTCCTTTTCCACACGGAAATACAGAGGCTTTATACCAAACGGGTCTCTGCCTGCCATAAGAGTGCCTGTATCACGGTCGTAAATAAGAAACGCAAACATACCGCGGAGACGGGAAATAAAGCTTTCGCCATACAGAGAGTACAAACGAACCATTACCTCTATCTCAGAATTGGATTCAAATTTTTCACCCTTGGCAAGCAGCTCGTTGCGCAGTTCAAGATAATTATACACCTCGCCGTTGTAAACGCAAGAATAGCGTCCGTCGGGTGAAACGTATGGCTGTGTGCCGCCCTCAAGGTCGATTATGGAAAGACGGCGGAAGCCGAAGCACACCTTGTCCCCCGTATAGCCGTTATCAAGATCGGGCCCGCGGTGTCTTATGATATGAGACATCTTTTTGGTATCCGAAATATCGGTTTCGGTAATACCGTTATTGTTCAGAATTCCTATGAATCCGCACATAATTTACTGCTAACCTCCGGGTCATCTAAAATTCCAGTAACAAAATTAACGTTTGAGTTTATTATCGCGCCGATAATTATTAAAGCAACTGCCTGTGGTATTACAAGATAGCCTCGAAGCAGTGGCAAAGCATAGCCTACGAGATATATAAAACCCGAAGCATATACGGCAATTTTTACCGAATACATAAGGGACACGTTTCCTTCGGGACATATCTGTTCAATATATCCGTTAAATATCTTTTCGCACATTTTGGCAAGAAGAACAAAAGAAACAAACTCCGCAATACCAATAACAGAACAGATAATGACATCCCAAACAACAAGCTGATAGAAAAAGTCTATGGTAAGATCAACTGCCACGGCGCGGTAAACGTATGCAAATATCTGAACTCCAAAAGCGTATATACAAATAAAGATATTAAACTGTTTCCAAAGCTTTTTTCTTAAAGGAATACCCAAGGCGGCAACACCCAAAAGAAGCAGCGCCGTTGCAACGAAATTAGGAAGCACGCTGGTAAATACGATATCAAGGGGGAAATAGAACACAAGCGCCAGCATTACTATACGTGAGGCGTTTTTCAGCCACAGCTTTACCTTTGCGGCTATATTGCCGGAATAACTTGTACTGTAAGACGCTTCAAGGTCGGCAATAAAAAGGGAATCTTTGCGGAGTTTGCGGAATATACCGCACAGACTTACCGCCCACCATATTCCCGCAATAAGTACAAGGAATCCGTTAAGCAGGTGGAAATAATTTTTAAGCCCCGCAATACTGTAGAATAGTTCTGCATTGGTGATATCTGTGTGCGCGGCAAGTTCAAAGATAGAAGCACACTCGGGAATAATATTGAGTAAAGTGCGGGCAAGTACAAACACCATTGCCAGTATTTTTGCGCCGTCGAATACTCGTAACGATTCCCCTTCTCCCCTTCGGGAGACTGCGTATGTAAGCCCCTCATATAGATCGTTAAAGATAAGTATGAGCAGCAGCGCTTCTATAACACCGAAGAAAGCGGTTGCCGCCAGCATATCCGAAGAAACGCCGCTGCGGGAAACGTAAGGAGTAAGTACCAGTTTTATTCCGCATATCGCCGTCAGTAAAAGTAATTTTTTACGGGCAAAGTCCATACGGCTGTCGATATACGAAAGCTCAGTTAGTCCCAGCCACAAGCACAAGCATCCGATAACATCGGGCAAAATATCCGTTATACCGAATATTGGGTTGCACAGAAATATTATACCGATGGGTATGAGCGGAGACAGAAAAAACGGCAGTGTTTTCTTTTTCACCTTATACTCCTCCTTTATTTTTTGTTCTTTTTATTTTCCTTTACAAGCTCCTGTGCCTTTTCTCTTGCCATTTGCGAAGGGGTGGTTATTTTTGCGCCGCAGGAAAGAAGGAAGAATATTCCCATAATAATCAACACGTATTTAAGCAATACGAGAAGTCCTGCGATAATGGTATTTTGTATAAACGGGATAAACAGCACGGCCAGCGTCCAGACACAATAGCTTATCGCCATAAGACCGTTAAAGGTTGCGCTTGACGTAAGCTTTTCGTCCTCGCCTTCCTTGGCAATGGCGCGTATACGCATACAGAAATACCAAAACATAAAGGCAGAAAACACGTAATGCATTACGTTTAAGCAGTTGGTAACCATATTGTTGGCGGGAAGTACACCGAACAAAGTAAGACCGGATGCCGCCGAATAAGGAATATTAAGTAATGCCAAAAGGGCACATATTTTAAAATCATCGTGAACACGGCTTAATTTTACACAGCCATAGCATATAAGGGGATATCCGATAACGCCGAATCCCGCCTCAACGCCGATAAGCAGAGCTAAGCCGCAAAGAATAATGCCAAAGCCCATTTTTATTCACCCTTGGCTTCGTTTGCAGGCGAACCGCAACATTTTTTATATTTCTTTCCGCTTCCGCAGGGGCAAGGATCGTTGGGACCTACCTTTACGGGAGCTTTTTTGACGGTGCGGTTGAGAGATTTATCGCCCTTCATTCCCGCAGTACCATCCACCAATATCTGCTTGCGCTCTACCTGACGTTTGGGAGAAACGGTAAGAACACTGCGTACCGTCTCTTCACGGATGGTGGCGATCATTTCATCAAACATATCGCTTCCCTGAATTTTATACTGGGTGACAGGATCGCGCTGGGCGTATGCGTTAAGTCCCACGCTGGAGATAAGGTCATCCATCGCATCAATGTGAATTACCCAGTTGCGGTCAACGCTGGCGAGAAGTAATCTGCGTTCTATTTCGCGGAACACCTCGGGAGTAAATATCTCCTCCTGAAGTGCATAACGCTGTTGTGCGCGATTGGTAAGAAGCTCTCTGATATCGGAAGCTTTAAGCTTTTTAAGCTGGTCATCGGTATAACGGAAATCGCCCTCACCGCACAGTACACCTGCAAAGTGAGTGCGCAATCCGTCAAGATTCCATTCGTCATAGGTGCGCTCACCGATAAACTCGAACATACCGCCGTCGATATATTCGTCTATCATCTTTTCGATAGTGCTCTTAAGATCACGGTTTTCAAGCACGTCATTACGCTGACGGTAAATAAGCTCACGCTGACGGTTCATAACGTCATCGTACTGAAGCACGTTCTTACGTCGCTCGTAGTTGTTGCCCTCAAGACGCTTTTGTGCGGTCTCTACGCTGTTGGAAAGTATCTTAAGGTCAATAGGCTGGTCGTCGGGTATACTTGCGGCAAGTGCCTGAATACGGTCGCCTCCAAAGAGACGCATAAGGTCATCCTGCATAGAGAGGAAGAATCTGCTTTCGCCGGGGTCGCCCTGTCGTCCCGAACGACCGCGGAGCTGGTTGTCAATACGTCGGCTTTCGTGGCGTTCTGTGCCCAGAATGAACAATCCGCCGGCTTCAAGAACACGGGCTCTTTCCTCATCGGTAACAATACGCTTTTCAGACTCGATCTCCTTAAAGCGCTGTCTTGCGGCGATAATATCCCCATCGTCGGTAACGCCGAATTCGGTGGATTCGAATATCTGCTCATCACTAAAGCCTTCGTCACGCATCTGTGCCTTTGCAAGATACTCGGAGTTACCGCCAAGCATAATATCGGTGCCTCGTTCTGCCATGTTGGTGGCGATGGTGACCGCACCAAACTTGCCTGCCTGAGCGATTATTTCTGCTTCCTTTTCGTGGTTTTTGGCGTTGAGCACGCTGTGCTTTATCTTGTTTACGGTAAGTATTTTGGAAAGTGCTTCACTCTTATCAATAGACGCGGTACCTACCAGAACGGGCTGTCCCTTCTTGTGGCATTCAAGTATCTGCGCAATAATAGCACGGTATTTTCCGTTTATGGTAGTATACATTACGTCGTTATGGTCTTTTCTGATCATAGGACGGTTGGTAGGTATCTCCACAACGTCAAGGCTGTATATACCGCGGAACTCCTCTTCCTCGGTAACTGCGGTACCGGTCATGCCCGAAAGCTTTTGATACATTCTGAAGTAATTCTGGAAGGTGATGGTCGCCTGAGTCATATTCTCCTTCTGAATATCAACGTTTTCCTTGGCTTCAATAGCCTGATGCAAGCCGTTAGAGAAACGTCTGCCGGGCATAATACGTCCCGTAAAGGAATCTATGATAAGCACCTCGCCATCCTTAACTATATAATCCACGTCGTCCTTCATAACGCCGTGAGCGCGGATAGCGTTGTTAAGATAATGCACAAGGTCTGTGTTTTCGTAGTCACCCAGATTTTCTATTCCGAAGTATTCTTCCGCCTTTTTAATACCCCTGCCGGTGAGAACTGCGTTACGCGCCTTTTCGTCAACGATATAGTCTTCTTCCAGATCCTCATCCGACTTTTTGGAATCGTTTTCCTTTATAACAAGAGGCTTGAGACGGCGCACGAAACGGTCCACCTTCTCATACATTTCCGAGCTTTTTTCGCCTGCGCCGGAAATAATAAGGGGGGTACGGGCTTCATCGATAAGAATAGAGTCCACCTCGTCAACGATAGCGAAGAAATGTCCTCTCTGCACCTGACGCTCCTTGTACACCACCATATTATCACGGAGGTAATCAAAGCCCATTTCGTTATTGGTGCCATAGGTAATATCGCAGGCATAAGCCGCTTTGCGCTGGTCGGGAGTGAGACCGTTAATAATAAGTCCTACAGAGAGACCGAGAAAGCGGAATATATTTCCGTTCCACTCACTGTCTCGCTTTGCAAGGTAATCATTTACGGTAACAACGTGTACGCCCTTGCCTTCAAGTGCGTTAAGATATGCGGGAAGAGTAGCCATAAGGGTCTTACCCTCACCGGTCTTCATTTCCGCAATTCTGCCCTGATGCAGTACTATACCTGCAAGAAGCTGTACACGGAAGGGACGCTTGCCCAGAACTCTGTCTGCCACCTCGCGGACAACGGCAAAGGCTTCAGGCAGCAGGTCATCTGTGGTTTCCCCCTTTTGCAGGCGGGAACGAAATATATCGGTTTGCGCTTTCAGCTCGTCATCGCTCATAGCGGAATAACGGTCTGCAAGTGCATCTATTTTATCAGCAATTACGTTCAGCTTTTTGATCTGTCTCGCGCTGTAGGACGGAAACAGTGTAGAAAGAAAAGACATAAGTAAAAATTCCTCCGGTTTATAGTCTTAATCAGTTTATTATACATCAAAAAAAGAGAAAAATACATACCTTTTTGTAAAAATAATTGCATATTTAACGAAAATGTTATATACTACGTGGTGAAGAAAAGAGGTTTTTGACTTTGAGCCGTATAAACGTAGTGCTTTTAGAGCCGGAGATACCCCAGAATACCGGAAACATATCCCGTACCTGCGCCGCCACCGGAGCGACGCTTCATCTCATACGCCCTTTCGGCTTTGAGATAAGCGACCGTACCCTAAAGCGTGCAGGGCTGGATTATTGGAAATATCTGGACGTAAGGTATTACGACAACATTGAAGAGTTTTATGAAAAGAACGTGGGCGCCTTTTGGTATTTTACCACCAAGGCAGACAAAAAGTATACCGACGTTTGTTATACGGGCGACGTTTACCTTATCTTCGGAAAAGAGACAAAGGGTCTGCCCGAGGAACTGCTTAAAGCAAACAGAGAGTCCTGTGTGAGAATTCCCATGCTGGACGAGATACGCAGCCTTAATCTTTCCAACGCGGCGGCAATTGCTGTTTACGAGGCGTTGAGACAAAATAATTTTGACGGTTTTAAGACCGAGGGAGATCTGTTCAAATGAGTACCGTTGCGGCAATATCCACCCCCAGAGGAAAAGGCGGTGTGGCGTTAATACGAATATCCGGCGAGGATGCTATTTCCGTCTGCCGCAAGGTGTTTTTGCCTGCAAGCGGAAAGGATATATGCGATTACCCTGCAGGAAAAGCCGTTCACGGCTATTTCCGCGATGAGGACGGCAATTTCGATGACGGTATGGCAACCGTGTTTATAGCCCCCCGTTCCTTTACGGGCGAGGATACGGCAGAGCTTTGCTGTCACGGCGGAGTATTGGTGCAGGAAAAGCTGCTTCGTGCATGCTTTGCGGCCGGTGCAGTCCCTGCCGGTGCGGGAGAGTTCACCAGACGTGCGTATATAAACGGAAAAATTACACTTTCACAGGCGGAGGCTGTAGGCGGACTTATTGATGCCCACAGTGAAAAGCATCTTGCGGTAAGCCTGCGCCAGCTTGACGGAAATATAAGCAAAAAAATAGATTCCGTCTGCTCAAAGCTTATACTCACCGCCGCCACGGTGTATGCGTATATTGATTATCCCGACGAGGATATGACGGATATGTCGGTGGAGGAAATGCTGGGCGCACTAAAGAATGTTAAGGATGAGCTTAACAGACTTGCAGGCACACATAAATACGGAAAAGCTATATCCGAGGGTATTCCCACCGTTATTGCAGGAAAGCCCAACACGGGAAAATCCACCTTGATGAACCTGCTTTGCGGTACCGACCGCGCTATTGTAACCGATATTGCGGGCACTACCCGCGATGTTATTACCGAGCAAGTGAAGGTTGACGATATTCTGCTAAACCTTGCAGACACGGCGGGAATACGCGAAAGCGGAGAAACTGTGGAGGCGGCAGGAATACAGCGCAGTATTAAGGAGATAGAAAAAGCATCTCTCATTATAGCGGTGTTTGACTGCAGTAATCCTCTTGACAGCGAGGACGCAGAGCTTATTGAGCTGCTTGAGGATAAAAAAGACCGTGTTATCACGGTTATGAACAAGTGCGATAAAGGAAGAATATCGGTTGCGCCCTTTGAAAACGCAGTATATATGTCTGCGGCTACGGGAGACGGCGAAAACGAATTAAAGGAAAAAATACGCATATTTTCCGGTTCATC
>JAZSIT010000083.1:0-8542 GCA_045533895.1 Eubacteriales bacterium
ATGCGGATATTTTCTCGGTAACCGAGGGAATGCCCGGAGACACCGAGGACGTTAACAAGCGCGTTGCAGATATAGTTACCTCAGCAGACCTTATTTCACGTACCCGTACCCAGCTTGATACCGCCAAAGCGGTACAGGAGGGGGCGTTTGCTTCCTGCGATCTTAAGAAAATCAGCGAACTGGCGGAAAATGCAGTTCAGCCCGCCCACACCGGCGATGAGCTGAATCAGGCGTTGGAGGTGCTGGCACAGCAGGACGAAGCTTTGCGCAGCAGCTTGCGTGAAAAAGAAGGCGAAAGAGGCAGACTTATCGGTGCAGGGGGCGACCCCGCCCTTATTCAGGCGCAGAGAGATTCCGTGGCGGCGCGTATAAAATATCTTGAGCAGTCTTACAGCGCGGTGACTATTGCCGCAGAAGCGCTGGATGAAGCGGATAAATATATGCGCAATATAGTTTCTCCCGCTCTTTCACGCCACGCAGGTAAATATATGTCTGCGGTGACAGGCGGTAAGTACGACAAGGTGTCCTTTGATACCGCCCTTACAATGTCTTACGAAACTTCTGTCGGCACAAAGCATTCGGATTATATGTCTGCAGGAACCAAGGACAGCGCTTATATGTGTCTGCGGCTGGCTCTTGTTAATCTTATTTATTCCGAAACCCGTCCTCCTCTGGTTCTGGACGATGCTTTTGTCCGTCTTGACGGAAAAAGACTTGAATATATGCTTGATATGGTCAAGACCGTCGCAGAGGAGGGACAGGTATTCCTTTTCTCCTGCCATGACAGAGAACAGCGAATACTTGATAACACCGCAACACCTTATAACAGGATAGAAATATAATGGAACACAACACACCGTTACAGTACATAAAGGGTATAGGCGAAGCGCGCAGTAAGTGCTTCGCCAAGCTTGGTTTGTCCTGCGCGGGAGATCTGCTTACATTTTATCCCCGTACTTATGAATACAGAGGCGAAACAAAAAAAGTTGCAGATGCGTTGGACGGCGAAACGTGCTCTCTTGTTCTTACGGTGGATTCACCCGTAAAAACCGGCAGTGGAAAGGTACAGTATATTAAATTTACCGCAGGTGACGATACCGGTACGGTAAATATAACCTTTTTTAACCAAAAATGGTTGCTTAAGGTCTTTTCCCAAGGCAGAGCCTTCCGTTTTTACGGTAAAGTTACTTACGGCTTTTACGGCAAGGAGATGGTCTCTCCCGAGGTCGAGCCCATTCTTCACGGCAAAAAACTCCGGTCTGTTTATCCCGTATACCGCCTCACCAAAGGGCTTTCTCAAAAAACAGTGCAGAACGCGGTAACCAACGTGATTCCCCTTGCAGATACAAAAACGGATATTTTCCCCGATGATATCCGCAAAAAATACGCACTTCTCACCGTGGGCGAGGCTATACGTAAAATCCATTTCCCCGAAAACCGTGATGATGTAGCTTTGGCAAAACGCACCCTTGCTTTTAACGAGCTTGTAGTCTTCCAGACCGCTCTCCGCGTTTCACGCAGGGGCAAGACCGCTTCAAAGGGGATTAAAATGTCCTTCAAAAACAGCGGTGTAAAGCAGTTTTTTGAGTCGTTCCCTTTTTCTCTTACTTCAGCGCAGGAAAGAAGCGTTAAAGAGATACTTAACGATATGTGCGGCGATACTCCTATGACCAGACTTTTGCAAGGCGACGTGGGAAGCGGCAAGACGGCAGTGGCGGCATCCGCAATATATTTCGCGGTGAAAAACGGGTGTCAGTGCGCCTTTATGGCACCTACGGAGATACTTGCGTCCCAGCACGCAAAAACGCTGGATAAAATGCTTTCTCCCTTTGGAATACGTGTAGGTTTGCTTACGGGCAGTCTTACAAAAAAGCAAAAAATACTTCTTAATCAAAGCCTTGCAGAAGGAAGCATTGACGTTGCGGTTGGTACAAATGCCCTTATTCAGGATAACGTGGTGTACCAAAATCTGGGACTTGTAATAACCGACGAACAGCACCGTTTCGGTGTTATGCAAAGAGCGCGGCTTACCGAAAAGGGCGGAAGCGGAAATATAAAGCCTCACATGCTTGTAATGTCCGCAACACCCATTCCTCGCACTCTTTCGCTTATTATGTATGGTGATCTTGATATTAGCGTCCTTGATGAACTTCCTCCCGGCAGACAAAAGATAGATACTTATCTGGTGGGAAGCGATAAACGTGAACGTGTATTCAAAATGATACGTGACCGCATTGCCGCAGGCAATCAGGCGTATATAATCTGCCCTCTTGTTGAAGAAAACGAGGAAAGCGACAAGCAGAGCGCAGAGGGCTATGCCGAGGCTATGCGCAGAGGTAATTTTTCGGATATAAAGATCGGTATGCTTCACGGCAAAATGACACCTGCGGAAAAGGATGCGGTAATGCGCTCCTTTTCGGGCGGCGAAACTAAAATACTTGTTTCCACCACAGTTGTTGAGGTGGGCGTGGATGTTCCCAACGCCACGGTAATACTTATTGAAAACGCCGAATGCTTCGGACTTTCCCAGCTTCACCAGCTACGCGGCAGAGTGGGCAGGGGCAAGGACAAGAGTATGTGTGTGCTTATGTCCGACCATGCAGGCGGAAAGACAGAAGACCGTCTTAGAATAATGTGTGAGACCAACGATGGCTTTGCCATAGCCAACGCAGACCTTGAACAGCGCGGCCCCGGCGATTTCTTTGGCGAAAAGCAATCGGGCGAGCTTGTTTTCAGAGTAGCCTCCGCCGCAGATATGAATATGCTGGAGGCGGCAAAAAAGCTTTCGGAGGAAATGTTTGCGTGCGGCGAAAGCAAATATCCCGCTTTGTTCAAAGCGGCGTATGCCTTTGCTTCAGGCAACGAGAGGGGTAATAAGATAAGCTGATGCAGATAGGAAATGTTTTGTTCGAATACGGTCTGACCCTTGCCCCTATGGCGGGCGTTACCGACCGCGCCTACCGCGCTCTTTGCGTGCGTTACGGTGCAGAGCTTGTTACCACCGAGCTTATCTCCGCGAAGGCTGTCACAATGGGCGACGAGCGCACCTTTAGGCTTGCTTCCTTAACGGATGAGGAGCTCCCTGCGGCAATACAGATATTCGGCTCGGATGCCGATGTAATGGCAGAGGCGGCGTATAAGCTTATGTCGCTTTCTCCGCAGATGATAGATATTAATATGGGTTGTCCCGTCCATAAAATAGTCCGCAACGGAGAGGGCTGTGCCCTTATGCGGGATGTGGATAAGGCGGCAAATATAGTTGAAAAGGTTGCAAAAGCGGTTTCCGTTCCCGTAACCGTAAAAATGCGTATCGGAATGGATGAAAACAGCCTTAATGCACCGGAGCTTGCGCTGGCGTGCAGGCAAGCAGGTGCGGCGGCGGTAACCGTTCACGGCAGAACAAGAGATAAAATGTATTCCGGTGCTTCCGATTGCGGTGAGATACGCAGAGTAAAACAGGCCGTTGATATCCCCGTTATCGCTTCCGGCGATGTGGGACTTACTCTTAAAGCAGACCAAGCGTATGCGCTTACCGAGGCGGACGGACTTGCCGTCGGCAGAGCGGCAATGGGCGCACCTTGGATATTTGCGTATCTCATTGACGATATAAACGGTGTTCCCAGAAGAGAAATACCGGATACCGAAAAGCTTTCTGTTATAAAAGAGCATATAGAAAGGCTTTTGTTTTTCGAGGGCGAGCGTGCTCTTTGTCAGATGCGTTCCCATCTTTCTTGGTATACAAAGGGACTTCGTGGAAGCGCCGCTTTGCGCAGAGATATAAACACTGCCGTTACAAAAGAGGATTTCCTTTCTCTTGCCGAAAGGGTATACTCGGAGTGTTAACATAATGTTCTGCACATTATACTATATTTAGTGTTTGAGTTTGTGCAGAGTGCTAAAAATGGTGTGTTTTTTGAAAAAATATTGACAAATTATTACGTAAATATTAAAATACTGCTATGGGTGGATATTTTTTACCCTTGGCAGTATTTTTATCGGGTCCCCGAGAAACCGTTAGGCTTCTTGGGGGGGGCGATTGTTGCTGTCTTATATTATTTTAGGAGGTCTTTTATGGACAAGTTCTTCAAAATCTCTGAACGCGGCTCTAATGTCAGAACAGAGATAATGGCAGGTCTCACCACCTTCTTCGCTATGGCTTACATTGTTGTAACCAACCCCAATCAGGTAGTTGGCTTTACCACCGGCGGCGCATACGATACCATTTGGAACGCAGTTTACATTGCTTCCATTCTGGTAGCTTTTGTTGGTACCCTGCTTTATGCACTTTACGCAAAACTTCCTTACGCACAGGCGTGCGGAATGGGTCTTAACTCATTCTTCTTCGTTTCTTTCATTCTTCCCGCGCTTCTCGCAGAGGGTGATCCTATTCAGGGTTACCGTGAGGGTCTTTGCATTATTCTTCTTTCCGGTCTTATATTCCTTGTTCTTTCAATCACCGGCGCAAGAGAATATATCGCAAAAGCACTGCCTGATTGTCTTAAAAAGGCCATCCCCGCAGGTATTGGTCTGTTTATTGCCTTTATCGGCTTCAAGAACGTCGGCATTATTCAGGAAAACCAGTACACCTTCGTACAGCTTTTCGATTTCCACGGTGCGGTTGCAGGCAAGAGCTTCTTTGATGCTTGGGTAGCTATTGCTCCCGTTGTTCTTGCTCTTCTTGGTCTGTTCCTCATCGCAGTTCTTGATAAGAAAAAGGTTAAGGGTTCTGTAATCATCACCATCGGTGTTGTTACCGTTCTTTATTATCTCACCACCTGGACTCTTCCCAATTTTGAT
The DNA here is from genome assembly GCA_045533895.1 of Eubacteriales bacterium. Lineage (GTDB taxonomy): Bacteria > Bacillota > Clostridia > Oscillospirales > CAG-382 > SFLA01. The sequence goes on from JAZSIT010000083.1 coordinate 4,798, forward strand.
TTGGGCAAGGTTGGCCAGACCTTTAAGGATTTCGGTTCTATCGGTATTTTCGGCGCCTTCAAGGGCTTTACCGTGTTCTCCGGCGGTGCAAGTGCAATTATAAACGCTATTGTTCTTGTTATCACCTTCACACTTGTTGATATGTTCGATACTATCGGAACTCTTTACGGCACCGCTTCTCAGGCAAATATGCTTGATGATAACGGAGACCCCATCGACGTAAACAAGGCTATGGCGTGCGACTCTGTTGCTACCTGCGCAGGTGCAGTTCTCGGTACTTCCACTTGTACCACCTTTGTTGAATCCGCAGCAGGCGTTGCTGCAGGCGGCAGAACCGGTTTTGCTTCTCTCATAACCGCTCTCTGCTTCTTCGTATGCTTGTTCCTCTCTCCCGTAGCAGCCATCGTTCCCGCTTGTGCAACCGCACCTGCTCTTATCTACGTTGGCGTTCTTATGCTCAAGAACTTTGCTAAGGTTGATATGGACGATATCGCATCTGCAGTTCCCGCATTCCTCGCACTTATTATGATGCCCCTTACTTACTCTATCTCCAACGGTATTGCAGTAGGCGCTATCTCTTACGTGCTTATCCGCCTCTTCACCGGTAAGTTCACCAAGAAGGACATCGTTGTTACCATCATCGGTGTTCTGTTTATAGCAAGATTCTTCCTTGTAACCATGTAATAGGCTTTGTTTCAAATATCCCGTTTGGCAAAATAATCCCAAACGGGATATTTTTTTGTTTACTTTTTTTCATATTTTTGGTATAATATACCCATCACTTTCCAAAGGGGAAACACACATGGATATTATTGCAAGAATAGCTGAAGAGCTCCGTATAAAAGTCACTCAGGCGGAGGCGGCTGTAAAACTTATAGACGAGGGGAATACCATTCCCTTTATCGCACGTTACCGTAAAGAGGCAACCGGCTCTTTGGACGATACCGTGCTTCGTGATCTTGATGAAAAGCTCCGCGCATACCGCGCAGTTGAACAGCGCAGGGAAGAGGTGCGCCGTCTTATTACCGAGCAGGAGAAAATGACAGACGAGATAAACGTTGCCCTTGATAAGGCATCCACTGTTGCGGAAATAGACGATATATACCGTCCTTACCGTCCCAAGCGCAAGACCCGCGCATCTGTCGCCGCAGAGGCAGGACTCACTCCTCTTGCAGAGCTTATGCTGGCGCAGGAAAAGGATGTGGATATAGAAGCAGAGGCGGAGAAATATCTTAACCCCGAAAAGAAGATAGAAACCGCATCCGACGCACTTCACGGCGCAATGGATATTATTGCGGAGACTGTTTCGGATAACGCCGCTTTCCGTAAATGGATACGCGAATATACTATGAAAAACGGCTTGCTTTCCACTAAAGCAAAGACAGAAGAAGACAGTGTATACCGTATGTATTACGACAGAAGCGAGCCTCTTAAAAAGCTTGCCTCCCACCGCGTTCTTGCTATTGACCGTGGCGAGAAGGAAGGTTTTCTTTCGGTTAAAGTGGATGTTGACAAGGATTATATTGAGGGCTATCTTATAGGACAGACCGTTTCCAAGCAGATATGCTCCTCTACCCAATACGTTAAGGACGCGGTTATCGATGGATACGAGCGTCTCATTGCTCCTTCTATACAGAACGAGGTGCGCAGTGATATTACCGCCGCCGCACAGGAACAGGCGATCAAGGTATTCGGTGAGAATTTGCGTAATCTCCTTCTTCAAGCGCCCGTAAAGGGTAAGGTGGTTATGGGCTTTGACCCCGCTTATCGTACCGGCTGTAAAATCGCCGTTGTTGGCGAAAACGGTGAGGTTCTGGATACCACCGTGGTTTATCCCACTCCTCCCCAGAGTAAAACCGAGGACGCAGAGCGCGGGCTTACCGCTCTTATCAAAAAGCACGGAGTTGACATAATATCCATTGGTAACGGCACCGCCAGCAAGGAAAGCGAAATTTTTGTTTCCGGCCTTCTGCCCAAGCTTACCCGTCAGGTCAGCTATATTATGACCAACGAGGCAGGCGCATCCGTTTATTCCGCATCTAAGCTTGCGGCAGAGGAATTTCCCCAGTTTGACGTTTCGTTGAGAAGTGCCGTATCTATCGCACGCCGCGTGCAGGATCCTCTGGCAGAGCTTGTAAAGATCGACCCCAAGGCAATAGGTGTAGGTCAGTATCAGCACGATATGAACCCCAAGGAGCTTTCCGCTTCACTTGACGGTGTGGTAGAGGATGCTGTTTCTTCTGTGGGTGTAGACCTTAACTCCGCCTCTGTTTCTCTGCTTTCCCGCGTTGCAGGTATTACTTCAAAGACCGCCCGCGCAATTTATGATTACAGAAACGAAAACCGTCTTTTCACCTCCCGTGATGAGTTAAAAAAGGTAAAGGGTATCGGTGATAAAGCCTTTACCCAGTGTGCAGGCTTTTTGCGAGTGTCCGAGAGTGACGAGGTACTGGATAACACCGCAGTCCATCCCGAAAGCTATGAGTCCGCACGTATCCTTCTCAAAAAGCTGGGGTATACTGCGCAGGATGTAAGAGAGCGCAAAATTGATGATATTAAGGCAAAAGCCCAGCTTGTCGGTATGGAATCTCTGGCTGAGTCGGTAGGTGTCGGAGTGCCCACTCTTACCGATATGATAAACGAGCTTACCAAGCCGGGCAGAGACCCCAGAGACGAGCTTCCCAAGCCTATCCTCCGTACCGATGCAATGGATATTTCTTCTCTTAAGCCCGGTATGGAATTTGTAGGTACAGTGCGTAATGTAGCGGATTTCGGCGCCTTTGTGGATATCGGCGTTCATCAGGACGGTCTGGTGCATATCTCCAAGCTGTCAAAGAGCTTTGTCCGCCGCGCGCAGGATGCCGCCAAGGTAGGCGAGATAATCAAGGTCCGCGTTATCGAGGTGGATGTAAATAAAAAACGCATTTCTCTTGAGCGAGTATTTGAAAAATAATTGACATATTGTCGGTTTTATTGTATAATTATCTTACCCTGAAAGAAAGATACGTTCTGACTTAAAGGCAACGGTAAAAAGTATATACCATAAGTGTTTTTTGCCGCGCCTTTTTGTAGGGCGCGGCTTTTCTTTATGTAAAGGAGATTTTTATGGAAACACGTATTGCAGTAATAAGCATAATAGTTGAAAAAAGCGATTCGGCAGAGAGCATAAACACTCTTCTTCACGAATACGGCGGATATATTATCGGCAGAATGGGTATCCCTTACCGCAAGAGGAACGTAAATATCATCAGCATCGCACTTGAAGCACCTCAAAACACCGTTGCCGCCCTTTCGGGAAAAATCGGCAAGATAGACGGCGTAAGTGTAAAAACCGCATATTCGGGAGTTGTTTTTGATGACTGAATACGCAAAAAAACTTCTTGAAAACCGCTTTCTCTCGGAACAAGAATATGCGCTTCTCATCCGTGAGCATACGGAAGAGGACGCTCGTATTCTTGGGGAAGAAGCCTGCCGTATCAGAAATGAGATATACGGTCCTCACGTCTATATCCGCGGACTTATCGAGATAAGCAATATTTGCAAAAACGATTGTCTGTATTGCGGTATCCGACGCAGTAACACAAGCTGTGCCCGTTACCGTCTTACTCACGAGGATATACTTTCCTGCTGTGAGGAGGGATATTCTCTGGGCTTCCGTACCTTCGTGCTTCAAGGCGGAGAGGACGGCTATTATACCGACGATGTTTTGCGCGGTATAGTCAGTGATATTAAAAATCGGTTTACC
>JAZSIT010000149.1:0-3984 GCA_045533895.1 Eubacteriales bacterium
TGACAACGAAAAGGGCAACGCGGAATACGCCGATTGGACTTGCGGTGCTGTAATGAGCAAAAAACTCAACACTGTAAGAAGCCCCAAGGACTTTTTCTTCCCTCAGGTTGAAAATCTTATGGAGTTCAAAACCACCGGTAAAAATATCGAGCTAATCGATATTCGTGAAGATACTGATGATTTCATAGTTTTCGGTGTTCGTGCTTGTGACGTTAAGAGCTTTGAAGTACTGGATAACGTTTTTCTTAAGGATCCTGTAGATACATATTACAAGAATCGCAGAGAGCACGGCGTTATCGTTTCTCTGGCTTGTACCCGCCCCGCAGAAACCTGCTTCTGTTCTACCTTTGGAATAGATGCAGCTTCTCCCGCAGGCGACGTATCCGCTTGGATGACTGACGACGCTTTATACCTCAACGCAAACACCGAAAAGGGCATAAAGCTTGTTGAAAGTCTTAACGGTCTTACCGCTGAATGCGATGACAGCGCTGTTACCGCACAGCAAGAAAACACTCGCAAAATAATGAAGAAGCTTCCTCTTGCAGATCTTACTACCGAAGCATTTGGCGGTGATAAGACAGAAGCATTCTTCAACGCTCCTGAGTGGGCAACTCTTTCTGAATCCTGTCTTGGTTGCGGTACCTGTACCTTCGTTTGCCCTACTTGTCAGTGCTACGATATTAAAGATTTTAACACCGGAAAGGGCGTTATCCGTTTCCGTTGCTGGGACTCTTGTATGTATTCTGAATTTACCAGAATGGCACACGGCAACAACCGTCTCAGCCAGCTTGAAAGATTCAGACAGCGCTTTATGCACAAGCTTGTATACTATCCCGCCAATAACGACGGTATGTTCAGTTGTGTAGGTTGCGGCAGATGTCTTGCAAAGTGTCCTATTTCCATGAATATTGTTAAAGTAATGAAGACTTTGGGAGGAAAGAACAATGGCTGAAATTAGAGATCCTCTGATGCCGGTTATCGGCGTTATAACCGATATACGTATTGATACTCCCGATATTAAGACCTTCCGTGTTGTTACTCCCGACGGAAAGAAAGCTTTTGATCACAGACCCGGTCAGTGCGCAATGCTTTCCATCCCCGGCGTAGGCGAGGCTATGTTCTCCATAACCTCCTCCCCTACCAACACCGAATACATGGAGTTTTCCATTAAAAAGTGCGGCTGTGTTACCGAATGGCTTCACCAAGCAGAGGTAGGCCAGTATGTAACCGTACGCGGACCTTACGGCAACTGCTTCACCGTTGACGATGTTTTTGCAGGAAAGAACCTGCTGTTCATCGCCGGCGGTGTAGGTCTTGCACCTCTCCGTTCTGTTATCAACTACTGCCGTCATTATCGCGACCGTTACGGTAAAATTGATATCGTTTACGGTTCAAGAAGTAAAGACGACCTCCTTGATTACAAAGAGATAATCGAGGAATGGGCAACCGATACAGGCGTAAACGTTCACCTTACCATTGACCGTGAGCAGGAAGGCTGGGACGGACACGTTGGCTTTGTTCCCAACTACGTTAAGGAGCTTGGATTCGATACCGATAAAGTTGCCGTTCTCTGCGGTCCTCCCATAATGATCAAGTTTACCTTAAACGGTCTGTATGAATTGGGCTTTGAAAAGACCCAGATATACACCACGCTGGAGCTTCGTATGAAGTGCGGTATCGGCAAATGCGGCAGATGTAACGTAGGCAGTAAATACGTTTGCAAGGACGGACCCGTTTTCCGCTTTGACGAGCTTGACCAACTGCCCGACGAGTATTAATAGGAGTTTTGATATGGAAAATATGGTTAATATTTATCTGTTCGGTAAAAAGTACACTGTACCGGACAACCTTACAATAATGTGTGCAATGGAATATGCGGGTTACCAGCTTGTACGCGGTTGCGGATGCAGAAACGGCTTCTGCGGCGCTTGCGCTACTATCTACCGCATTAAGGGAGAAAAGGACCTTAAGACTTGTCTTGCCTGCCAGACCAAGGTTGAGGACAATATGTATATTGCAACTCTTCCCTTCTTCCCTCTTGCAAAGCAGGTTTACGATATAAACACTGTTCCCGTAACCGAAACCGTTATGATGCAGCTTTATCCCGAGATATACGCTTGTATCGGCTGTAACGCTTGTACCAAGAGCTGTACTCAGGATCTTAACGTAATGCAGTATATCGCTTACGCACAGCGCGGTGATTTTGAAAAGTGCGCTGAAGAATCCTTTGACTGCGTAATGTGCGGTGTTTGCTCTTCCCGTTGTCCCGCAGGTATTTCTCATCCTCAGGTAGCTATGCTGGCTCGTAGAATCAACGGCAAGTATCTCGCACCCAAGTGCGACCATCTGGACAATAGAGTTCAGGAAATTAAAGACGGTACTTTTGTAGAGCTTATCGAAGCTTTGATGGAAAAGCCTATCGACGAAATGAAAGAGCTTTACAACAACCGCGAAATTGAGAAATAAGGAGGGCAAAAAGAGATGTATTCCGAAAAATTTCAAAAATCCTTGGCTGCAGTAGAAGCGGCAAGAGAGAATAACATCGCTCTTGAGCCCGCTCGTATGACGGCACAGCAGAAAACAGATCTGCTGGCAGAATATCATCCCGACTATAAGCAGGATGAATTTGACGTTCTTAAAATAGGCCCCAACAAGGGTGATAAGGTTCCCAAGGAATTGGCGGCAACTCTGCAGGCTCACAGCCGTATTACCGCAGACAGCGTTGATCTTGAGAATCCCGATTACGATGTTGACGTACTTGTTATCGGCGGCGGCGGTGCAGGTTCTTCTGCTGCTATTGAAGCACACGAAGCAGGCGCAAACGTAATGATCGTTACCAAGCTTCGTATCGGCGATGCAAATACTATGATGGCAGAAGGCGGTATTCAGGCGGCTGATAAGCCCAACGATTCCCCTGCTATCCACTTTGTAGACGCTTTCGGCGGCGGTCACTTTGCCGCAAAGAGAGAACTTCTCCAGCGTCTGGTTTGTGAAGCTCCCGAAGCTATCCAGTGGCTCAGCGAGCTGGGTGTTGAATTCGACAAGACCGAAGACGGCACCATGGTTACAACCCACGGCGGCGGTACCTCCAGAAAGCGTATGCACGCTGCAAAGGACTATTCCGGCGCAGAGATTATGAGAACACTCCGCGATGAAGTTCTTAACAGAAATATCCCCGTAGTTGATTTTACTTCCGCTATCGAGCTGATTCTTGATGAAAACGGTAACGCCGCAGGCGCAGTTCTTCTTAATATGGAAACAAAGGAACTGCTTGTTGCAAAGGCAAAGACTGTTATCATCGCCACCGGCGGTGCAGGAAGAATGCACTATCAGGGCTTCCCCACCTCCAACCACTACGGTGCTACCGCAGATGGTCTGGTTCTGGGTTACCGTGTTGGCGCAAAACTTCTTTACGCAGAAACCCTTCAGTACCATCCTACAGGTGCCGCTTATCCCGAGCAGATATTCGGCGCACTTGTAACCGAGAAGGTACGTTCTCTGGGCGCAAAGCTGGTTAATGCAAACGGCGAAGTATTTATGCATCCTCTGGAGACCAGAGATGTTTCCGCAGCTTCCATTATCCGCGAGTGCTCCACCAGAGGCAACGGCGTCGAGACTGATCAAGGCAAGGCAGTTTGGCTTGACACTCCTATGATTGAAAAGATCGGCGGCGAGGGAACAATAGAAAAAAGAATTCCCGCTATGATGAGAATGTTCGGTAAATACGGAATCGATATTCGCAAAGAGCCTATTCTCGTTTACCCTACTCTTCACTACCAGAACGGCGGTCTTGATATCGACCGCGACGGTATGACCACCAACGTAAAGAACCTCTTTGTTGCAGGCGAAGCTGTAGGCGGTATCCACGGCAAGAACAGACTTATGGGCAACTCCCTGCTTGATATCATAGTATTCGGCAGAATCGCAGGTAAGAGCGCAGGCGCGGCTTGCAAGAACGTAACCGTTGGCAAGCTTACTCTTGAT
>JAZSIT010000186.1:0-26780 GCA_045533895.1 Eubacteriales bacterium
TTTATTTTTTTCAAAGTAACTGTAACCTTTTTGCGTTTTGGAAGGTATTATGTGTGAAAGGCGGTGATTCCAATAGTTTCATTTTTCTTTACGAATACAAACGAGAAAAATAATGAAACGCACGGGGACGGCACGTATACGATAAAAGTTCGACTTAAAAATTCTACCGGAAAGAAAGCGTATTTCGGTCTTGCCTGGTGGCAAGAGAATTGATTAATCGGAAAGGAACACAAAATGAAAAAAGCATTATGTTTTTTCCTCTGCTTGCTTCTCATACTTTCTGTGTTTGCAGGATGTGAACAAGAGGAAAAAGGTAACGATAGTGTAAATAACGATATTTCTGATGAGAACTCGCAGCAGATAGCCGATAATATCTCCAAAGACCAAAGTAATGTTGATGAAAGCACCATAGAAGTAATTGATATTGTTTTTCCCGAAGATCGCTTATATGACGCTGCGCTTGATAACTTTTATGAAGACGACGAATATATTTATCAGTTTGGCTGCTTAATGAGTGATGCAATAACAGTATATTACTCCGACGGTACTACACAAAACGTAAAAGAAGCACTGGCTGACGGAAATATTGTTATTACAGACCTTAATAAATATAATATAACCTATACAAAAATACCCAAAGACGTTTCAAACTGAAGACACAAAAAAATATGGCGGAGAAAGTTTTTACTTTCTCCGCCGTTTTCTTATATTGGGGTGATTTTGTTTACCGAGCCTTAGAACTCAGAGCGAGATTTGTTGATCATCTCGATGATATTATTAATATCCTCTTCGCTGCCTGCTTCTGCTTCCTGTGCGGGAGCTGCGGGAGCTTCAGGCTTGGATTCGGAAGCTACGGGACGGCGAACCTCATTCTTCTTAGCGGTATCAAAACCGGTAGCAATGAGGGTGATACGCATCTCGTCCTCAAGAGTTTCATCAAACGCAGCACCGAAGATGATGGTAGCATCGGGATTAGCTTCGTTAGTGATCATAGCAACAGCGTAGTCTACTTCTTCCAGACCGATATCGGGAGAAGCGGTAACGTTGATAACGATACCCTTTGCACCGCTGATGTTGGTCTCCAACAGAGGAGAAGACATAGCAAGCTTTGCAGCCTGTTCTGCTTTGTCCTTGCCCTTTGCGGTACCTACGCCCATGTGAGCGAGGCCTGCATTTGCCATAACTGCGCAAACGTCTGCAAAGTCAACGTTAATTTCTGCTTCCTGGGTAACCAGCTCACAGATAGACTGAACGCCCTTACGAAGGATATCGTCTGCTTCGTGGAATGCGTTAAGGAAGGTTATCTTCTTATCGGTAAGGAGCTTAAGACGCTCGTTGGGGATTACGATGAGAGAATCGGTAACTTCAGCAAGGCGCTTGATACCGCTTTCTGCCTGAGCCATTCTCTTCTTACCCTCAAAGTTAAAGGGCTTGGTTACGATACATACGGTAAGTATGCCCATCTGCTTTGCGATGCGAGCAACGATAGGAGCTGCGCCGGTACCGGTACCGCCGCCCATACCTGCGGTGATAAACACCATATCTGCGCCCTGAAGCGCTTCAGTGATCTGCTCAATAGATTCGTCTGCAGCCTTCTCACCCAGTTCGGGGTTTGCGCCTGCGCCCTGACCCTTGGTAATACGCTCACCGATAGCGATGCGCTTGTGTGCCAAGGATTTATTAAGGACCATAAGGTCGGTATTAACAGCGATATATTCAACGCCGTTTATTTTGTTTTCTACCATACGGTTAACAGCGTTTCCGCCGCCGCCGCCAACGCCTACAACTTTTATTACATTAACGGTTGTTTCAAATTCAGTGCTCATTAATAGAGTTCCTCCGTCCGACTAAAATTTTTACTCATATATATAATAATACAAAATATTCAAGATTGCAAGGGGTTATTTTAATTTATATTGTTTTTTTGCAAAAAATTATTCCAAAGATACCGTTGCTTCTTTATAAGAAGACAAATCTATACTGCCTTTTACTTCCTCGTACAGTTCATCGATAACCTTTGCTAGAAAAGGTATCTTTAGTTCGAAGTCATCCATATCGCCGATATAGACATCAAACCTATCAGTATACTGCATGCTTATATCAAAACGGCTTTTTATATCTATCTCGCGGATATAATAGTCCATTTCGTTTTCTTTAAGCACGGAATACATTTCCAACACCGAATCATAAGTACGGGTATCCATAAAAGTGAGAGTTTGTCCCACCAAACAACGGTCTACAGTGCCCGTGACCAATTTTATGGCACTTGACGGAACGCCCGAAAGCTTGTCCGTTGCGGAAAGAACGGTAAGTTCATCGGAAAGCAGATAGTAATCCCCGTTTATGAGGGTATACATCACTGCTTTCTTCTCCGCAACTTCTATAGAGATTCCGGAAGGAAGCTCGCGTTTTATAACTACGTCACCCACATAAGGCATGCTATCGGTTATACTTGACACCACATCTTTCTTTCTGAATGAAAAAATGTTGTCACCCGTTTCTATCCCTGCGGCGGCAATAATTTCCTCATCGGAATAAACACTGTTGCCGGTAACCGAAATTTCCTTTACACGGAAAAAGAGAAAGAACGCCGTGCCTAAAAACAGTATTAAAATAAACGCAAACAGAAAAACATAAAACATATTGCGGCGGAACCGTTTTCGGCTCTGCTGTTTTTCCATTTCGTCAAGATCAACGGTTTTACGTTTGAATCTGACCTGCTCCACGGTATCCTCCGTTAAAAGTTATTTTTTAATAAGCGCAAGTGCGTTATCCGCAATCTCCTCAACCGCGTTGGGACGGGCAAACTTGCGTATATTCGCCTCTGCCACGGCACGCTTGTTTTTATCCCCTGCCAGTGATGCAACCTGTGCGATAAGCTTTTCACCCGTGACCTCGCTTTCACGCATAACCACTGCGGCACAGGCATTGGCAAGAACCAACGCATTTTTATACTGGTGGTCGTCTGTAACGTTGGGCGAGGGAATGAGAATTGAAGTTTTTTCCATGCAGGCAAGTTCCGCAAGAGTTATTGCGCCTGCGCGGCAAACGATAATATCAGCCGCCGCCTGACGGAGCGGCATATCGTATATGTATTCCAAAGTTTCGATATTTTCTGCCTTGTCATAACCTTTTTCGCGGGCGATAGCGGAATATTTTTCATAACCGCCCCTGCCTATGGCGTGGGTATGATAAAGTTCTTTATGCTCTTTAACGTATCCCATAAGGTCAAAGCAAAATTCATTTACCTTTTCCGCGCCCAGAGAGCCGCCGTAGGAGAGAATATATACCTGTTCGTCTTTAAGGCCAAGCTGCTTGCGCGCCTGAGCGCGGGTTATCTCATTTGGTTTTACGGGATTGCCCGTAAGAATGAGCTTTTCACGCACAGGTTCATCAAAGAATTTTCTACTTTCTTCAAAGGATATGCACACCTTATCTGCAAATTTAGACAGCATTTTTGTAGTCATACCGGGATATGCGTTTTGCTCGTGTATGAGAGTGGGAATTCCTAATTTGCTTGCCGCCTTTACGGTGGGCCATGAAACGTAGCCGCCCGTGCCGATGACAAGGTCGGGGTTTGCTTCTTTAAGCAGTTTTTTAGCACGCATAACCGAGGTTACGGCTTTTACAGCCGCATCGATATTCTTGAGAGAAAGACTCCTTTTGAAGCCGCGTACCTTTACAAAGGAAATATCATACCCTGCTTTGGGAACAAGGATATGCTCTATACCTTTTTCCGTTCCGATGAAGGAGATATGAGCGTCGGGATAACGCTTTTTGATTGTATCTGCTATGGAGATGGCGGGATTGACGTGTCCGCCCGTGCCTCCGCCGCACATTACTATTCTCATTATAATTTACCCTTTCTCTATATAAGAATAACGGGAAACCGAAAGAACGATGCCCATTTCGGTAAGCAAAATTATCAAAGCGGTACCGCCGAAGGAAAAGAAGGGCAGACCGATACCGGTGGAGGGCAAGGTGTTGGTTACCACCGCAAGATTAAGACAAACCTGAATTGCTACCTGGCAAACAATACCCATTGTGAGAAGCTGGGAAAATCTGTCCGGCGCGCGGGAAGCGATGATAAAACCACGAACAATAAAAGCACCGAAAAGTGCGATAACTATAATTGCAAAGAAAAGTCCCAATTCTTCGCAAAGAATTGCAAAAATATAATCGTTATAGGGCTCGGGCAGGTAGCCAAGCTTCTGACTGCTCTGACCTAATCCCACACCCCAGAAACCGCCGGATGCTATAGCATACAAGGACTGTGCAGGCTGCCATCCTTCACCGCCCGAGGCTTTGGTCATGTAAGAGAAGGGGTCTTCCCAGATTTTAAGACGGGTAAAAACCTGAGGAACCAGCTCCTCCAAAACTCCGCGGAATACGGTAAACAACAGCACGCCCAATATACCTGCAACTACGATAGCCACGATTACCCAGCGAAGCTTGATATTGCTCATCATAAGCATTGCAAATGCAAGACACGCCATGATTACGGTGGCGGAAAAGTGGTTTTGCAAAAGAGTAGACGCACACGCCAATATTGCAATAAGTCCCATGGGCACAAGTGTGCGTAGCTGGCTTCTGAAATTATTGGCTGATGAAATTTTATGGTAATTATCCGAAACGTATATAGCCGCCGCAAGAATGACGGCAAATTTGAGCAACTCGGAAGGCTGCATGGTAAAGCTGCCTATCTCGATCCAGCGTTTTGCACCGCCGAAAACCGAGCCGATGAAAGGAACTGCGTAATTAAGACCGTATATTGCAAGACACGCAATAAGACCGAATCTTTTTATAATACGGTAGTCCAAACGGGTTACCGCCAGCATCATTGCCAGACCGATAAGGGCGGAACGAAGCTGGGATTTAATAAGACGGTATGAATCTCCGTAACGGGTCTCCGCATGAGCATAGCTGGAGGAGAATACCATTACCAGGCCGATACACAAAAGGGCAACTATAATAAGCATCATCGGACGGTCAACTTCGCCGATCATACGGACTATATTTCGCTTTGCCGGTCTTTCCGCCGGCAGTGAACTATTCTGTTGTTGGCTGACGGCAGGAAGAGATGAATTCATTTATTTCCTCACATAAAATATACAAAATAAGCGGCGGCACAGCCCAATGCTGTTACCAGAGAGAACACGCCCACAATGGCAAATTCGCTCCAGCCGCACATTTCAAAATGGTGGTGGATAGGTGTCATTTTGAATATACGCTTTCCGAACACCTTAAAGGAAAACACCTGAAGCATTACGGAAAGACCTTCAAGCATCCAAACGACACCCATAAGTACTATAAGTAAAGGGGAATCCAGATGTACAAGCATTGCCGCCGCAAAGCCGCCGAGGAACAAAGAGCCCGTGTCCCCCATAAATACCTTTGCGGGATGGAAATTAAAGATGAGATAGCCTATTAGCGCTCCTACCGCCGTTGCGGACAGTACGCCCAGGTCTGCATCCTCAAGACGGATTGCGATAAGCATTAAAGCAAGGCAGATAACTGCGGAAATGCTTCCCTCAAGACCGTCAATACCGTCGGTAAGGTTGGAGCAGTTTACAAAGTAAACTATGACTACCAATAATATAATATAATAGAAAAAGCCGAAATTTATTCCGAACACGGTGGTGTTAAGGCCGGAAAGTCTGTCCACCCCGAAGAGATACAGACCTGCTGAACCGAACTGAAGAATAAGCTTTTGTATGGCGGTGAGACCTTTATTACGTTTTTTGAACAGCTTTACGTAATCGTCCACCAGACCGATAAGCCCGTTAAAAAGAGCAAAGCCTATATGGAGCATTATTACCCAATTTCCGCTCTTAACACAAGACGGAATAATAAGGGTGCACACCGCAATAAGTATTGCCGCAATAAAGAAAATACCGCCCATGGTGGGAGTACCCTCCTTGCACTTGTGCCAGGAAGGACCGATTTCAAGTATCTTTTGTCCCAATTTTACTTTACGAAGTATGGGAATGAATATTTTGCAAAGTATTACGGTAATGACAAAGCCTACAAGCCCGCCGATAATCATATTCACGGTCATATTTCAAAAACCTTCTTCATTATAGTTTCAAGCCGCATACCTCTGCTTCCCTTGAAAAGCACGGTATCACCGCTTAAAACCGTATTCTTTATATATTCCGCCGCCAACGGGTCGTCGGATGAAGCAAAGCATTTAATCACGGGTGCCTTGCAAACCGATGCGGCGTTTTTTGTTTGCTCGCCAATACACACAAGCACATCCGCCTTTATTGCGGAAACCATTTCGCCTACTTTGCGGTGGAGAGACGGGCTGTGCTCGCCAAGTTCAAGCATATCGCCCAGCACTGCTATTTTCCTTCCTGAAAAACCGCCCAGCACCTCAAGAGATGCGGCGACCGATTCGGGAGAAGCGTTATAGCAATCCGCGATAATACGGACACCGTCCTTTTCCACGATACGCTGTCTGTCGCCTACAGAAACGAAATCTGCAAGAGATTCCTTCATTTGCTCTGCAGTAAGCCCCAAAAGATGACCTGCCGCAAAGGCGAACAGCGCATCATACACCATGTGAGTGCCCACTGCGCCGATACGTGCGGTAAAATGAGTACCGAAAAGGCATACGTCAAAAACAGTAGAAAAGTTTTCTTTTCTTATATTGTAAGCATACACTTGGTTATCACGGTTGTCAATACCACATTTTATGGCATTTGGAATATGAGCAAGCAAAGGCTCGTCGCCGTTGACAATAACCTTTCCCCCGGGACGTAGACCTTTAAGAATGGTAAGTTTTTCGTCACGTATTCCCTCACGTGTGCCAAAGGCTTCTATGTGGGAAGTACCGATATTTATTACCATAACTATATCCGGCTGTGCGCAAAGGGCGATACGTTCCATTTCTCCGGGCAGGCTCATACCCATTTCAAATACCGCCGCTTCGGTGTCCTCGGGCACCTCCAAAACGGTACGGGGAAGGCCGACCTGACTGTTGCGGTTACCTTGTGTAAAGGAAACCGTTTTACCTGCGGAGAGACATTTTACTGTCATTTCCTTGGCGGTGGTTTTGCCCACACTTCCCGTTATACCGATACAGACGGTATTTTTTAATTCATTCTCTCTGTAGTCCTTTGCGATTTTCTGCAAAGCCAGACGGCTTGAAGGCACAAGCACGGTATCTGCGGTGAGAAAGGCAGGGTCTTCTATAAGCGCACCGTTTTGTCCTCTGTTCAGTACGTCCGCAACATAGTTGTGTCCATCTGTTTTTTCGCCCTTGAAGGCGACAAAGAGTGCATTTTTCTCTGAAACCTCTCTGCTGTCCGTAGTAAAGAGATCAAAGGTTTTGTTAAAATCCGTACCCTCCCCCGCTTTACCTTGGGTAACACGGAGAATTCTGCCGAAATCTACTGACATATTATTCTATTTCCTCGTTATATCTGAATTCCACGTAAATGACAGTGCCGGGAGATACCAGAGTTCCCGCAGGGACGCTCTGGGAATAAACGTAACAGTTAGTATAGCTATCGTTAAATATGCCGCTTACGGATATATTGAGGTGACGGGATGCCAGCACCTCGGATACCTTAGCGGGAGACATATCCGAAAGATCGGGCATGAGAATCATTTCAGATGTGTTGCTTCCCTCGGTGTAAAGCACTACAACGCCGTTTTCGGTGTTAAGTTCTTCACCTGCGCGGGGGAGCTGATCCGTAACAGTGGTACCGCTTCCCTTTATATGCACCTTAAGGCCCAACTGTTCAAGGTCGAAAGTAGCGGTATCAACGTCGGCGCCGCGATAATCCTTTACGGTTGCCATAACGTCCGCGCCGGTTTCGGTGGGAAGAATGCCCATATAAGGGAGAACCTCGGAAAGTACGTTGGAAACTATAGGCGCGGCAACAGAGCTGCCGTATACCTGAGAGGTGGTAACGGTGGGGTTATCCACCAAAACAAGAATTGCTATCTGTGGGTCTTCCGCAGGAGCGAAGGTAACGCAGGAAAGAACGTAATCATCTTCCTCTATGGTATCCAGCTTCTGGGAGGTACCGGTTTTGGAAACCACGTTATATCCGCTTACAGACGCATTCTTGGTAGAGTTTACCAGAGCGTTCATAATTATATCGCAGGTGTCTTGCGAAACCACCTGACGTGCGGTATCGTAGTTAATATTTTCTATTACGTTTCCGTCGGAATCGGTTATCTGTTTTACAAGATGGGGTGTTACCAGATATCCGCCGTTTGCAACGGTGCAAAGAGCGCGTATATGCTGAATGGGAGTTACCTTAAAGCCCTGACCGAAGGAAGCAGAAGCAAGGTCGACGACGCTTAATGAAGAAGAATAAATGCTTCCCGCTTCGCCGAGAAAATCGGCATTTATTTTTTCGGTATAACCAAAGAGATCAAAATATTCCAAAAACCTCTCCTCGCCGACCTTCTGGCTTATCTGTATAAAGGCAGGGTTGCAAGAGTTGTATATTGCCTGTGCGAAAACCTGTGTTCCGTGTACTTTTTTGCCGTAAACGTGGCACTTTATGGGAACACCTGCGATAACATATCTGCCCTCGCAGACAAAGGTATCTGTTTCGGTGATACAGCCTTCATCCAAAGCGATTGCCGAGGTTATCATCTTAAAGGTAGAACCGGGCTCATAGGTAGAGCTTACCGCAAAGTTTGCCCACATTTTGTAACGAAGTTCTGCCTGATATTCCGTTTTCTCCTCATCAGTACCTTCAAAAGCGTTCAAAAGCTCCATATAAGGTTGAGAAAGAACGGAATAATCGTTAAGGTCGAAGGAGGGATAGTTTGCCATTCCCAGCACTTCGCCTGTATTAACATCGCATATAACACCGGTTACTGTGCCGGTGGGCAAGGTTTCCTCGTATGCCTGACGAAGATATTTTTCAAGTATAGACTGTATAGACCAGTCTATGGTGGTGACCACGTTGTAACCGTCTATTGCATCAATATAACTTTCGTAATCGAAGGGTATCTCGTTACCGTTGGCATCGGTAGCCTTAACAACACGTCCGTCAACACCGGTGAGATATTCATCATAGGTGTATTCAAGGCCCTGCAGACCGTTATTCTCGTTTCCGGTAAAGCCTAAAATGTGGCAGCCCAGCGTGCTGTAAGGATAATAACGCTTGGTAGACTCCTCAAGATGAACTATATTGGTAAGTCCGTTATCTGCAATAAGCTTTCTTACAGCTTCCTCCTCCTCGGAAGAAAGCTCTTTTTTAATCATTTCGTATTTACGGTTTACTTTTTCCGCCTTTTCGCGGATAAAGCTTTCCTCTACGCTCAGTATGCGCGCAAGCTCTTTTATTACAAATTCCTTAATTTCATCGGTAGGATTGCCGCTTTCGTCCTTAAGAGGGATATCCGCAGGAGAAATAAAGCAGTTCTGTACGGTAATGGTAGTGGCAAGAGCAGTGCCGTTTCGGTCAACTATATTGCCGCGTTTTGCATCTATGGTAAGCTCGTGAGTATATTGGTCCTGAGCGGCATTACGGTATTCCTCGCCGTCCACAAACTGTATTTTTGCGATACGATATATTAGGAAGGAAAAAATGAGAACAAACACCACTGTTATGGTGAGTCCGCGTTTTACAAACAGTTTACTTGTAACGCCGACCTCGGTTCCCGATATATGCTTTTGATTGTTTTCCAAAATGAAATTCCTCCGCCGTAAAGTGAGCGCTTTTAGTTAAAATAAGGGTAAAGCCGTTTTATCAACTTTACCCCTCTCTGAAATAAGTATATTCGCCGTACCTTGCGGTCTATGCGCTTAATTAAAAATCTCTCTGAAAGCTTCCGCCATACCGGAAAGCATTACGCCCAGCCCGCCTTCGGTATCGTCATACCGGATAACTTCGCTTTTGGCGGTTACGCTGTTAGTCTGAACGTGCTTGGGAATAAGTGTTTCACGCTTAACCATACCAAGCTCGTTTTCGGCATATTCACGAATATAAGTAAGGTCGTCTTTTTGAGCAAGCTTTTGTTCCAGAATATCCTGCTCGTGCTGAAGGGAGGATATCTTTTTATCGATATCGCCAAGCTCGCTGTTGTATCTGTCTATTTCCGCGTAGTTTATTATCATAAACGAAAATAACGCAGTAAAAATAAGTGCTGTGAATATAGTACCGATGGGAAGAGGTGTGCGCTCTTTTTTGCGTTCAGTACGGATAGGCATTTCGCGGACAGCCACCATATTGCTTTTTTTACGCACAGTCGCAGTGGGTTTGGATATTCTTTTGGATGTGTGTACAGAGTTTATGCCCGCATCCGTTCCGACAGAAAGCGACGGCTTTATGGTTTGTACGCTTTTTTTCGACACCGCGGTGGGTTTCCGTTCAGCCATTTTTATTTCCTCTCAATTATTCTTCAAATGCCTTCCGCCGCCCTAAGCTTTGCTGAATGGGAGCGGCTGTTTTCTTCAAGTTCCTTTTCCGACGGGAGTACGGGATGCCTTGTAACCACCCTTACCGTCGCCACCTTGTTGCACATACACACGGGAAAATCCTTGGGACAAATACAAGGAGAGGCCAGCGTTGCAAAGGTGTTTTTTACTATACGGTCTTCCAGCGAATGGAAGCTGATCACTGCAATTCGTCCGCCCTTTTTAAGTCTTGCGGAAGCAGACTCAAGGGCTTTGCCTACAGAAGCAAGCTCGCCGTTTACCTCAATGCGTATTGCCTGAAATGTGCGCTTGGCGGGATGTCCGCCCTTGCCTTTATCCGGCACTGCGGAGGCAACGATAGATGCCAATTTGCCGGTTGTTGTAATAGGCTCGGTTTCCCGCTCTTTTACGATACGGGAAGCTATCTTACGGGAGAACTTTTCCTCTCCGTATTCGTATATTATTCTTGCCAGCTCGTATTCCGAATATGTATTCACCACATCATAAGCGGTGATACCGCAGGAAGTATCCATACGCATATCCAGAGGCGCATCGTTTATATAAGAAAAGCCTCTCTCGGGAGTATCAAGCTGATATGACGACACACCGAGATCAAACAAAAATCCGTCCGCTTTATCTATACCCAGTTCATCCAGAACGGTTGCCACATCCTCATAATTGCTTTTATATGGTGTGAAGCGGAGGTCGTTTATCTTGTTACGAGCGTTTTCCAGCGCGTCGTTATCGCGGTCGATACCGATAACTCTGCCGTTTTCGCCCAAACGGGAAAGAATGAGCGAAGTGTGGCCCGCGCCGCCGAGGGTGCAGTCTACGTACACGCCGTCCGGCTTTATATCGAGCAATTCCAGACATTCCTCTGCAAGTACCGAATAATGCCTAAACTCCATATCAAAAGCCCATGGTGAGAAGCTGTGCGGTTATAGCCTCGCTGTCCAGACTGGACTGCTCTGCTTCCCACTCCGCTTCCGACCATATTTCAAGATGGGTACGGTTTCCGATAATGACCACGTTTTTCTCCAGCTCCGCAAACTCCCTGTGCATGGGAGTGAGAGCTATTCTGCCCTGACCGTCCAAAGACGATTCGTTGGCGCCGGAATAGAAATATAATTTAATATGGCGCGCCTGCGCGGCGGCAAGTGTATCCAGCCGTGCGCAAAACTCGCTCCATGCTTCATCGGTAAAAACCTGCAAACATTTGCCGATACCTTTGCACACCCAGAACTTTTCGCCAAGCTCTTCTCTTAATTTTGCAGGCAGGAACAATCTGCCCTTGGCATCCAGTGTATGTCTATATTCGCCGAAGAACATTCTCCCGCCCTCCTTTAGCTGTAAAATAATAACATTTTTGGTAATTTTATGGGAAAATAGTGTTCAGTTATACCACTTTGCCCCACAAAACATATTATATACAAGCTACACGAAAAAAGCAATACCTTTTGGGAAATTTTTTTAGATTATGTAAAATAAATTATTAAGATATTACCCGTGTTTTTGGCCATTTTTGCCATTATTGGATAGGTTTTGCCAAAATGCAAAAATAATTATGTAAACAAACATTTGTTCGCCAAAAGATGTTGAATGCCGACCGTATTTGTGGTATAATTACGAAGGAAAGAAGGTGTTCGTATTTATGAATGAAAACGTCTCTCTTGTTGTGGACGAGTCTGCCGCAGGCATGGAGCCTGCTGTTCTGCGCGCATTAACGCAAATGGTTGAGGACGAGATATTTCCGGAATGGACGAATACACAAAACGGAATTGAAATTATTATAGAAAACAGCAAAGCGCTGTACCGCACCATAACCCTTTACGATTGCACCGCGTCTTATGAACTGCGCGAAAATTTCATGAAATCCGCATTTTTATCACATTCCGACATAGCAGGTACTTACACTCTGACAATTACGTTGGGGGATGACAGCAAGCAATATCTGCGGTTTTCCAATGCCGTCCTCGGCGCGCCGCAGGTGTTCAACTGTATGGAAACCTATTTTTTGGCAGAAAACCCTTGGCGGTATTTGAGTCATATTGCTATAATGATATTGTCAAAAACAGAAAACGCGCCCGAAGCTATAAACGAAAAAGAAAAAGAGCTTGTTCCCTTGTTAAAAGAGCTTAGCTATTTCACAGGCGCGACAGAATTGTTTTTTGAATGGTCATTTCCCTGCCTTGTGTCTTATGCCGAAAAATACGGGCATAAGAGTATGATAAAGGCGCTTAATAACGTTAAAAAAGAAAAGAGAAGCTATGTGCGCGCTTATTCGTTAAGTAATTCTCTTTCCCACCTCCGTTACAGACCCCTTTGGTATGAGATTTACAACAAGATAAAGGACAGCCAAAGCGAATATGCCGACAGAGCGCTTGTTACCGCAAAAAGCGAAATGCGGCGAAAATACGCCGGAACTATTGACCGCGTAATGCATTCCCACGGGTATTCGGGTGCTTACCCCGATTATATAAAAAAACACCGCACGCACGGTATTATAAACGCCAATTCGTACGGAATGTCATACATAATATGCAATGAGAAGAACGTTGTCCGCCATATTCATTGTGTGGAAGCCTACGCAGATGACGAGCGCATTACAGTGGAATTTCTGTGCGGAAGCGCGTTTTTGAAAAAGGGCGAAAAGCCTGAGGATACAGATATTCATTACTGCATGTTCGATTCTAAGGGAAAGACCTTGTTTGCAATTCTGCGATATGACGACACAGAAACCACCCTTGAAGAAGCAGCGAAAATCGCCGTAAAGCGTGCAGAGCAGAAAAAGCTTACAAAGCAGGAAAGAAAGGCTGTGGCGAAATTCGACGTTCCCCCTCTTTTCACGTTTTTGCTGTGGTTTCTTCTGGGCGGCGGCATATTTTCCATACTGTTTACGCTGTTCGTATTTATAGTTACGTTAATAACGGCGCTTGCTTCGGGTGATCCGGCAGGAGAGATGCTTAAAGATATTCCATGGCTGTTTACCATCGGATTCACATGGATAGCCTTCGGCGGTGCTATGGGAATTATTGCAGCACTTTCACAAAGAAACAACTAAAGAACACAATGAACTAAAAAACCTCCGAGCTTTTTACTCGGAGGTTTTTTATTGACACAGTTATAATAAGCAAAAATATTTTGTGCGAGAATAATATATGTTATTCTTTAAGCGTTAATTACTGTTGCTTGGAAGCTGCATAGCATTCGCTGCAGTATACCGGTCTGTCGTTAGAGGGCTGGAAAGGAACCTTTGCTTCCTTGCCGCACTGTGCACAAGTGGTTGTAAAGAGCTCTCTGGGAGCCTTGCCTGCGTTCTTTCTTGCGTCACGGCAAGGTTTGCATCTCTGGGGCTCGTTCTGGAAGCCGCGCTCTGCGCCAAACTCCTGCTCACCAGCGGTGAACACAAAGTCAGCGCCGCAATCCTTACAAACCAATTTCTTGTCTTCGTACATGGGAAAATACCTCACTTGAAAAAAATTATTTTTCCCTCTGTTTTCCAGAGGTTTTTAACTAAATCACGCGCTTTAACTTGGCACGGATACGCTGTACCGCGTTATCCACGCTTTTAACGTCCTTGCCGATTTTTTTACCGATATCGACATAAGGCACGTCTGCAAGATATAGTTCAAACACCCTTGCTTCCAAAGGTGAAAGCGCTTTGAACAACCTATCGTGAAGCAATTTCCCGGATTCCGAAACTAAGTATATTCCTTCCGGCGAATCTGCTGACGGCGCTTCAAGCTCGCCGAGCGGACTTGCAGAGGGAAGCTCTGCGGCATTTCGGTTATACCTGCGAAGCGCGGTAATAATACTGTTCTTCATGCAAGCAACCGCATATGTGGAAAATTGTGCTTTACTCTCATCATAACTGCGGACAGCTTTAAGTAAACCGATAAGCCCTTCCTGCAGCAAATCCTCCCTGACAGATTCCGTTCCTGCCAGAGTACCGATATATGAACTGATAAGACGGGAATACTTGTGCATCAAAAGAGCAAAAGCGAGAGAATCCCCCTCGCGGGCAGACGAGACAAGCAAAGCATCTTCGTTTGTAACGGGAGTGATATTTTCCATCAACAATTCTTGTTAATTTTTCACAAATTATACACCCACCAATAAGTAGTATAACACAATTTTTCCTAAAGTCAAGTAAAAAATTAACTTTTCCTTCAAAATTTATTAAAGATTTGTATAAAAATCAAAACTGTTTCATAATTCGTTCCATCTCGCCCATTTTATTTTCCATATCCTTGGCAAGGTGTATCTGGCAACGGGCGCGGACGAGATTATGCTCGCCATAGGCAGTTTTGAAGTAGGTATCGCCGTTAAGATAGTCTCCGAGGAAACGGGTAGCAAGCTCAAGAGTTACCACCAAAGCGCCCATGGGAAGGGTGTCTATCTCGCTGTCAGCCAGATTACCGTAAAGCTGGGGAACAAAACCGGAAGCAAACTCAGTGAACATATCCGTATCAAAGGACACAAGGTCAAGATTCCTTTCGTCCTCAGCGGCGGTATTTGCGGCAAACCGCACCGCGTCACCGAAATCATAAGCCGCATACCCCGGCATTACTGTATCAAGGTCGATAACCGCAAGAGGGTTTCCCGTGCCGGCATCAAACATTACGTTATTACATTTAGTATCATTATGAGTAACGCGAAGCTGTATTTTTCCCTCTGCCGCAAGGTCGCGGAAAAAGCCCGCGTGGCAAGCCATGGAGCGGAGATAATCTATCTCCTCTTTTACGTGCTCTGCCCTGCCCGCTTTGTTTTCCGAAACCGCTTTTTCAAAATCCGCATATCTTTTCACGGTATCGTGAAAATGAGGTATGGTTTCATACAAGGTAGCCGCATCAAAATCTGCAAGATATTTCTGGAATTCACCGAAAGCGATTCCCGTGTTGTGCATTATCTTTGCGGTGGGACGGCTGTTAAAGGTGCAAGAGTTGGTAATAAAGCTGATAACGCGCCAATAATTCCCATCGTCCGAGCGGTAGATATAATCCCCTGCGGGAGTATGGTACATCTTCAGCACACGGCGTTTGATATCTCTCTCCCCCTTTGCAACAAGACGGGAACGTATATGCTCGGTAATGCGGCAGACGTTGGAGATTATCTTCTCCGGTTCAAGAAAAACGTGATGGTTTATACGCTGTACCAGATAAGTTCTGCCACCTTGCTCATAGTCAGTATGGACAGTATAGGTATCGTTTATATTTCCGCTTTTTATTACGTTGTAGCCTAAAAAGTTTCCTTTTAATTTATATACTTTGCATATTTCTTCAAACGTCGGATTAAGTGATACCATGTCACTCCTCCTGTAAAATAAATGTTCTCGGATAAAGTGAGGTTATTTTGCCGTTCACCTTTTCACCGGTAAGAAGGTCAAAATACTCGCCTTCCATATTATGCTCGCCAAAGCCGAAAAATGAAACTACGGTAATCTTTTCGCCCATAAAAGTGCGCTCAAACACAAACACGCCGCTATCTGCGCGCAGTATTTTTGTATCTCCTCTGGCAAAAAGAGGTTTTTTCTTGCGGAGCATGCCTGCTTTCTTAAAGAAAGAAACAAGAGCGCCGTCCTCTTTGCCCCAAGGATATGCATAGCGGTTAAAGGGGTCGGACTTGCCCTGCATACCTGCCTCATCGCCGTAATACAGACAAGGAGTGCCGGGAAGTGCAACAAGTAAAGCGTATGCGGCGCAAAGACGCTGTACGCCCAACGCATACTGTTCCTCAGACATACGGTATACAGCCGCCTCGTCGGGAGACATATCCCGTTCATCCCCTGCGAGAGCGGTAATTATACGCGCGGTATCGTGGGTGCCGAGAGTATTCATAAGACGGAGCATTTTTGCTTTCGGATAATGAGTAAGCTGATATGACAATGCGCCCGAAAGCGGACCTATATCACCGTAACGGAAAAAGCGTATAATACCGTCACGGAAAGGATAATTGGTAACCGAATCCAAAGAATGGCCAAGGAAGTAATCCTTGCTTTCTCCGTACGCAACCTTAGTGGAAGCGTCCTCCCACACCTCACCGATAATACAGCCGTGAGGGTCAGCTTTCTTAACGGCGGCGCATATCTCATGGGTGAACTGATTGCTGTATTCGTCCACCACATCGAGACGGAAACCGCCGATACCCATTTCCATATATTTGGGTATAACTTCCCCGCAAATGAAATTACGAAAAGAATCGCATTTTACTGTTTTGGGCAGGTTTTTACAGCCCCACCAGCAATCGTACTCAGTGGGGTATGACGAAAAGGAAAACCACTGGCGGTAAGGCGAATTCTCATCCGAAACGGCGGAGGTAAAATAAACACTGTGCTCGCCCACGTGGTTGAACACGCCGTCCAGAATTACCTTGATTCCGCGTTTTGCCGCCTCGTCAATAAGATTCTGAAGCGCTTCGTCTCCGCCAAAGCCCTTATCTACCGCAAGATAATCGTCGGTATCGTATTTATGATTGGAATAGGAAACGCATATAGGCGAAAGATATATGCTTCCCGCGCCCAACGATGCGATATAATCAAGCTTTTCCGCAACGCCCCAAAGCGTTCCGCCAAAGAGAGAATTGTTTTTAAGCTCCCCTTTTTCGTTTCGCTTGTATTCGGGAGTATCCTCCCAATCGTAATAGACTGCGTCCTCGCGCTTGGGCACGGTGCCGCCGCGGGCAAAGCGGTCAACAAACACCTGATATATTATTCCGTCATCCAAAAAAGAGGGAGCAGGATAAATTTCGTCGGTAACCGAAAAGGTATCTACAAAATTACCGTCCCACGTGTACACCGTGTAAAGTCCCGCCGAAGGAGTTTCCGGCGGAACATTACCGTATTTATCTTTTATTACATAGCCGTTTCCGGCGGCTACGGAAGTGCCGAGAGGAAAAACTCGGCTTTGAGTAGGCGCGCCGGAAGCAAAAATTACAGAGTTAATAATTATCAATCCTTAAGAGGAACTGTATTCCAAATATTTTCTGCGTAATCGCGGATACTGCGGTCTGCGGCAAAGATGCCTGCTTTCGCAATATTGTTAAGTGCCATACGGTTCCATCTGTCTCTATCACCGTAAGCGGCAACGAGAGACTGATGGGTAGAATAATAATCCTCAAAATCAGCAAGGCACATATAGGGGTCGGACACACCGTGAGAGAACAGCAGATAGTTTGCAATATCGGTGAAGCTTCTGCCGTTAAAGCCCACGGCAAGACGGTCAATAGCACGCTTTAATTCGGGAGAACGCATATAGTAGCCTGAAGATGCGTAACCCTTCTTCCAAAGCTCATCAACCTCGTGAGCGCGGAGACCGAAGATAAAGATATTATCGTCACCAACCTGCTCGGCAATCTCAACGTTTGCGCCGTCAAGAGTACCGATGGTAACTGCACCGTTTATCATAAACTTCATATTACCGGTACCACTGGCTTCCTTACCTGCAAGAGAAATCTGCTCACTTACGTCTGCGGCAGGCATAAGATGCTCTGCCAGAGTAACGTTGTAATTCTCAAGAAATACCACGCGGATCTTCTCACGAATAACGGGATTCTTTTCAATATCTGCGGCGATATAGCAGATGAGACGGAGAATATCCTTTGCAAGATAATAACCGGGGGCTGCCTTTGCGCCGAAGATAAAGGTCTGAGGCTGAACGTCAAGGGAAGGATTCTCCAAAAGTGCGGTATACAACGCAATAATATTAAGCGCGTTAAGAAGCTGACGCTTATACTCGTGAAGACGCTTTGCCTGTACGTCAAAAATAGAATCGGGGTCGATAGCTGTGCCGTAGCGATTGCTTATATAATTGGAGAAGTCCACCTTGTTTGCGTGCTTGATCTCCTCAAGGCGCTTAAGGACAGAATCATCATTCTCGAACTTAAGCAATTTTTCAAGTTCAAACGCATCCTTACGGTAACCGTCGCCTATGCACTCATCCAGAAGAGAAGCAAGACGGG
The DNA here is from genome assembly GCA_045533895.1 of Eubacteriales bacterium. Lineage (GTDB taxonomy): Bacteria > Bacillota > Clostridia > Oscillospirales > CAG-382 > SFLA01. The sequence continues at coordinate 18,347 of JAZSIT010000186.1, forward strand.
GGTTGGAATAGCAAAGCCACTTTCTGTGGGCAATACCGTTGGTTACGTTGGTAAATCTATCGGGATACATATCCGCATAATCGCGGAAAACAGTTTTGGTAAGAATATCCGAATGGAGCTTGGAAACGCCGTTGGTGTGGTGAGAGCCTACTACAGAAAGATTTGCCATTCTCACCTGACCGTTGCCGAGAATTGCCATACGGCTTATCTTATCCCAATTGCCGGGGAAATTATCCCACGCCTCTTGGCAGAAACGGCGGTTAATTTCGGTAATTATATTATGAATTCTGGGGAGCTTGTATTTGAACAGTTCTTCGTTCCAGCATTCCAGCGCTTCGGGAAGAACGGTATGGTTGGTATAGGAAATAGTATTAACGGTTATTTCCCAAGCCTTTTCCCAAGAATAATGATGGTCGTCCATAAGCAGACGCATAAGCTCGGGAACGCAGAGCGCGGGATGGGTATCGTTAATATGAATAGAAGTTTTTTCTGCAAAATTATCAAGGGTTTTATACTCCGCAACATGATTGGAAACAATATTCTGCAGTGAAGCGGAAACAAGGAAATACTGCTGGGAAAGGCGAAGCAGCTTACCCTCATGATGGTTATCTGCGGGATAAAGCACCTTGGAGATGGTCTCTGCCATAGTGTTTTCCTCAACCGCCTTGATATACTGACCCTGAGAGAAGGCTTCCATATTGAAATTACGCTTATCCTGCGCTTTCCACAAACGGAGAGTATTACAACCGTCGCTATCGCCGCCGGAAACGTACATATCGTAAGGCACTGCGTCTATTTGGTCGTAGTCCTCATAAATAGGCTCGCATCTGCCGTTATCCCATTTTTCCTTTACTTTACCGCCCAATTTTACGGTTACGGTCTTGTCAAGTCTGGGGACCAGCCAAACCTGACCGGAGGGAAGCCAGATATCGGGCAATTCAAGCTGTTCGCCCTCTGCCATCTTCTGGCGGAAGAGACCGTACTCAAAAAGTATGGAAAAGCCCTTTGCGGGGTATTGCTGGGTTGCCAGAGCATCCATAAAGCACGCCGCAAGTCTGCCCAGACCGCCGTTGCCCAAAGCAGGGTCGGTCTCAAGCTCGTAGATCTCGACCAGGTTAAAGCCCATTTCGGAAAGCACCTGACGGTAGCCGTCCTCAAGACCCAGGTTACAGAGATTCATTTTGAGCTGTCTGCCCATAAGGAATTCCATACAGATATAGTATACGCGCTTTGCGCTGTTCTCTTTGATTTTAGCGGTAAATTCGCTGTTTTTTCTTGCCAGCACGTCTCTTACGCACATAGCCAAAGCGGAATACATCTGCTCTGCGTTGGCTTCCTTTGCGGTTACGGAATAGTATCTGGAGAGTGTGCTGTTGATCTGGATTTTAAGTTGCTGTTTGTTCATTGGGGTTAAATAAGCCTTTCGTACATTTGGATATATAGTTTAGCGCTCTTCTTCCAAGAGAAATCATAGCGCATTACTTTCAAAACAAGTTTTTCCCATTCTTCGGTATTTTGATACAGATTTACTGCGCGTTTTACGGCGTTGTAAAGTTCCATACCCGAATAAGGGGCAAAGGTAAAGCCGTTTCCTCCGCCTTCCCAGCCGTAATCACGGATACTGTCGTAAAGTCCGCCGGTTTCGCGGATGACTGGAACAGTGCCGTAACGGGATGCGATCATCTGCGCAAGACCGCAGGGCTCGCTGAGAGAAGGCATAAGGAAAATATCGCCTGCGGCATAAATGCGCTTGGAAAGCTCTTTATCATACTTAAGCAAAGTACGCATTTTTCCGGGGAAGCGACGTGCAGCATCGTCAAAGAACCACTCGTATTCATAATCTCCGGTTCCAAGAAGAACAAACTGTACGTCCTCCTCCAGTAAGCTGTAAAGAGAATCCTTTACAATATCCAGACCCTTATGAGATACAAGACGGGTTATCATAACTATCATGGGAACGTTATCTCTTACGGGAAGAGACAGATATTCCTGAAGCGACTTTTTACAGTCCTTCTTTCCTGCGGGACGCATATAAGAGAAGTTGGCTGTAAGCTCTTTGTCTTTTGCAGGGTTATAATACTCTCTGTCTATACCGTTTAAGATTCCCGTAAGCTTGCCCTTACACATTTCAAGCACGTGATGCAGGCCGTGGGAATATTCGGGAGAGAGTATCTCTTTTGCATAAGTAGGAGAAACCGTGGAAACGATATCGGCACATACAATAGCGCCCTTCATAAAGTTCATACATCCGCTGAATTCCAGAACGGGAGCATATCTTTCGTTAAGACCCAAAAGGTCACCCATATCGTAAAGATTGTAAATGCCCTGATACTGGATATTATGAATGGTGAACACGGTTTTTATATCTCTATACTCAGTTCTGTCGCCATACAGGCACTTGAGATATACTACGGAAAGCGCCGCCTGCCAATCGTGAGCGTGAAGGATATCGGGAATAAAATCTATTAAAGGAAGCAGGTCAACCACCGCTTTGCAGAAGAAAGCAAATCTCTCTCCGTCATCTCCGCATCCGTACAGAGTGCCGCGGCGGTAATAAAATTCGTTGTCTATAAAATAATAGGTAACGCCGTTTTCAACAAGTGAGTAAAGACCGCAATACTGATTTCTCCAGCCAAGCTCTATAGTGGTTTCAAGCACCTTGGTCATTTTTTCACGGTGAGAAGCGGAAACCTTATCGTAAAGGGGCATTATTACACGGATATCCGCATCCTTTTCCGCCTGTTTGATTGCGGAGGGAAGAGAGCCGATAACGTCACCAAGTCCGCCCGAAGCGGCAAAGGGCAATGCCTCACTGGCAGCAAAAAGTATTTTTTTCATAATTTTTACTCCTTTGTTCTTTAATTAAAAAATGCTTAAAGAAACCTTTTCGGGGACGGAGTATTTTATGGCTCCGCCCCCTGAAGGGAAATATTTTATACAGTTAGATTCTTTTCTATAAAATAGGGCTTGCTTTCGTGGCCCGAAAGAACTCTGCCGTCTCTTACAACAGCGCATTTATCTGTTATTACGCAGTTAAGATATACGTTATCGCCGACAACCGTATCCTGCATAAGAATGGAGTTTCTTACGGTAGTGCCTCTGCCTACCTTAACGCCTCTGAACAGAATACAGTTTTCAACCGTGCCTTCAATAACACATCCGTCTGCGATGAGAGAGTTCTTGGTAACCGCAGTTTCGCTGTAATGGGTGGGCGCGCTGTTGCGGACCTTGGTAAATATAGGTCTGTCCTTAATACCGAACAGCTCTCTGCGGGTGCCGGAGTTAAGCAGATCCATACTGCAAGCAAAATAATCAGCCATGGAATCTACAGTGGCAAAGTATCCGTCGCAATTATACGCCTTTATCTTATCTCTGCCGATACGGCGTGCAAGAACGTCCTTGGTAAAGCTTATATATCCGTGAGCCGAAGCGTCAAGGGTTATTTCTTCCAGATACTTGCGGTTCATAACGTAAATATTAAGGTTTACGTTGCAGAAAGAAGGAGCCACGGAATTATGCTCCGCAATATCGGTTACGTTATAGTTTTCGTCAAATGACAATTCAACGTTGTTGCTGGTTCCGCTCTTGGATACCAGATACGCCTGCTTGGTGGCGATGGTGCAATCCGCGCCTGTTTCGATATGACGCTTGAGTATGGCGGAAAAATCCATATTGCAGATAACGTCGCAATCCGAAAGTATTACATAATCTTCTTTCGCGTTCTGGATAAAAGAGGTTATTCCCATAAGAGCCTCAAGACGGGTGGTATAAAGCTCGGGGCGGGAGGACGCGAAAGCGGTTATGTAAGGAGGGAGTATCTGTATACCGCCGCTTCTGCGGGCAAGGTCCCAGTCCTTACCTGAACCGATATGGTCCATAAGAGACTGATAATTATAATGGGTTATAACGCCAACACGGTTGATACCGCTGTTGACCATATTGGAAAGTGCAAAGTCTATAAGTCTGTACCTACAGCCGAAGGGAACGGATGCCATTGTGCGCTGACGGGTAAGATCCGCCACGTTTTCATCGTGAATATTAGAAAAAATTATACCGAGAACACTCATTTCGCACACTCCTCTCCGCGTATTTCATCCAAGGTCTTTTGGGAAACATTGCCTCCGTCGGGAACAACACTTCCGGCAGATATATTAAGTCCGCTTCCTACAAGAGTAAGCTGACCGCCTTCGTCCTTATCCTTACCGACAACTGCGTTTTTGCCTACGGTAGTGCCGGAATCAACTATTGAATAGTATATTGCGCCGCCATCTTCTACGGTTACGTTATCGAAAATAACGCTGTCCTTAACGGTTGCACCTCTTGCAACGGTAACGCCGCCGCCGATGACGGAATTAATGACCGTGCCGTATATCTCGCATCCTTCGGTTATCTGTGAATTTTTGATAACCGCACTGTTGCCTACGTAATGAGGGGGATATGCGTTACTTCTGGAGTATATTCTCCAAGAACCGTCGTTAAGGTCAAGGACAGGATTGCTTCCCAGCAGGTCCATATTGGCTTCCCACAGAGAGGAAACGGTTCCTACATCTTTCCAATAACCGTCAAAGCGGTATGCAAACATTCTCTCCCCTGCTTTAAGCATTGCGGGAATTACGTTTTTACCAAAGTCCTTATCGCTGTTTTCATCCTGCTCGTCGGCAATAAGATACTTAAACAGCTTATCCTTGCTAAACACGTAAACGCCCATGGACGCCATAGTGCTCTTGGGGTTTTTCGGCTTTTCCTCGAAATCGTATATCGCCATATCCTCGCCTGCGCTCATTATACCGAAGCGGGATGCTTCTGCAAGAGGAACGTCGATTACGGCGATAGTGCAGTCCGCCTTATTGCGCTCGTGCTCGGCTATCATTTTGGAATAATCCATACGGTAGATATGGTCGCCGGACAGGATAACCACATACTCGGGATCGTATCTCTCGATAAACTGCATATTCTGGTAAATGGCGTTTGCGGTGCCCTTATACCAGTCTGCACGTTTAAGTCCTTGATAGGGAGGAAGCATCATAACGCCTCCGTAAACGCGGTCCAGATCCCAAGGCTGACCGTTGCCGATATATTCATTAAGTGCAAGGGGTTGATATTGGGTAAGTACGCCGACTGTATCAATTCCCGAATTGATACAGTTGGATATGGGGAAATCGATAATGCGGTATTTGCCTCCGAAGGGTACGGCGGGTTTTGCGAGATGCTCGGTAAGCAGATACAGACGGCTTCCCTGACCTCCCGCAAGCAGCATTGCCACACATTTTTTCTTTTTGATCATTTCTTTTGCCCACTCCTTTTTTTAATATAAAGTGCGCCCAGCGGCGGTACTGATACTGTTATTTTATACCCGCCGTGTCCGTCTTTCAGGCCGCGAAGGGTTTTTCTTTTCAAATATCCGCTTCCTCCGAATTCCTCCGAATCGGAATTAAGCAGCAGATCGTAATATCCGCCTTTGTCCACGGAAAATGTAACGTTTTCGTGGGGGCAGGCAGAAAAGTTTATTATTGCATACACCTTTTCACCGAACTTTGAGGTACGGGAAAAGATATACATATTCTGGTCTCTGGCATCGGCATACAGCCAGGAGAATCCGCCCCAGTCTCTGTCCAGATCCCAAAGCGCGGGGGTATCTATATAAAGATTGTTAAGCTTGCTTATATAATTTTTGAACTGTCTGTGCTTTTCAAAGTCAAGGAGGAACCAGTCTATCTGACCCTTATAATCCCACTCGGCAAACTGAGCTATCTCGTTACCCATAAAGTTAAGCTTTTTGCCGGGGTGCGCCATCATATATCCGTAATACGCACGGGCGGTGGCAAACTGCTGCCAATAATCACCCGAGCATTTTCCGATGATAGACCGCTTACAATGGACCACCTCATCATGAGAGAGAGGAAGCACGTAGTTTTCGGAAAAGGCGTACATCATGGGGAAGGTCATCTTACCGTGGCTGCCGCTTCTGAAATACGGATCAACGGGCAGATAGGAAAGGGTATCATTCATCCAGCCCATATTCCACTTGAAGGTAAAACCAAGTCCGTGACGTTTTGTAACGTTGGGGAATGCGGTGGATTCCTCTGCGATCATCATTCTGTCGGGATAATTATCATACACCACCTTGTTAAGGTGCTGGAAGAAGGATATCGCCTCCAAGTTCTGGTTGCCGCCGTAAGCGTTGGGATGCCACTCGCCTGCGTCACGGTCATAATCCAGATAAAGCATAGACGCGACCGCATCAATACGGATACCGTCTATATGATATTTTTCCAGCCAGAAGCAGGCGTTGGAAATGAGGAATGAACGCACCTCGTTTCTGCCAACATCAAAGCATCTTGTGCCCCAGCCGCGGTTTTCCATACGGGTAGGATCGGAATATTCGTAAAGGGGGCTTCCGTCAAACTCATACAATCCGTGCTCATCCTTGGGAAAATGAGCAGGTACCCAGTCAAGTATAACGCCCACACCTGCCAAGTGGAGCTTGTTTACCAGATACATAAAATCCTCAGGTGCGCCGAAACGGGATGTAGGCGAATAATATCCGCAGACCTGATATCCCCACGACCCTTCAAAGGGATGCTCTGCCACCGGCATAAGCTCAACGTGGGTGTATCCCATCTCTTTGACGTATTCCGCCAGCATATCGCCCAGCTCGCGGTAGTTATAAAAGCTGCCGTCTTCTTTCTTCTTCCAAGAGCCCAGATGCACCTCGTAAATATTCACGGGGGCAGAAGGCATATCGTCATTCTCACGGCAGGAGGCGAATATCTGCCTGCTTTTAACAAACTCTTCGTCCGTCCAATCAAAATCCTTTAACGGATGGAACATAGAGGCTGTCTGCATACCCGTCTCGGAATAAAAGGCGTATGGGTCTGCCTTCATTCGTCTGCCGTTATTACCGTAAACGGCATATTTGTATCTGCCGTTTTCCTCAAAATCCTTAAGGGTTACCGACCATATACCGCTTATATTCTCCCTCTCCAGAGGAGTGTCCTCACACCAATTATTAAAATCGCCGCAAAGGAAAATTCTGTGAGCGTTGGGAGCCCAAACGCGGAAGCGGACGCTTCCGTCCTCCAGACGGTGCGCGCCCATATATTCATATGCTCTTATATTAGTACCCTGATGAAAAAAATACTCTGCCTGAGACACGTCCGTTTCCTCCCCCAAAAGATACCGTTAATATTTCGTTCATTATTATATCATATACAAAGCAATATTTCAATACAAAAAACAGTGTATAAAAACATAAAAAACACATATTTTCTTTGTTATACCGCCAAAATCGACACAGAACAATAAAGCAGGGCTGCTTGCCAAATCGGAGCAGTCCTGCTTTGTTGTTTTACACGTTGCGGCAAGCACGGTTATTCTTCCAAGCCCGCCGCTTTAATATTCACTTTTATTTTTCCAAAGGATGCACGGTGAAATATTCTTCTTGCATTTCGGGAGTACCGAAAAGGTAATCGGGGTTGTATGGGAGAAAAAGCCAACGAGCGACTGTATGCTCTGTCGCCTCCTGCCAGCAATCCTTTCGATATATGTCCTCATATATTTCACGGGTAATACCGAAATGTTCGACAAATTCGATTATATTTTGTTCGGTATCACTTGCGGAATCCAGCCACTCTTCAAATTCGTCAACGCCAACATACTCAATGAGACGGCGGTCGATAATGTAATACCTTTTGGTATACCCGTTTCTATCGTCTAAAGATGTGTAATGATCATCAATTTCAGGAGTGACATAATCGTTTAGTAAATAATCCGAATGATTCCAGTATTCCTCAGAAAAGATGGTATCATAACGGAACGAGGGCAAACGAAGCATCAAATAAATAGGGATTTCACCTTCCTTTGACTTACCGAATTCCTCAATGAATTTGTTGCAATTCGCAACGTATTCTTCTTTGGTTATACCATAATATTCGCATAATGCAGGTACATTAATATCAGTAGTTTCATTAAACAGCATTAAATATTCATCATAAATACTCGAACCTGCTTTTTCATTTACATACTCTGTCAGTAGCAAACCGTCTATATTGAAATAATACGCACGGTGTTTGCCGTCATATTGAAAATCCTCTTCGGAATCAGCGGCGCCTAATATATAAGTTTCAAACCAGTCGTTAATTTCATCAATTCCATACCAAACGTATTCTTCCGTAGAAACCTCCGGAGTTTGGCTTTCATCAGACTGTTCGTAATCAGAAACTTCGGGCTCGGAGCCCTGTGGTACGGATTCCTGCGGAGCGGATGTCTGTCCATCACCGCTTTCGTTTTGCGAAACGCTTGCGTTGCTTTCGTTATCGGTAACTTCACAAGCAGTAAACACAAAAACAAACGCAAGAAGCAGTGCAGTTATTAAATATATTTTTTTCATTAAATATCAACTCCTTTAATATGGAATAACAAAAAGTTTGCTTAC
>JAZSIT010000023.1:0-38300 GCA_045533895.1 Eubacteriales bacterium
ATACAGTATGTTACCGAAGAAGAGTTCTATAAATGGATAGATGCGGTAGAAGACAAGGAACAAAACATTCTTGCGTTTATAGAGTACTTCGATATAGACGAGGAAGAATATCGGGCGATATACGAATACAAGGGAGGAAAAATTGGGAACCCTACGCCCTATAACCCCGATTATCTTTTCGGTACTCCCGAAATGCAGGAAGAATACTTTACCGTTCATCCGTTAAACTGAACATCCGGCAAAAACACAAAGCCCGTGGGAGACCACGGGCTTTTGTAATGGGTTTATTTCTTTTCTTCGGTGCGTATGGTAATGCTCTTTATCACAGGCTGTTCGTCGGGAAGAATAGCGCCGTTGTAGCCGGGTTTTGCGTCCTCGCAGACCTTATCAACTATTTCCATACCGCTTATAACGTGACCGAAAGCGGCGTACTTTCCGTCAAGGCTTTCAGTGCTGTCCTCGTGCACGATAAAGAACTGACAGCTTGCGCTGTTGTAAGCCTGCGCACGTGCCATAGAGATAACGCCTCTTACGTGGGAAATGGGGTTATCAAAACCGTTTTCGGCAAATTCGCCTTCAACGGTTTTGCCTGCGTTTCCGGTACCGTCACCGTTGGGGTCGCCGCCCTGCATCATAAATCCTTCCATAATGCGGTGGAAGGTAAGTCCATCATAAAATCCGCTTTGTGCAAGGGAGATAAAATTGCTTACAGTCTTGGGTGCGGCGCTTTGGTCAAGCAAAACGGTAATGGTGCCGTAATTTTTAATCTCAATATCCGCATAGTAGGTAAGGTTGGGGTCTGCTTCCACGTAGGTCACAACGATATTGCTTCTATCGGGCTTTCCCTCATCGCAGGAAGTAACGCCCACAATAATTCCTATAAGCAACGCGACACATAGCGCGGCAATAATGCAGTAGAGTATGGTTTTCTTTTGCTGCTCGGCCTTTCTTTGCTGTGCGGCATACTTGCTTTTCTTTGACATATATTAATTCCTTTCAAACGACTTGTTTTTTCAGGGTGCTTTTTTTAATTCAATTCTTTATATATTTCGTTTTTGGGCACGCCTCTGTCCTTTGCCACAGCCTTTGTGGCATCCATCTTGGAAAGACCGAGGTTGACATAATGCTCAAAGTGCTGCTCTACCGTCATATCAGACCAGAACATATCGCTTTCATCGGCTTCGTATCCGTGAACGATAAGCACAAATTCACCCTTGGGATTGATCTCGCCGCTTGCAAAGCCTTCCTTTATCTCCGAAAGGGTAAGGGAGAAATATTTTTCGTTAAGTTTTGTAATTTCCTTTGCCAGCACTGCCTCTCTGTCACCGAAAAAGTTAATAAGGTCGGTAAGGTCCTTTTCGGTATCGTGAGGGGAAACGTGGAATATCATAGTTCTCGTATCCTTGCAGACCGAGCGCAGATATTCTTCTCTTTCCTTGTTGGATTGGGGCAAAAATCCCTCAAAGGAAAAACGGCGGGACGGCATTCCGCTTGCAGAAAGTGCGGTTATTGCGGCGCAGGGACCGGGCAGAGCAATTACGTTTATGCCTGCCTTGCGGCATTTCCGCACCAGATCTTCGCCCGGGTCGGACACTGCGGGAGTGCCCGCGTCTGTAACCAAAGCGCAGTCCTCACCGTCAAGAATACGGTTAACAATAGCCTTTCCGCTTTTTTCTTTGTTGTGCTCGTGGTAGCTAACCAGATTTGAATGAATATTCAAAAGCTGTAAAAGCCTGCCGCTTACACGGGTATCCTCCGCCGCAACAAAATGTACTTTTTCAAGTACTTCTTTTGCCCGTGCGGTAATATCATTCATATTTCCGATAGGGGTGGGGACAACGTAAAGTGTTCCTGCCATGTTATTCTCCCTTTGCTTCAAACCAATTTTTGCCTATATGGGCGTCAACAGACATGGGTACTGCCAGATCGCAGGCGCTTTCCATACAGGAAACCAGTATTTCCTTCGCCTTTTGGGCGTCTTTTTCTGCGGCTTCAACAATAAGCTCATCGTGTACCTGCAGAATAAGGCGTGCATCAATACCGCTGTCTTCAAGGGCTTTTTCGGTTTTAACCATTGCAATTTTAATAATATCCGCCGCCGTGCCCTGAATAGGTGTGTTCATCGCCACACGTTCTCCAAAGGCGCGCACGGTGGCTTTAGGAGATCGCAATTCGGGTACGTATCTTCTTCTGCCGAACAGAGTGGTAACGTAACCCGTGTCCTTTGCCTGCTCCTTGCAGTTATCAAGATATTCTTTTATTTTGGGGTATCTTGCAAAATAAGTCTTGATATATTCATCCGCTTCCTTGCGGGTAACACCGATATCGTCAGCCAGAGAAAATGCAGAAATACCGTAAACTATTCCGAAGTTTACCGCTTTTGCGTGCTTTCTCATTGCGGGAGTAACCATATCAACGGGAATTCCAAAGACCTCGGACGCGGTGAGCGTGTGTATATCCTCGCCGGAGGTAAACGCCTGTATCAGCTTTTCATCGCCAGATACTGCAGCAAGGACACGAAGCTCTATCTGTGAATAGTCGGCATCAACCAACACCTTTCCTTCAGGTGCGGTAAAGAACCTGCGCATCTCCCTTCCAAGCTCTGTGCGGACGGGAATGTTTTGTAAATTGGGCTCAACGGAAGAAAGTCTGCCCGTCTGGGTAAGGGTCTGCCTGAAGGTCGTGTGAATTCGTCCGTCTGCAGGATTAATTACAGACAGCATACCGTCCGTGTAGGTTCCTTTAAGCTTTGCAAGAGTACGGTAATGCAAAACGTAATCAACTATTTCGTGGCGGTCTTTTAGCTTTTCCAGCACCTCTGCGTCGGTAGAATATCCGTTTTTGTTCTTTTTGTTTTTGGGTGCGGGAAGACCCAATACCTCAAACAGAATGTGTCCAAGCTGTTTAGGGGAATTAATATTAAATTCCTCGCCTGCGCAAAAATATATGGAATTTTCAAGCTCTTTTATATTCTGTGCCAAAAATTTACCAAACTGTTCTATTCCGTCTTTATCTACGCAAAAGCCCCGCTTTTCCATGTTGTAAAGCACTTTTGCGAGAGGTAGTTCTGTGTCCTTGTAAAGAGATACCTGCTTTTGCTCCTCCAAAACGGAAAATACCTTTTCCTTTAATTGGGGCAAACATGCAAGAGTATCGGGCACGGCGTCTGCACCCAGATAAGCAGTTACCGCCTTGGCGACCGTCATACCGCTGTCCGCAGGGGATGCGGTGTAGCACATAAGTGAGATATCATCAGCGAAATCGGTATACTCAACGCCCAGACCGTCCAGCTCGTGCATTGTATCCTTTATCGACCAAGCGGAAACATTTTTCAGCTTTTTAATTTCGGCAGGGTCAAAAACAATATACTTTTCACCGTCCGTGGCGTAAAGCTTGTCACCGCGCAGTTCAACGTATACGCCTTCGTTCAAGTCTTCAGCCCGTCCCTCCGCGAATACCGCCTCGGGCAGGTCTTGCCCTTTGCGGGTAAGTGACATACGTTCTATAAGCGAAGTAAACTCAAGCTCGGTAAACAGGTCAATAAGACTGTTATCGTCCTTGCCGGAGTAAACGTAATTTTCAAGATTTGTGTCAATAGGCGCATCAAGACGAATGGTGGCAAGAAAACGGCTTTCGTATGCACTGTCCTTGCCCTCAATAATCTTTTTGCCGGTAGAGCCGGATATTTTATCGGTGTTTTCGTAAATACCGTCAAGGGTGCCAAACTCTTTCAGCAGCTTTACTGCGCCCTTTTCACCAATACCGGGAACGCCCTTGATATTATCCGAGCTGTCGCCCATAAGCGCCTTCAGATCGATAAGCTTTTCGGGTGGAATACCGTATTTTTGGGTAACCGCGTCGGTATCCATTATCTGCGTTTCGTTGGTGGAGGCAAGGTAGACCACCGTTCCGTCACCTACAAGCTGAAGACTGTCTCTGTCTCCCGTAACGATAACGCATTCAACCGCGCTGTTTTTTGCGGCTTGGGAAAGGGTGCCCAACACATCGTCTGCCTCAAATCCTTCGCAGGTAGTTATCTTTAATCCCAGACCTGCAGCGGCACGGTATGCATAAGGCATCTGCTGTGCCAGATCGTCAGGCATACCCTTTCTGTTTGCTTTGTAGCTGTCCACCGCCTTGTGACGGAAGGTTTTTACAGGCAGATCGAAAGATATGGCGGCGTAATCCGGTTGGACCGCCGCCATATTTTTCTCTATAATATTTATAAATCCGAGTACCGCGTTAGTGGGAATACCGCTTTTTGTTGTAAGCGGACGAATTCCGTAATAAGCGCGGTTGAGTATGCTGTTTCCGTCAAAGACGATAAACTTCATATTATCATTTAACCCCTTATTATATTTTGTTTAGAGAAGTATTACCTTACGGATACCTGCAATTGCAGATATCTTTTCGCATATAGATTCATCAACGTTGTCGTCAGTCTCAAACATAGCAACACCGTTTGCGCCCTTGGAGGAGGACATCATATGCTCGATGTTGATATGAACTGCAGAGAATACAGAAGATGCCTGTGCGATCATGTTGGGGATATTTTCGTGAAGAACGACTATTCTGTGCTGTGCGCCTCTGGGCATAGAAATTGCAGGATAGTTAACGCTGTTCTTGATATTACCGTTAAGCAGGTAATCAACAAGCTGGTTTGCCGCCATAACAGCGCAGTTTTCTTCGCTTTCGGGAGTGGATGCGCCCAGATGGGGAATACAGATAACGCCCTGCTTGCCAATAAGCTTTTCATCGGGGAAATCGGTAACATAGCAGGATACCTTGCCGCTTTCAATAGCCGCAAGAACGTCGTCAGTAACAACGATATCGCCTCTGGACAGGTTGATGATACGCACGCCGTCCTTCATTTTGGATATAGCTTCTGCGTTAATCATACCCTTTGTGTCCTTAACGGAGGGAACGTGTACGGTAATGTAATCGCACTGGGGATACAGTTCGTCATAGTTTTCAGCCTTCTTTACCTTGCGGGAAAGGGACCAAGCGGCAGATACTGTCATAAAGGGGTCACAGCCTACAACCTTCATACCCAGAGATTCAGCCGCGTTTGCAACGGGACCGCCGATAGCACCCAGACCGATAACGCCCAGAGTTTTGCCCATAATTTCGGGGCCGGTAAAGGCAGACTTGCCCTTCTCAACCTGCTTGGGAACGTCATCACCGGTAAGAGTGGATGCCCACTTAATACCGTCGGTAATCTTTCTGGAAGAAAGTAAAAGTGCGGTAATAGCCAATTCCTTAACACCGTTTGCATTTGCACCGGGAGTGTTGAATACAACGATACCCTGCTCGGCACAACGGTCAAGAGGAATGTTGTTAACACCTGCGCCAGCACGGGCAATAGCCTTTAATCCGGCAGGAAACTCCGCTTCCAGAAGGGAAGCACTGCGTACCATATATGCATCGGGATTCTGTATGTCCTCGCCGTAAGCAAATCTGTCGTCAAATACGTTAAGACCGGCTTTGTCTATTTTATTTATAAGCTTAATATTCATTTTTTGCTCCTCTCGAATTCTGCCATAAATTCTACAAGTGCATCAACGCCCTCTGCAGGCATAGCGTTGTAGATGGAAGCACGCATACCGCCAACGGAACGGTGTCCCTTAAGATTTTCAAATCCCGCTTTCTTTGCGGCAGAAACAAATTCCTTGTCAAGGTCTGCGTCGCCGGTAACAAAGCAAGCGTTCATAATAGAACGGAATTCTACGTCTGCTGTTGCCTTGAACATCTCGGAAGAATCAAGATAATCGTACAGAACCTTTGCTTTTGCAAGGTTGCGTCTTTCAATTTCTTTAAGTCCGCCCATATCAAGCAGCCACTTAAATACCAGACCTGCAACGTAAATGGAATAGCAGGGAGGTGTGTTATACATAGAATCGTTGTCTGCCTGAATCTTGTAATCCAGCATAACGGGAGTGCCTTCACGTGCATTACCTATAAGGTCGTCTCTTACTATAACAACGGTAAGACCGGAGGGACCCATATTCTTTTGCGCACCTGCATAAAGCAGACCGAACTTGCTTACGTCGATAGGACGGGAAAGTATGCAGGAGGATACGTCCGCAACCAGAGGGATATCACCGGTTTCGGGAATATAGTTGTAGGTAGTACCGTAAATAGTATTGTTCATACAGATATGAACGTAGTCAGCATCGGGAGAGAATTTATCCACATAAGGAACGTATGCGAAATTTCTGTCCTTGGAGGAAGCGATAACGTTTACCTCGCCGTATTTTGCGGCTTCGTCAGCCGCCTTTTTAGAGAACTGACCGGATATGATATAATCAGCCTTCTTGTTCTTGTTCATAAGATTAAGAGGTACTGCGGAAAACTGTGTGGTAGCACCGCCCTGCAGGAACAGAACGCGGTAATTATCGGGGATTTCCATAAGCTTGCGGAGATCTGCCTCTGCGGTTTTAATTATATTATCGTAAACCGGTGAGCGGTGACTCATCTCCATTACCGAGCACCCACTGCCCTCGTAATCAAGCATCTGGCTTGCGGCTTTTTCAAGTACTTCCACGGGAAGCATGGAAGGTCCTGCGGAGAAATTATAAATTCTTTTCATAGCGTTTTTCACCCTTTTTCGGTTTATAATTTTTCAGTTATACTGAATAATAATTTATTATATTACATTTTCACTGTTAAGTCAAGGCTTAAATATCTTTTACCTTAAAATAAATAGCATTTTGTATTCAAGTGTTGACATATAGGTGTATGTTTGGTATTCTGTTGTTGAAAAGGAGGAAGTTTGTATGAAAAAGCTTATAGTATTAATGTTATTGTTTTTACTTTGCGTTTTCACCTTTGGATGTACTCCCGATGACTCGGAAAGTAAGAGCGAAATCAGTTCCGTTGATACTGTTTCTGATACAATGGAAGATGCGGTTCATGGAGAAGCGGATTATCAAACCGTTAGTTTTTCTTCCTTTGAGGAACTGGCGCAATTTGCGGCTTTGGCAAATATCGAGGACGGTAATTTGTACGTTGAATTAGAAGGCAAGCCTGCGCAAGTAACTAAAACAGAAGCCAAAGAGCTGATTTCCGCGTTAAATGAAATGCCTATAGCGGTGCTTAACACCGATGAATATGAATTGGCAGTTATTTCTTGCAGAATATACCTTTCCCGTGATGACTATTCAATAGAACTTGTCTATAATGGCGTGGCAGACAGATTGAGAATAGGCACCGTAATGTTTGACGGCACTTTAACGGCAGATACAAACGTAACTGCCGTGGTGGCTGATAACCTGTCTTTGGGCGAATATTCCATTGAAATGAACACCATGGTAAAGGAAAACAATTACTGCGATATTAAAGGGAGAACAGTAATTGATGACCATTTAGTATATGCCGCATATAAAGGCGGTACAGCTTTGCCGGAACAGATAAAACAGGGCGTAACCGTCACATCTCTCGGTGAGCTTATAAAACCGTATATTAAATAATCATTCCCAATAAAAATCAGAGGCAAGGGAATTCTCCTTGCCTCTTTTTGTGTATTCTTTGCGGGGGTGTTTTTATTTTTCCCATATTTTAAGTGATTTTATCTTGGAAACCACTGTGTCTGCCAGCTTATCGTTTATCTTCATGCCGGGGTGGCCCGCAGCCGCGTAATCCTTTTTGGGGTTGGCAACGGAAATGGGAATAAAGTGGAGCTTTTCGTCGTTTTCTCCCATACGCTTAAACAGCTTTTTAAGCAGTCCCATATAGGGGTCGCCCATAAGACCGTAGCACCATATAATATGGGCGTGGGTGTATTTGGAGCGGATATCGTTGATAAGGGCTGTTGCACCGGATTCAAAATCCTCTGCGCTTACACCGCCCCAACCGTCGTTGGTGCCGCCGTTAATAACAACTACTTGGGGAGTCCATCTGGTGTGGTCCCATACCTCGCCGTTACGGGAGGTCATATTAAACATCTGGTCAAAGGTAAGGTCAAGATTACCTTCGCAGTTGCGCACAATACCCTTGCCGGAAGCGCACTGGCTGTGGAGGTCTGCGTCCAGATCCTCTGCAACAAGGAACGCCCACGCTGCGGTAGAATCTTCATCACAGGTGCGGAACACAGTAGTGTCCTGATCACCGCGGATACCGTAACCGCAGGTAATGGAATCTCCCAGAACCTCTATACGGCGCACGCTTTCAAGAGGAGGGGGAAGTATCTCGCCGTAAAGCTCAACACCCTTAACGTAAAGCTTTTCTTCGCCCTCGGTTATGCGGAGTACGCGAACAACGTGCTCATCGTTTTTGAGGTCGTCGATAATAACGTGCTCTTTTCCGTCACTTACACAGTATCTTGCGGTAGTTCCGCTCCAACCGAAAACCTTTTTCTCTCTGTCAACGTCAATTCTTATGTATGCGGGCTGGTCTGCCTTGTATTCATCAAAAACAAGGTGGAATCCGGTTCCCTTAAACTTAAAGGAAAAACCGCTGTTGGACCAATCCAGAAGCAAAGCGTCCGCAGAAAGAATGTGTCTGCCGTGGTAAAGGAAATTATCGCGCTCGGTAAGATAAACTGTTTTCATTTTTCATACTTCCCTTATATTTTTTATTTTTTACGTTTTATTATTTTAACTGTTTCACATACAGGTATAGGCGCAAAGGACAGGAGTGCAACGGTTATCCATTGCCGCAGGTTCAGAGGTACTGCACCGAACAGTGACATGGCAGGCGGAAACACCATTATGGCGGCTTGCAGACCCATACAAAGCAATACGCTTAAAACAAGAGCGGTGTTTGACGGTATCTTTGCGGCAAAAAACGGTTTTTCCGTGCGCATATTAAAGGCGTGGAAAAGCTGTGAAAAGGATAACACTCCAAAACACATTGTACTTGCAACGGCATTGTCACCGCTTTTAAGTCCCAAAAGATAGGCGCACAGCGACATACAGCCGATAAGTATCCCCTCTGCGAATATCTTAATTCCCAGTCCGCCTGCAAAAAGGCTTTCGTTTTTAAGAGCGGGCTTTCTGTCCATTACGCTGTCGTGGGTCTTCTCCATACCCAGCGATACCGCAGGCAAGGAATCTGTAACCAAGTTTACCCACAAAAGCTGTATTGCCGACAAGGGAGAGGGCAAAGACATAAGTATGGCGGCAAGAACGGTAAGTATCTCACCGATATTGCAGGACAGCAAAAACCGCACCGCCCTGCGGATATTGTCGTAAATACCGCGCCCGTATCGTACTGCTTCTATAATAGTCGAAAAATTGTCATCTGTCAAGATGATATCTGCGGCTTCTTTGGCAACGTCGGTGCCGTTTATACCCATTGCACAGCCGATATCCGCTTTTTTAAGAGCAGGGGCATCGTTTACTCCGTCGCCCGTCATCGCTACCACTTGGTTTCCGTAGCGGTACGCTTCAACTATCCGTACCTTGAATTCGGGCGTTGTCCGCGCAAAGACCGAGCAATTTCTTACCGCTTTTGCAAGTTCGGGCGTATCCAAATTTTCAAGATGGGATTGGGTATATACCTTTTCTCCGTCCCGCAGTATGCCTATATTACGCGCTACCGCCGCAGCAGTATCCGCGTGGTCGCCCGTTATCATTACAGGCTTTATCCCCGCTTTCCTGCACATTCTCACCGCTTCCTTTACCTCTGGTCTGGGCGGGTCTTCGATACCGCATATTCCGCAGGGAATAAATACGCATTTTTCGGGGTCGGCAGGCGCCTTTTCCATACTGCAGTATCCAAAAGCTATAACCCTTTTTCCTGCAAGGGCATATTCTGTTGCCTTTGAATACAATTCGCTTTCCTTTTTCAGTATCTTTTCCGGGGCGCCTTTTTTAACAATAATATATCCGCCCTTTTCCTTGTGGACGGTTATCATATACTTTTTGTCCGAATCAAAGGGAATTTCTTTTATTCGTAAATAATGGGTAATGTCGGGCTTTTCTTTTTTTGCCCAGTGAAAAAGTGCGTTTTCGGTGGGGGAATCGCAGTTGTTGCAAAGAAGTGCACAAAGGCGTGAAGCATTTTCGTCACCGAAAAAATCGGTAACCGTCATTTTATTTTGGGTTAAAGTTCCCGTTTTATCAGAGCATATTACCGCCGCCGTGCCCAAGGTTTCCACTGCGGGAAGCTTTTTTACCACTGCCTTCTTTTCCGCCATGGTCTTAACGCCGATGGAAAGAATAATTGTTACTATGGCAGGCAGTCCCTCAGGTATTGCCGCCACTGCCAGAGATACGGACGTTAAGAACATCTCGCCCATATCCATTCCCCGTATAAGGGATATTACAAATATCAGTACACATATCGCAAGAGCTATATTTCCCAGTATTCCGCCTGTTTTCGCAAGACGGACTTGCAGGGGAGTTTTCTCGCTTTTACCCTTGTCAAGGAGACCTGCAATATGTCCCATATAGCTGTCCATTCCAGTGGCGGTGACTATTGCTTTTCCGCTTCCGCCGCATATTACCGTGCCTGCGCGGACAAGATTGCTTTCGCCTGCGCTTTTGGTTAAAACTGTTTTCTCCACGGGAATACTCTCTCCCGTAAGGGCGGATTCATCTGCGGTGAGGGAAGATGCTTCAAACAAATATCCGTCCGCGCCTACTAAAAATCCTTTTTTAAGTATAATTACATCGCCCTTTACCAGTTCTTCCGTAGGAATATCCATTTGCTTCCCGTCACGCAGCACTGTTGCGTGGGGAGATGTCATTCTTTTAAGCGCATCCAGCGCCTTCTCCGCCTTGCTTTCCTGAATCACGCCTATAACGCTGTTAAGCACCACTATTGCCAGTATTATAAAGGTATCGATAGTACTTTCTCCGCCGATAAGTGAGGTAACAAAGCTCACCGCCGCCGCAAGAAGCAAAATAATAGTCATTCTGTCGCAAAGGGATAAAAAGAATTTTTTAATAATCGAATCCTTTTTTCTGATTTCAAGAGTGTTTTTTCCGTCTTTTTCAAGTCTTTTCTCTGCTTCATTTTGGGAGAGACCCTGCTTAAATGAGGTTTGGAACGCGGTTTGTATCTCCGCTTTTGTCATTTCGGATACGTTCAAAACAGTATTTCCTTTCTTTTGATTATTACTGCGTAAAGATTGGGAAACAGCATAAGTGCGTTGAATATATCGGCAGTTTGCCACGCCGTCTCCGCGCTCCATATACAGCCTATAAATGCAGTTGCCGCCGCACAGATACGGTATATAAAAAAGGGGATACGTTTGCTCCCGAATATGTATTTAAGCAGCGTTTCGCTGTAAAAGCACCAGCTTATTACTGCGGCATAGGCTAACACACCAACGGATACCGCCAAAACGATACCGCCCAATGAGCCGAAAGAAACAAAAAACATTTCTTCCGCCGTTTCGCTTCCCGAGCAAAGGAGCGCCAGCGCTGTCAGCGTGCTTACGGCAAAAGTATCTGCAAATATTTCAATAATTCCAAAATTCGCCGCCTTTTCGGGGGTAGTGTCCGCCGCCGCGTGTGCAATAGGGGATGAGCCCATACCTGCCTCATGGGAGAACACTCCTTTTGATACTCCGGTGCGCAAGGCTTGGGAAATTACCGTTCCGCTTATTCCCGCGCCAAACTCTTTTATTCCAAAGGCGGAAGTAAATATTTCTCCCATAACTTTCGGAATACGGGTAATGTGGCACAGCGTTATTCCCGCTACCGCTCCCACAAAAACGATTGCCGCCGCAGGAACGAGAAAAGTGTTGAATTTTGCAATAGTTTTTTGCCCGCCGAACACCGCAGGCAAAAGAAAAAGGGAAAAAATAACTCCTGCCGCCACGGGAGAAATTCCTATTTCCTTTGCAGAGAGGGAAAAGGCGTTTGCTTGCGCTAAATTCCCGCTTCCGAAAGAGGAAAGGATACCCATAACCGCAAAGAAAAGAGCAGCTTTTTTCCTACCTTCCTTTGCAAGTATGTTTGAAGCGCTTCCTCCGTTTTTCCCTTTTTCCCGTACGGTAATGTAGTTTTCCGCATATTTAAGCATCATACACAAAAATGAGCTTACCCACATCCAGAACAGCGCGCCTGCGCCGCCTTCGGTAATGGCGTACGCTACGCCGGTTATACTTCCCACGCCAACCGTACCGCCTAATGCGGTCATTAGTCCTTTTATGGGAGATATGCCTTGGTTTGTGTTTTCGGTTTTAACGCTGTTTATAACTTTTCCAATACAGCGAATAGGGTAAAATCTGCTTTTTACGGTAAAATATATTCCCGTTCCCGTAAGCAGACCTACAGTGGGAACAGACCACAGCAGGTCCCGTATAACGCCAAGCAAAAAAGACATCTCCTTTTTTCAAAAAGTCATTGCATATAGTTGAAAAGGGTGTTAAAATATAATATGTATGTGTTTTACGGAGGTATTGTATAGTGAATACGGCAATTATCACAGGTGCATCCGCAGGTCTGGGCAAAGAGTACGTGCTTGCGGTTGCTAAAAAATATACCCATATAAAGGAATTATGGCTTATTGCCAGAAGGGCAGACCTGCTTGAGGAGATAAAAGACCTTCTCCCTGCAGACCTTACGGTAAAAATACTCTCAATGGACCTTAACGATAAAGGCGCCTTTGAAGAATTCAAAACACTTCTCGCAGACAAAAAGCCTGATGTAAAGCTGCTTATCAACAACGCAGGCTTTGGAAAATTAGGCTACGTGTGGGAGATAGATGGGGGTGTTCAGCGTGATATGGTTGACCTTAACTGCGGTGCTCTTACAGCAATAACCGCCGCAACAATTCCCTATATGTCTGCAGGAAGCGGCATACTCAACGTGTGTTCTATAGCGTCCTTCGTGCCCAATCCCAGAATGACGGTATACTCATCTACAAAGGCGTACGTTATGTCATTTTCCCGTGCTTTGCGGGAGGAATTGAAAAGTAAGAAAATAAACGTGCTTGCTGTCTGTCCGGGACCTATGAGCACGGAGTTTCTCTCCCGCGCACATATCAGCAAGGGTGCGTCCAAGACCTTTGATACACTTCCGTATTGCAACCCCAAGGAAGTGGCGGAAAAAAGCCTTGTCGCTCTCAGAAAGGGCAAGGCAGTATATACCAACCGCTTTTTATACAAGCTTTACCGCGTGCTCGGCAAGCTTACGCCCAAGTGTATTATGATGAAATTTGCAAAATGCTGAAAGGAAATGCTTTTTATGTTGAATATAGCAAATAAAGTAAAAGAATTTATGGAAAGAGAGGATATCAAAGCCCAGTTCGAGAAGGATCTGGCGGATATAATCTCCATTCCCTCTGTTTCCGAAAAAGGGGAAGGAAAATACGTCTTCGGCGAAAACTGCGCAAAGGTTCTTGATACAACTCTCGCTATAGGCGAAAAATACGGCTTTACTCCCGAAAACCACGATTACTACTGCGGCTCTCTTATTTATGGAGAGGGAGAAAAGGAAGTAGGTATCGTTTCCCATCTGGACGTTGTTCCTTGCGGCGGCGGTTGGAGCGTTGAACCTTATGCGCTTACTGTAAAGGATAATTTGTATATTGGCAGAGGCACCGAGGACGATAAAGGTCCCATGCTTATTTCTATGTACGCACTTCGCTTTATTATGGAAAGCGGTATTAAGCTTCCTTTTTCCGTTCGTATGATACTCGGCTGTGATGAAGAGGTTGGCAGTACAGACCTGCGCCATTTTTCCTCTGTCCGCAAAGTACCGGATTTCTCCTTTACTCCCGATAGCGGTTTCCCCGTTTGTATCGGTGAAAAAGGCATTTTCTCCTTTAATCTTAACCTTGGCAGAAAGAACCAAAATATACTTGAAATTAAGGGCGGTACTGCAAGCAACTCTGTTGCGGATTCCGCATACTGTGTTGTAAAAACAGACATCACTCCTTCTCCCGCAGAGGGAATTGCAGTCGTACGCGAGGGAGAGAACCTGCGTATCACCGCCACGGGCAAGGGTGCACACGCATCTCTTCCCGAAAACAGCGTAAGCGCAGTAAAGCTTCTTTGCGATTATCTTGTTAACACCGGCATCTGCTGTGATGATAATATTAAATTCCTCGCTTCCGCCTGCTCCGAGTATAAAGGAGAATCCTTTGGCATAGATAAAGAAGACAAGGATTTCGGTTATCTAACCTGCATCTGCGGTCTGCTGGGAGAAAAAGAGGGCAACCTGCAGGCGAACTTTAACGTGCGTTATATCCCCTCCGTTCCTTATGAGGAGATTATTGATACAATAAAGCAAACCGTAAGCAAATACGGCTTTTCCGCATACAGCGGCGGCTGTTCCGAAGGATATATTATGTCCTCCGATGACCCTCGCATACAAGCGCTTACCGATTCCTGCCGCGATATAATTCCCGATGAATGTACTCCCTACACAATGGGCGGCGGTACTTATGCAAGATATATGAAAAACACTGTTGCTTTCGGCGCAACCATTTCCCAATACCGTGGTTTACTTGGCGAAGGCAAGGGCGGCGCACATGAAAGAGACGAATACCTCTCCCGCGAGGAGGTTATAAAAGCGGCGCAGATATTTGTACTTTCCTTGCTTCGTCTTGCTAAGGTGTATTCGGCGGAGTAAAAAGTATCTCGCTTCTTAATGCAATATTTCGGTTTACCACAACGCGCGCTTTGAGTAAGTGCGCGTTGTTTTGTTTGTCAAAATATTCTTCTGTTTCTATACTTATTATTTCGCCCTCCGCCTCTTTTTCAATCCATAGATTTAACCGTTTTTGCGCTTCCCGTTTAGCTTCTTCCTCGGTTAACGTATACTCTTCCTCGGTGTATTCTTTATATATGGCTTTTGATATTCTGAAAGGAAGCTTTAAGCCAAACAACATAATATTATTTTCCTCTGCGGTAATATCATAGCTTTGGTAGCCGGGATACTCGTCAAAAAACAAAGAAATAGGGTACCCCAAAACAAAAAGCTGGTGTTTTGTTTTTGTTTTTCCCGTGTATGATTTTCCCGTTCTGGCAAGTGGAATTTCAAAAAGAAGCTTTTCCGTAACGTCTGCGTAGACGTAACCGCGTGAATTAACCAATTTATAGGCGCCGTAGCGGTTTTCTACAATCCCGTTAATAAGCAACTGCCCTTCGGTAACCACATCGCCTATTTTTATTTCCGGGTGTCCCTCCGCCGCAATTACGTTGGTAATTATTCCGTCGCTTTTCGCCACCAGATTACAGTATCCGTCGGCAGGGAACTCCTCTTTCGGCATGGATACTCTTTCTATAACGTCCACGTTGGCTACAGTTCCTTTAATATTTATTGAAAGTGAGGAAAGAGGGTTGTAATCAAGCAGTATGTATTCCGCCGTAACGTCGGCGTCAAGTTCCGGAATAAAAGTTCCTTCCCGCACGCCGTGGGAGGACAGCACCTTTTTAATCTCTGTTTCGCTTATATTAACATTGCCGGTAACCTTTATTTCCCATACAAACAAAGAGGAATATAAAAGCACCGCCGCGCCTAAAAAAATACCTGCATATATACCGTATCTTTTTCTGTAGCGGGATATTACAAACGGAAGCCCCTCCCGCTTTACTATTACTGCTTCCGTACCCACTTCCTCGGCGGCGGATATAAATGCACTGCAGGAGAACAGCGAGGTTTTCACGGTGATTATATCCTTTTCCGCCAAAGGCGAAAAGAAAAAAATGCCTTTTTTGCGGCAATGCTCAAACACTTTCGGCGCTTCACACGCAGGCAGGGAAAGAGTGTACGCGCCGAAAATACTACGTAACGGTCGGCTCATATTTTACTCCTCGTATTATCCCGTCTATTCCGATTTTATCCCCCGTAAGGTAATGCATTTTCAAGCTTTTGCCGTATACGGAAATTGTGTGCTTTTTTCCTTGCAGAACTATTTTTTCTTCACCGTATTCAAGCATTTTTCCGTACCCATCGGCACACAGAAAGGTGTTCCCCCGTATTTCCAGAAATCCGCCGAATATGCTGTCAGGTGCTTTTTTCATAATTCGCCCGCCTCCCATATATATTTATTATGTGAGGTGTATCTTTATGAATACAACATTCCGCCGCTTTTTCGGAATAGGTGTAAACGGACTTTTTATCCTGCTGTTTGTGTATTTCCTTGCTAATCCCAACGCCGCAAAAGCCTATTCGGAAAGCGCGGTTTCTTTTTGTATAAGCAGTATTATCCCGTCCCTTTATATATATTTGGTGCTGTCGCAGCGTATTGTGGCTATAGGTGCAGTTTCAAAGCTTTGCGCACACAAGCTGTGGGGCAGTGTTTTTACTGTAGCGCTGGGGTTTATGTGCGGTTTTCCGTCAGGCGCAAGAAATTGCGTGTATCTGTATCAAAAGGGTATTATTTCCCGCAGAAAAGGCGAATATTTGTGCTGTATAAACGGAAGCGCATCTGTTTCTTTTATACTTGCCTTTGCAGGCGCACAGATAATGGGCAGTGTGGGCAAAGGATTAAAACTGCTATTTTTTCAGGTGGCGGCAACTGCAGTTACCTCCGCAATATTGTATCCGTTTATATTAAAAGGGGATGATTTTAAGCCGGATATTAACACAAAAAAATACATCCGGACTACAGATCTTACGGATGCGATATCAGATTCGGCTTTTCTCCTTGTACGTATATGCGGTTTTGTGTGCGCTTTTTTTGTTCTCGGAGGAGTTACGCAAGAGCTTCTACCTACGCACAGCGTTTGGGGTGTTATCCTAAGAGGTATATTAGAGTTTTCCGGCGGTATTTACTGCGCTTCCCAATACTCCGCAGATACCTGCGAGGTACTGTGTAGTCTGTTTTTGGGGTTTGGCTCTGTCTCTTCAATAATGCAGACAGCGTCCGTAATAAAAGGCGTGTTTTCTATAAAGCCCTTTATTATTTCAAGATTAATAATTGCTTCCCTTATGACGGTTTTCGCCCTGCTTACTTGACAAAACCGGAAATAGGTCGTATAATAATGTCGAGGTGAAAAACATGTCTGCATCTGTCGATAAATGCTGTATCAACTGCATACATTCCAACGGCGAGTTTGAAAGCTGTTACTGCATACACAAAGGTGCGGTTTCCGCCCACGGCAGTTGCCGCAAGTATAAATTAGACTTGCTTAAAATAAAACCCCGTCCTCCCATTAATTTGAATACACAAGATATCAGTATCGAAGCTATATAAACAAAAATCTTTCAGCTATTCTAAAACAGCCTTAGCTCCCAACGGGAGAGAAGGCTGTTTTGTGTTTTACGGGAATGATAAAGCTATTGACAAATCTATTTTTGTGTGATAAAATATCAAACGATATATAACATAAGATATATTAATGGAGGTGCGCCATGCCGCCGAAAGTAAGAATTACAAAAGAAGATATTATTAATGCTGCGGTGGAGCTTGTAAGAGAAAACGGGGAAGGGGCAGTAAATGCAAGAGCTGTCGCTGCAGCTTTGAATTGCTCCACACAGCCTGTGTTTTCTAATTTTGATACTATGGATGAACTGCAAAAAGCTATGTTAAATGCAGCGTACGACCGCTATCGGGAGTTTATTAAAAACGAGGTCGAAAGCGGACAGTATCCCACATATAAAGCCTTTGGCATGGCATATATTCGCTTTGCTAAAGAAGAAAAGGAGCTGTTTAAGCTGCTCTTTATGCGAGACAGAACCGGAGAGGATATGTCTCCCACGTTGGACTTCGAGGAGTCCGCTCAAATGATTATGAAAGCAAGCGGTGTAACTATAGAAAAGGCAAGATTAATGCACTTGGAGATATGGACTTGCGTTCACGGAATCGGAACAATGCTTGCCACATCCTTTTTACCCCTTGAGCGGGAGCTTATCAGCGATATACTTACCGATGTGTATCATGGGATACGCGCGCGTCACCTTACGGAGGAAAAGTAAAATGTATGCAATAAAAACAGACGGTCTTACAAAGCGGTACCGCGATATTACAGCCGTCGATAAACTGTCGCTTTGTGTCAAAGAGGGAGAATTATTTTCTCTTTTGGGAGTAAACGGCGCCGGAAAAACCACAACTATAAAAATGCTTTCTTGCCTTACGGCACCCACAAGCGGAGATGCTTTTCTGAACGGAAAAAGTATTTGCAACGATTCTGCCTCCGTAAAATCAATTATAGCCGTTTCACCGCAGGAAACTGCGGTTGCGCCCGGACTGTCCGTTGGCGAAAATCTTGAACTTATGTGCGGTGTTTACGGGTTTTCAAAGAATAAGCAAAAAGAGAAAATAAATGAACTTACCAAACTGCTTGGACTTGAAAGTGTATTAAAAAGGAAAGCAGGTAAGCTATCAGGCGGCTGGCAGAGGCGTTTAAGTATAGCAATGGCACTTATCAGTGAGCCTAAAATTCTTTTTCTCGATGAACCTACTCTCGGTCTTGACGTTATTGCGCGGAGCGAGCTTTGGCAGCTTATTCGTTCCTTAAAAGGCAAGATTACGATTATTCTAACTACACACTATATGGAAGAAGCCGAGTCGCTTTCCGACCGCATTGGGATTATGAAGGACGGCAGGCTTATAATATGTGATACCGCAGAAAAGATAAAGGAATCTGCAAATACGGAAAGCTTTGAGCAAGCGTTTGTACGTATTGTCAAGGGGGTGGCACAATGAGAATGTTCACTTTTGCGAAGAGAAATGCAAAAGAGATTGTTCGGGATCCGTTGAACATTTGCTTTGGTTTGGGCTTTCCGCTCGTCTTGATTTTACTGCTAAGCGCAATTCAGGCAAACGTGCCTGTTCCTTTGTTTGAGATAGAGCATTTAACTCCCGGAATTATTGTGTTCGGACTTTCGTTTATGACTCTCTTTTCCGCAACGCTGATTTCCAAGGATAGGGGCAGTTCGTTGCTTCAGAGATTATATACAACTCCTCTTACACCCATTGATTTTATTCTGGGGTATACTTTGCCTATCATTCCCTTCGCTGCGGCGCAAGGTACGGTCTGCTATATAGTTGCTATACTGCTCGGACTTGATATAACAGTCAATATCGTATTTGCAGTTCTTGTTGTCATACCTATATCTATCCTTTTCATTGCACTTGGTTTACTGTTCGGCAGTATTTTGAAGGATAAACAAGTAGGCGGAATATGCGGAGGATTGCTTACAAATCTTACAGCGTGGATGTCGGGCGCTTGGTTTGACCTTGAGCTCGTGGGCGGTATATTCAAGAAAATAGCATACGCATTGCCCTTTGTTCATGCCGTGGAAGCGGAACGTGCCGTGCTTTCCGGAAATTATGCTGATATATTCCCTCATTTATGGTGGGTATTGGGATATGGGGCAGCTGCGCTTACCATAGCTGTGCTTTTGTTCTTGCGACAAATGAGAAAGCAATAGTAATAAAACCCTCGCACAAACTGTGCGAGGGTTTTAATCATTTTATGATTTCATAGCCTTGTTTTGTGTAGTGAGCGTCTTCGTATTGTTCTGTAAGCAGAGAAAGGCTTTCAAAATGCACGGAATTATTGATAACGCACACCATACATGCAGTTTCATCATTAGAAACCAACGAATATATCTTTTTAACCGACCTTATGTTGTAATAGTCCATAGCGTCGTTGTGTCCCAACAGCGTTCCGTAAAACTCATAGGTATATTCGTTTATTACACCGTCTTCTTCAATATACACAAGATAAACGTCGCAATCCAAGGCGGTATCATGGGGTTTTTTGACTACCAGCTTTCTATCACAGGTTGTGCCGATATCGGCAACGATAGTTTCCATAACCGCATCATCCCGTGAAACGTCTTCTCCCGCTTCAGGTGCGCAGGAGGTAAACAGCAGACAAAGGGAAAAAAGCAAAATAACAAATATATGCTTTTTCATTTTTAATCAAGAAGTCCCTTGGCATAAAGGAATTCGGCAGTAAGAAGTCCGCCGCCTGCTGCGCCGCGTAGGGTATTGTGAGAAAGACATACAAACTTGTAATCGAATATAGGATCTTTGCGGAGTCTGCCTACGCAGATACCCATACCGCCCTCGGTATTACGGTCAACGCCGGTCTGAGGACGGTTGTCTTCCTCAAAATAAGTAATAAACTGCTTGGGTGCAGAGGGAAGACCAAGCTTCTGGGGCTCGCCCTTAAACTCTGCCCATGCCTTAAATATCTGTTCCTCCGTGGGAGGATTTTTGAACTTAACGGAAACGGTTGCAAGATGGCCGTCAGAAACGGGGACGCGCACGCACTGTGCGGAGATAACGGGGTTAGATGCATTAACGATAACACCGTCTTCAACTTTACCCCAGACTTTAAGAGGCTCTTTTTCGCTCTTTTCTTCCTCGCCGCCGATATAGGGGATGATGTTATCCAGTATACCCTCAAAGCTTTCAAGAGTTTTACCTGCACCGGAAACTGCCTGATAAGTGCTTACGTTGATATATTCGATACCGCAGTCAACAAGGGGAGTGAGCGCGGGAACATAAGTCTGAATAGAACAGTTGGGCTTAACAGCGATAAATCCGCGCTTTGTTCCCAGACGTTTTTTCTGTGCCTCGATAACCTCGGTGTGACCGGGGTTTACTTCGGGAATGAACATGGGTACGTCGGGAGTGCCGCGGTTGGCAGAGTTGTTGGAAACTACGATAATCTCTGCCTTTGCGTAGGTTTCTTCCAGATTTTTGGTGTACGCTTTGTCCATATCGATAGCGCAGAACACGAAATCGCACTTTTCCTTTATGGTCTCAATATCCTCGGAATCGATAATCTCCATATCCTTAACGTATTCGGGCATGGGGAGGGGAACGCGCCATCTGTTGCCTACGGCTTCTTCATATTTCTTGCCTGCGCTTCTTGCAGAAGCGGCAAGGCAGGTAACATCAAAATAAGGGTGGTTTTCAAGTAAGGTAATAAAGCGCTGACCTACCATACCGGTTGCGCCTACAATACCGGCTCTTTTTTTCATGGTGTGTGTTTTCCTTTGCTAAATAAGATCTTTGTATATGCCGGGCACACTGTTTTCAATTACCGTTGCGCCGGACATTTTGTTGTAAAAAGTTACAGGGCCTGCGGAACCTATAATTGCATAGGCATAGCCTTCGTCACGCATTGCTTCCATACAGCGGAGGAACAGCGCACCGCCTATTCCCTTACCGCGCTGGGTTTCGTCAACACCGGTGGGACCAAAGAAATCGCGGTAAGTACAATCGTAGCCTGCAAATCCCAAAATTTTCTTTTCGTTTACATCATATGCAATAAAGCAGCTAACGGGCAGCTTTGTGAAAGCGGCGGAGATTTCATCAGACCAACCATCACCGAAATGCTGGCGTACCCATTCAACAACTTTTGTTTTATTGGGAGTCATCGGGCGGATTATCTCAATACCGTTTTCCTTTAATTTTTTATAAAGCTCCGTAGTATCGGGGAGTTCGTAAAGTTTAACGAGCATATCGGGCATAACTGAATACTCCTTTATATGTTGTTATTATTTTGGGGACGGAATTTATGCTCCGTCCCCCTTTGTTTTATGAAATTAATTTATTTGGATGCTTCGTCGGAAACGTCTTTGGAGGTATCTTCTTTGGAAGTTTCGTCCTTATCAGGCTTGTTGGGAGTGTTGTTATCCTTGGTAATGGTAGCCTTGGTGTAACCTTCAAGAGGCTTCCAATCGGTGATCATATTGGTCTTAAGGTTAATAGAGGTTACGGTAGCGGCATCAAAGGCGCCCTTCAGAGGAGAAACGTCGCTTATCTTGTTACCGGAAAGGTTAACGGTGGTAACCTTCTTCTTGTTACCGATCTTGGAAAGGTCTTTAATATCGTTTTCGGAAAGGTCGATAGAAGTGAGCTTTTCAAGCTTTTCGATAGCGGCGATATCAGTAACCTTGCTGTTGTTGATAACCAGAGTAGTAAGCTCTTTCATGCCTGCAATAGCAGAAATATCACTTACGCCGGTAAAGCTGATGTTAAGAGATTCAAGCTTGGTCATATCCTTAAGTGCGCTGATATCGGTAAGCTTTTCAGCCTTATTGTCCTTATCGAACACCAAACCGAGAGTGGTCAGATTCTTAAGAGAAGCAAGGGCAGAGATGTCTTCAATAGACTTGTTGCCGGAAAGGTCAAGGCTTTCAAGAGTGGTAAGACCTGCGAGAGTGCTGAGATCAGCAAGCTTGTTACCGGAAGCATCAAGGGTTTCAAGAACGGGAGACTTAACGTCAAGTGTTTCAATCTCGTTGTCGTTGAGATAGAGAGACTTAAGATTCTTAAGGTCGAGAGTTGCAGCCTTAAGCTTGTTGCCGGTAGCGGAAATGTTAACCAGCTTGGAATCTGCACCGAACTTGGGCAGTTCTTCTACCTTGTTGGAGGAGAATTCAAGAGTTTCAAGGTAATCAAGCTTTTCTACACCTGCGAGAGAGGTGATAGAGTTGGTACCAACGTACAGACCGAGAAGCTTGGTAGCTTTGTCAACACCTTCGATGGTGGTAAGCTTACAGTTGGAAGCGTCAAGAACTACGAGGTTATCAAAAGCATCAATACCTTCAAGGTTGGTAAGGTTGGAGTATGCAACGCCGAGGTATTCAAGCTTGGTAAGGTCAGACAAATCGTTAAGGCTCTTAAGGTCATCGGGAACGATAGCGTTGTAAATGGTAGATGCGGAAACGCTGGAGGAAGAACCGGTGAGCTGTGCATACATGCTTGCGATGTAAGCATCATAGCTTATATTATAAGCGGTGCTGCTGTCGATAACGGAGAGCACGCGGAGATTTGCAAATTTAACGATATCTGCAATGGTAGAGGGAGTAGCGTATACCTGAACGGTATCAAACTTGGGCTCGTCGTCATGAGTATGAGAGGTATCGGATTCGTCGTGAACGTGTTCTTCCTCTTCCTCTTCTTCCTTCTCTTCGTTCATGGTACGAGTGTTTTCGATGATGTAATCAGCATAATCTGCTTTGCCCAGAGTTACGTAGGGCATGGTAACGGTCTGGTAACCATAGTTGGGGTCAGCCTGAACGTAGCAGGAAACGACCATTACTTCAAATTCTTCAATGTCTTTTGCATTGAGAAAACGTGCGGGGGTTCCCAGAGCATCGGCAAGGGCGCCGGCAAAGGTCTGGTCTTCGAAATAAGTGGAAATGGAAAGGAATTTGTCGACAGCGATCCAGGCAATCATTGCAACCATGATCACTGCTAAAGTAAGTGCGATTATCTGCACCACTTTTTTGTCGTTTTTCTTAAATAACTTGCTCATTTTGTTTTTCGGGCTCCTTTAAGGAATTATTTTTATTATTTGAAAAAATTATAACCTATTTGTTGTATGCGAACATTTCGTTAAAAAGTTCTGCGTTGGCATTGTAAGCTTCTTTGCTCTTGCCCCACATTAATTCGCCACCGCCTTGGTCGGGAAAACGGCGAATGCACACAATAATATCACCGGGCATGGATGAAAATCCCGGCAGGGAATATATTGCCATATCCTTAAGATACACAGAATATTCGTCTCTGGGATTTTCGGGCATGTTTTCCTCGTCCAGAATAGTGTCAAGAGGTGCAAGGAGGTTCATAGCGGCTACTCTGTCGTAATAATACTCTTCGATAAAATATATTACAGAATCGCCGATAGTTACTTCCAGATTAAATTGCTCTAAAGTACCGCCGTCGTCATCGGCATTAATGAGTATCTGTGAGTATTCCACGTCTCTTGACGGGTCCGCAAGTATTACCTCGCCGTCAGAAACGTAATCGCCTTCCTCAAGAATGGGATAATCGTGATATCTTGATTTAGCGGAAATACTGTTTACCAGCACAATTTTCTCGCCGTCTTTGTTAAAATCCGGTATCATATCCTGCAGGGAATCCTGCAAAAGCTCCTGGACCGATATAGATAAGTTCAAAGGTCCCACATACAGAATGTTTGTATCCGGGTCTTCCTTTCTTACCATAGACACAACGGAAAATATTATAAGCACAATAACTGCCGCAATACTTAATATAAGCCATTTATGGGACCACCACAAATGCTCTAATTTGAGGCGAAATTCGCTTTTGTTTTTTTCTTCCATAATTATTTACTTTCAGGTTTCATGGTGGGGAAGAACAGTACGTCGCGTATAGCGGGACTGTCTGTAAGAAGCATTACCATACGGTCGATACCGAAACCGATACCGCCCGTGGGAGGCATACCCAGTTCAAGTGCGTAAAGGAAGTCTTCGTCAGTGGTATTTGCTTCCTCGTTGCCCTGTGCAAGGGCGGCTTCCTGCGCCTTGAAGCGCTCGCGCTGGTCGATAGGGTCGTTGAGCTCGGAATAAGCGTTTGCCATTTCCCAGCCGTTCATAAAGAACTCAAAACGCTCAACATAATCGGGGTTGCCCGGCTTTTTCTTGGTAAGGGGAGATATTTCAATGGGATGGTCCATAACGAAGGTGGGCTGAACAAGGTGCTTCTCAACATATTCTTCAAAGAACAGATTAAGAATATCGCCTTTAAGATGATGCTTTTCGTATTCGATATGGTGCTCCTTGGCAACAGCCTGAGCTTCTTCCAGCGTATGTATCTCGTTGAAATCCACGCCGGAATACTTTTTAACCGCGTCAAGCATGGTAATTCTCTCAAAAGGCTTGCCAAGGTCCATCTCAATACCGTTATAAGAAATGGTAGTGGTACCCAGTACCTCCTGCGCCACATAACGGTACAGATTCTCGGTAAGGTCCATCATACCGTGATAATCGGTATAAGCCTGATATAGCTCCATAAGAGTAAACTCGGGGTTGTGTCTGGTATCCAGACCCTCGTTACGGAAAACTCTGCCAATCTCGTAAACCTTTTCCATACCGCCTACTATAAGACGCTTAAGATAAAGCTCAAGAGAAATACGAAGCTTTATATCAATATCAAGTGCGTTAAAATGGGTATTAAAGGGTCTTGCCGCCGCGCCGCCTGCGTTAGATACAAGCATGGGGGTCTCAACTTCCATAAATCCCTGGGCATCAAGATATTTGCGTATTGCGCTTATTATCTTGGAGCGGTTGATAAAGGTCTGCTTTACCTCGCTGTTCATAATAAGGTCAACATAGCGCTGACGGTATCTCATATCCGTATTGGTAAGACCGTGGTACTTTTCGGGAAGTATCTGGAGACTCTTGGAAAGCAGGGTTATCTTGGATGCGTGGATAGAGGTCTCACCCGTCTTGGTTACGAAAACTTCGCCCTCGATACCGATAATATCGCCGATATCAAGCTTTTTGAACTGTTTGTACTCTTCCTCGCCGATACTGTCTCTTGCCACGTAGGACTGGATAGTGCCCTGCAGGTCCTGAATATTGCAGAAGGACGCTTTACCCATAACGCGCTTGGACATCATTCGTCCCGCAACGGAAACTGTCTTGCCCTCAAAGGATGCAAGGTCGTTTTTTATCTGTGCGCTGTGATGAGTCTGGTCGTATTTTGTTATTTCAAAAGGGTCGTTGCCGCTTTCCTGCAGTTCGGAAAGCTTTTCGCGGCGGACACGTATAAGCTCGTTAACGTTAACAGTGCTTTCTCCGCCTTGAGCCTTTACATTTTCGTTTTCCATCTTTTCACCTACTTGGAAATAGACATTACGGTGTATTTAACAATACCGCCGGGAGTCTCTACATTAATGGAATCGCCAACGCGCTGACCGAGAAGTGTTTTACCCAGAGGGCAATCGTCGGATATCTTGCCTTCGATAGGGTCGGATTCGGTAGAACC
Organism: Eubacteriales bacterium; assembly: GCA_045533895.1. Classification (GTDB taxonomy): domain Bacteria; phylum Bacillota; class Clostridia; order Oscillospirales; family CAG-382; genus SFLA01. The sequence continues at coordinate 25,606 of JAZSIT010000023.1, forward strand.
TACAATGCGGTATTCCTCTTCCTGCTCGGTAGCAAGGTTGTATATCTTTACGGTGTTACCAACGCTTACTTTATCGGTTTTAATATCCTTGTCATCAAGGATAGTTGCGTTTTCAAGAGTTACCTCCAGCATGGCGATACGGCTTTCAATTTCAGCCTGCTCGTTTTTCGCTTCGTCGTATTCGCTGTTTTCCGAAAGGTCGCCGAAAGAACGTGCTTTCTGGATAGCCATAGCAACTTCTTTACGCTTTACTGTTTTAAGATGCTCCAGCTCGTGCTCAAGCTTCTGGTAGCCTTCCTTGGATACAAAAATCTGCTTTGCCATTTTGTTACCTCTTAATATATGTGAAATTATTTTTTATCTTCGTTTTTAACTGCTTTAACTGCTTTCAGCGCCTTCTGAAGCTGAACATCCTCTTCGTCGGTCATCTGGTAGTATTTGTTTGCAATCTCCTCAGGCAGGTCAATCTCAATATCGGGGACAATGCCTATACCCTCATAGTTAACACCGCAGGGAGGATTATAGAAATAAGTGGAAATTCTTACACCGCTTCCGTCCTCAAGGGTGATAAGGCTTTGCATCTCGCCCTTGCCGTAGGTGGTAGTACCAACTGTTACTGCCATATCGTAATCCCGCAGAGCGGCGGTAAACAGCTCTGCCGCAGATGCGGTATTACCGTTAATAAGCACTGCCATAGGCGCATCGAGGGACTCTTTATCGGTAGAGGAGAAGGTTTGAATTACAGTTCCGTTTTTATCGCTGGCGGTAAGAATGGTTCCCTTGGGGAGAAGCATATCCAAAACCTCAACAATTGCATTAAGGTCGCCGCCGCCGTTATTACGCATATCAAAAACGTAGTATTTCACGTTGTCCTTCTTCGCGCTTTCAAGTGCTTTGCGGAAATCGCCTGCCGTGGTCTGGGTGAACTGAAGCACCTCAATAACCGCAGTGTCCTCTATACATCTGTAGAAAACGCTGACATTCTCGACCTTTCTTCTGGTCATAGTAACATCTTTGCTTTTGCCGTCACGGGTTATCTTCAAGGTAACCTCTGTGCCGGATTCGCCTTTTACGGCGTTAACGGCTTTGAAATAAGTTTCCTCGGAAACCGCAACGTCTTCAACCTGTGTGATAATATCACCCACAAGCAGGCCTGCTTCCATAGCGGGGGAATCGAGGAACACGGTTATAATATAAATACCTCCGGTCTCCGCATCAAAGGAGACCTGCACGCCGATACCCACATAGCTTCCTTCGGATGTGGACAGATATTCTGCCATTTCCTCGGAGGTGTGGTACATAGTGTATTTGTCGCCCAGCGCCGCAAGATATGCGGAGCATACCGCGTCGGAAAGGGCTTCTTCGTCTATATCGCCAACAAAGTAATCCTTTGCAATCTTTTCAATTTCGCTTAGTTTAGCATACATTCCTTCGTATTCGGCGCTGCTTCCGCCCTTCAGGGATGCTATTTCATCTCTGTAGGCAATATTCAGCGCGGTAGAGGTGGCAAGATAGGTTACTGCACACAGCACCAGAGCCACTGCGATACTTATCCAAAGCGAAACTTTTTTGTTCATGCGTTTATTACCTCATTAACAAGTGCGGGAAAATTATTATTTTCTGGGGTCTTCTGCGGGGTAGAATTTCTTTACGTAATATCCGTCGGGCAGATAATTGTCGGGGTTAAGGTAAGAGCCGTTAACCAAAACGGAAAAATGCAGATGGTTTCCGGTGGAATCGCCGGTAGAACCTACTTTTCCTATCTGCTGTCCGCGTTTAACGTTGTCACCAACCTTTACGGCAAGGGAGCCCTTTTGCATGTGCGCGTAAAGGGATGATACGCCTTCTCCGTGATAGATAACCACGTAATAACCGTAGCTGTTGTGCCATTTTGCGGTTGTTACCACGCCGTCGCATACTGCAAGCACTGCGTTGCTGCCGCCTGCCGCAATATCAAGACCGCTGTGGTGCTTCCAACCTCTGCCCAGAGGGTCGTTACGCCATCCGAAATAAGAGGTTATGTAATACCATACGCCGGATTTAAGGGGCCAGCCGAAAGCGGAAAGATTGTTCTGGTAGTTAAGAATTGCTTCCTTTGCCGCGTCTATGGCTTCCTTAAGAACTTCCGCGTCTGCGGCAAGCTCTTCTTCCAGATGCTCGGCTTGCTTTGCCTGAAGCTCCTGCAGATTATAAGTCTCTTCAAGCTCTTTTTTCAAAGCATCCATTTGTGCTTGCTTTTCATCAATTACTGCCTGCTGTTCGTCAAGCATATCGGTATAATAGGAAAGGTTGTCCAGCGCGGAATTGTACTGGTCCTGCAGGGAATGCAGCTCTTTTTCTATTTTGTCAAGAGCTTGGGCAATAGTATCATTATACTCAATTATGTTGTCGAAATACTGCACACGGGAAAGAAACTGTTCAAAATCTTTGCTGTTAAACAGTATTTCAATGCTGGTGTTGGAGCCGTTTTCGTATTTATAGCGCAGCACGGTGGCATACAACTCAAGAGTTTCTTCCAATTTGCCGTTCTGCTCATCTATAAGACTCTGGTAATAATCCTGTCTTTCCTTGTAAGCATCAAGCAAAAATCGGGTTATCTCCATCTCGGCGCTTATGTAGTCCTGTTCTTCTTCAAGAATACTGTATTGAACGTCCAATTCCTGAAGCTTGCTGGTAGTTTCTCCCAATTGCTTTAGATATTCCTGTCTGCGCTTTTCAGCCGCCTTGCGTTCAGCTTCCTTGGCGTTGTATTTTTGTTGTGCGGCTTCAAGTTCTTTTTCCAGCTCTTCAAAGGTTTTAGCTTCCGCTTCGGTAACCGCTACGGAAGGTCTGCTGCCGAAGAGGGGAAGAATCATTGCAGCAACAAGTATCAAACACACCCAAAAGGTCTTTTTCAAATAAGTTTTTTTCATAAAAAGGTCTCCGTTAAACTTTCAGGTACTTCCTAATGGAAATAACGCTGCCGAACAGACCTGCGAATATGCCGATAGCGGCAAACGCGGCTGCAATAAACCACACGTATTCACCGAAAGGCGCAATGGTTATCGCCTCAAAACGGCGTACAACACCGCTTATTACCTGTGAATACAAATAATATTCAATTCCCAGCGCCACAGCCGCAGATATTATACCTACGGTAACGCTTTCAATAACGAAAGGTGTGCGTATGAAGGAATTTGTCGCGCCTACATAGCGCATAATCTGTATCTCCTCGCGACGGGAGTGAAGTCCCAGTCTGGTGGAGTTTATTATAATAAATAAGGAAACAATAAACAGCGCCACCAACAGCCACAAAGCAACAGTGGTAAGCACGCCCTTTATGTTGGTAAGACTATCGTACAGTTCGATATCTTCCTTTATATTCTCTTCCGCAAAGCCCATTTCTTCAATAGCCTTTTTAATATAGCGGATATTGTCCGTGTCCGTGTCGGATTCAAAGGTTATACGGTATGAAGCACGGAGAGGATTGTTTGTTTCAGGGTCAAACCATTCAATGAATTCTGCATCAGAGCCCTCGGACTTTACAAATTCCTCAAAGGCTTCCTGCTTGCTCATAAAAGTAACCTCAACAACGTGCTCCAATGCTTTTATGGCGTTAACGGTTTTCTCGTCGTATTGGTAAATATTGTATTCACCCTCGGCGTTATCGCTTTCTTCTGCGCTTGCATCACTGCTTACCTCGCTGTCGGTTTCAGGCGCGTCGTCCAGCCAGACTATCATTTTGTTCACATCGTCAAGTGCTTTGAAGTTTTTGTTTATATTGTCGATTACCAGAGCAAAGGTTCCCGTAACCACCATACAGCATACCAATACAAGCATACTGGCAGTTGTCATAACCGGATTTCGGAATATACCTTTTATACCCTGTCCCACATGGTAGAAAAAGGTGCTGAACAATCTCATTATTCGTTACCTCCTTCACTTTCGGGAGCGTTTTCGCTTTTCTCTGGTATATGTACAGCAGGTTTGTCGCTCTTTATATGACCGTTTTCAATAGTAATAACTCGCTTGTTGTAATAGTTTACCAGATTATGGTCGTGAGTTACGACAATTACCGTTTTGTCCATCTTATTAATACGCATAAGAAGATCAAAAATCTCTCTGCTCATCTGGGGGTCTATATTTCCGGTAGGCTCGTCCGCAATAATAACGTCGGGGTTGTTTACCAGTGCTCTCGCAATAGCAATACGCTGTCTTTCACCGCCGGACATCTTTTCGGGATAGCTCTTTGCACGGTGAGCAAGACCAACAAGATTAAGCACGTGAGGCACGCGCTTTTTTATAACCGAAGGTCTTTCACCGACAACACGCATCGCAAAGGCAACGTTCTCGTATACCGTCTTGTTGTCAAACAGACGGAAGTCCTGGAATACGACGCCCATAGAGCGGCGAAGCTTGGGAATTTTATATTTTCTTAAGCGATGAAGCTTGAAATTATTAACATACAACTCACCGTCGGAAACTCTTTCTTCCGCCAGCAAAAGCTTTGTCAGTGTGGTTTTGCCTGCGCCGGACTGACCGACTATAAAGACGAACTCTTTGTCGCCTATGGTGAGATCCACATTACGCAGAGCGGCGTTGCCGTCCGGATATATCATGGATACGTTTTTGAATTCTATCATAATATGATCATTACTCCGGTCATCAATACATCATAGGCTTGGAGGTAACGTACTTTTTAACCATAAGCGCTACCTTAAAGGTAATAGCGTTATCAAACTCGCGCAGGTCAAGTCCAGTAACCTTTTTAATCTTTTCAAGTCTGTAAACAAGAGTGTTTCTGTGTACGAACAGTTTTCTGGACGTTTCGGAAACGTTAAGGTTGTTTTCGAAGAAGGTCTGGATAGTAATAAGCGTTTCTTGGTCCAGCGCCTCAAAAGAGCCTTTCTTGAATACTTCGGAAAGGAACATCTCGCACAGGGTAGTGGGGAGCTGATAAATAAGTCTGCCGATACCCAGACTCTCGTAATTAATGGTGGATTTCTCGGTATCAAATACCTTGCCTACTTCCAGAGCAACCTGCGCATCCTTAAATGAGCGGGCGAGATCCTTAACGGTATTTACCACCGTGCCGATACCGACTGTGGCTTTTACAAGGAATTCTGCTTCCGCAGTGTCAACTATCATTTTTGCAAAGTTGTCGATATTACGCATATCGGATGCACTGCGAAGCTCTTTTACCAGAACTATATCGTTTTCACCTACGCCGATAACGTAATCCTTTGTCTTTTCGGGGAACAGGTTCTGAACAATATCGAAAGGAACAGTGCTTCCTTCGTTGTTTCCGGCAAATCTGGCAAGATATACCACGCGGGGAATCTCCGCATCAAAATGCAGTTCCTTGGATTTGATATAAATATCACTGGGAAGTATGTTATCGAGAATGATGTTTTTGATAAAGTTTGTTTTAACATACTTTTCATCATAAAGTGTTTTCACGCTGGCAAGTGCGATAGCGATCATAGACGAAGCGCTCTTTGCCTTGTCGTCCACGCCCTCGGTAAACACCACGTACTCTATTCTTGCGTGGGTACCTACAGGTCTGTAGGTGTATCCGTCAAGCACGACGGTATCGAAGGAATAGGATATCTCGTCCAGTGCGTCTTTACGGGATTCGCCGATTCTGGACAGTGTGCTGCACGCGATGACTACACCCTTATCGTCGAGTACTCCTACGGTGCGCTCCACCGCTTCTTTCATTTGATAAATGAGTCCTTGAAACAATTTACTGGACATTATTCTGCTCCTTTACATATTTTTAGTCATATACAATTCATTTTACTACATTATCGCCAAAAATTCAAGTGGTATTTCTACATTTTAACTAAAAAAACGCCGCAAATTTGTTAATTTTACTTGAACTACCGGTCTTCGGCAAGCACTGACAGTGCCGACAGCACGTACAGCCCTGCGGTTTCGGTACGAAGTATGCGTTTTCCCAGTCCTGCAAGGGGAATGTTTTTTTCTTTTGCCGCGTCAATTTCTCCGGCGGATATGCCTCCCTCGGGGCCGATATAAAAGGCAACGCTTTCGATTTTGCCCTCATGACCGCTTATTATATGGCGGCAATGAACTGTGTCGTCACCCTCATAGCATATAAATTTAAGGTCGGCTTTGCAAAGCTCATCCAACATCTGCTTGTATGAAACCATATTTCCAACCTCGGGCACGGTTCCTCTGCCGCACTGCTTTGCCGCCTCTGCGGCGATACGGTTAAGTCGTACAATCTTTTTATCCATAGACTTTTCGTCGGGGCGGGAAACTGCCCTTTCGCACATGACGGGAACTATTGCCGTTGCGCCCAATTCCACCGCTTTTTGCACCACGGTGTCCAGCTTATCTCCTTTGGGCATGCCTTGATAAAGAGTAATGGTATACGGCGGCTCGGTAGGGCAGGGACGGCAGTTGGAAAGGGATACTTCCGCTTTTTCGGCGCTAACGTATTCCAGCACGCCGTCGTAAATGTTTTTCTGCATATCGCATACCGTTATTTTATCACCCTCTCGCAGGCGCAGTACGCGGTAAATATGGTTTGCGTCGGTGCCGGTAATTGTAACCGCATCTCCGCGAAACTCGCTTTTGGATATAAAAAATCTGGGTGTTGAAGACATTTTATCAGTCCTTCCTTAAAGGATGATGTAATTTTAACAAACAGCGCGGTAAATGTCAATAACAGAGGAAAGGTTAAGTAAGGTATATATTGACATAAAGGAATTTTTGTTGTAAAATACGGGTAGAATAACATGGAGGTAGACATATATGGATTATAATGAATTTAATACCGTTACGCTTATAGACGAAGACGGCGTTGAGACTGAATTTGAAGTTCTCGGCACTCTGGAAGACGAGGGCAACACCTACGTTGCGCTTGCTCCCTGCGACAGTCAGGAAAACGAATTTGTTGTTCTCAAGATAGTTGTCGGCGAGGATGGCGAGGAAAATCTCATCACTATCGATGATGACGATGAGTTTGACAGAGTTTCTCAGATGTTTGAGGATTGCTTCATGGACGAATGCGATCTGGACGAAGAGCCTGAGGAAGTAGACTAAAGAAGAAAACATCTCCTGCGGTGTGCGTGGTCGGTGCGGTATACCCCAAACCTTCCCGTGTAAAAACCCACATTTACGAAAGGGAGTCTGAAGAATCTTTGTACGTGGTGAAGCAGGCCTCCCGCATCCCGGCTGTCTTTGACCCCGTGGTTGCGGACGTTGGAAGCACTAAAGCGTACAATAGGACACCCACCTGCCGAGAGCAGGGTTTCGTTCACGGGACACGGCACTGTGGGGGTTTATTTTTGAGCACGAAACGAAAAAACAACATAATTAACCAAAAAACAAAAGCACCGAAAACGGTGCTTTTATTGTTTTTAGATGATTGTGATTATTCAGCAGTTTCTTCAGCGTTTGCTTCGCTAACGGTTTCTTCAACAGCTTCTTCAACTGCGGGTTCTTCGTCTGCGAGGAGAGCGCGGATAGAAAGGCTTACGCGGGTTCTCTCGGGCTCGATAGCGGTAATCTTTGCGGTTACGGTATCGCCAACCTTAAGAACGGATGCGGGGTTGCTTACGGGCTTAGCAGCGATCTGGCTGATGTGTATAAGACCGTCAACACCGGGTATAATCTCTGCAAATGCGCCGAAATCAAGAACGGAAACAACCTTTGCGTCAACAACGTCACCTACGTTGTACTGTTCGGGGAACAGCTTCCAAGGATTATTATCCTCGGTCTTGTAGCCGAGAGAGATACGCTTTTTCTCGGGATTTACGGACTTGATGTAAACTTCAATAGGATCGCCTACCTTAAGCAGTTCGGAGGGAGCCTTGAGTCTGCCCCAGGACAGCTCGGTAATGTGTACCAGACCGTCTACGGGACCGATGTTTACGAATGCGCCGAAATCTGCCAGAGAACGAACAGTGCCGGTGAACTTCTGGCCTGCTTCGAGAGAAGCATAGAATTCTTCAACAGCCTTCTTGCGCTCTGCTCTTGCAACAACCTTGATAGAGCCGACAGCTCTCTTGCGGTTCTTCTGGTCGCCGCCGGTTTCGATAACTCTGAAGCTTACGGTCTGACCCTTAAGCTCATCCAGAGGATTATCTTTTGCGATACCGGTCTGGGATGCGGGAACGAATACTTTTACGTTCTTGTACATTACGATACAGCCGCCGCGTACAACTTCGGTAACCTTACCTGTAAGGTTTTCGCCGTTTTCGCAAGCTGCAACCACTTCTGCCCACTGCTTGTCGGCATCAAGGGATTTCTTGGAAAGAATCACTGTGCCTTCAACGTCCGAGAACTTTATGCATACCACCTCAACGCTGTCGCCTACGTGGAATTCTTTTGTAAGATCCACGCCGCTTTCGGAGGTAATCTCGTCATACGGTAAAATGCCGGTGTGCTTTGTGCCAAGGTCAATCTTAACCTCCGCCGGGCTTACCGCAAGAACGGTACCTGTTACCCTTTCCCCTGTAGTTAATGTTCTGAACGACTGGTCGAGCATCTCCTGGAAGGAAAGATTCTCGTTGATGGTGTCTGTCATTTGTTTAATAACCTCCTGTAATATATCACCGGGAGTTGATGCTCCTGCGGTAATGGCAATTTTATTTCGGGAAGTGAAAAATTTCTTCCCATATACTTTAAGCTCTGCGGCGGTGCCTATAAATATCGCCTCGCCGTAAAGACTTGCAGTCTCAAATAACTTCCGTGAATTGGAGCTGTTTTTGTCTCCCACCACCACTGTAAGGTCGCTTTGTGCGGACAATATCCTCAATTCACTTTGACGCTGTGATGTTACCGGACAGACTGTATCGAAGATAAGTGCTTCCGGACATCTTTCTTTTATTATTTTTTTGCATTTCTCCCACTCGGCAACGCTGTGGGTGGTCTGTACCACCGCTAACGTTTTTTCGGGCAGGGGAGGTATCTCCTCTGCTGTTGCGGCAACAAAATATCCGTTTTTTGCATGGGAGCATATTCCCTCAACCTCGGGATGTGTCTTGCTGCCTATAACCAGCGTAAAACGTGTATCGCTGTTTTCGCTTACAATGCCGTGTATTTTTTTAACGAATGGACAGGTGGCGTCAATAACCTGCTTTCCGGTATTTACAATATTTTTATAAATATTTTCGGCAACGCCGTGGGATCTTATAAGTATCGCTGTATTTTGGGGTAAGGCACTTACTTCCTCTGCACTTACGGAAAAAACTCCCTTTTCTGCAAGCTTATTTGTAAAGGTGCGGTTGTGGATTATCTCGCCCAAAGTGCAAATGCTTTTGCCCTGCGCCAGATTTTCCTCCAATAAGCTTACCGCCCGTTTTACTCCGAAACAAAATCCGGCGGATGACGCTACGGTTATCTTACTCAAACTTTTCACACACCTTTGTGAAGCAGTATTTTGCCGCTTCCGCGCTGGTAGTTGCGTTTGCGGAGTATTCCTCATAAAGTATGGGCTCACCTATAACAACTCTGCATTTTCTGAAAAGGCGTACGCGGTTGTCCTTAGTAATAATGGAAACCGGCACAACGGGCGCTTTGGTGTGGAGTATAATAAGTCCCGTGCCGGGGAGAGCACTCTCCGGTTGAGGAACATCGTGTGTGCGTGTGCCCTGGGGGAATATGCCTACGTTATCTCCGCCTTTAACAGCGTTCATACAGGCGCGCATGGCTTTTAGGTCTGCGGTGCCTCTGGTAATAGGAATAAGCTTGGCAATTTTTGCGATTATCCTTAAAAACCAATTTTCCAGCACTTCTTCCTTGCCCACAAAACGTATCGGAGTAGGGAAAGCGATGGCAAGCAGCAACGGGTCAGCCGCAGAAACATGGTTGGAGCAAAGCACAAAGGATTCTTTGGGAATATTTCCGCGTCCTTCAACACGCAGGTTGTAAAGCAACCTTACCGGCAACACGACAAAGAAACGAATAAACATATATAGTTTCACGCATATTACCTCATTATAAAATCTCGAATACATTATAGAATAAAATTACAAGAAAAGCAAGTAGTTTATAAAAAATTAACAATTAAAGTTGTAATAACCTTTTATTGACTATAGCTTTCGGGTGTGGTATAATTCTTTTGCATATGTTTTTGTGTGCAGAAAGGGTTTTTGTATGAAAAACACGTTACGTTTAATAATCGCCGTTTTCCTTGCGGCTTTGATATGCGCTTCTTGTGTTTCCGGTTTGGACGAAAGTATTACAGATATTTCACAAGTGAGCGGTCTACCCTCTGTATCGGATGATATTTCGGAGATTTCGGAAGTAGGCGAGCCGGAGAGAAGTCTCCAGACTATGGCTGTGGCTGCTATTGGCTCATCCGGCGATATACTTGTGCACAACGGTGTCCGCAACAGCGGTTATGACAGTTCTACCGGAAGCTTTGATTTTTCATACGGTTTCCAATACCTTGCGCCCTACGTTAAAGCTTTGGATTACGCCGTGGTAAATGCGGAGTTTTCTGTCAGCGCCAACGGCACGTATTCCTCTTTGCCCTTCAGGGTGCCTGCAGAGATAGTGGAAGCACTCGCCGGATGCGGCTATGACATGGGTACTACCGCCAACAACCATATTTCCGACGGCGGCTGGGCGGGAATGAAAAAGACTATGGAAACCCTCAACGCAAACGGCATGGATTTTACAGGCACCCGCATGAATTCCGAGGACGCACGTTATCTTATTAAGGATATAAACGGTATAAAGGTAGGTTTTCTCAGTTATTCATACGGTGCATACACCAACACCAACTGTTTCAGCACAGACAATCTTTCTGCTTTTTATACCGAAGCGGCAACCCTTATAGAGGGAATGCGTACCGACGGAGCGGAGCTTGTATATCTGTATATCCATTGGGGCGCGGAGTATTCCCTTGCTCCCAATGAATCCCAGCAGGCGATAGCACAGAAAATGTGTGATCTGGGCGTGGACGTTATCATTGGCGGACATCCCCACAAAATACAGCCCGTAGAGCTTATCCACAGCGAAGTAAGCGGTAAAGATACCATTTGTCTTTATTCTATGGGCAATCTCTGGTCAGGTCAGCAGATAGAATGTATGGCAGGCGGAACTCAGGCAAACAGCCCCCACTGTTTCCAGGACCCTTGGCATTTTGCAGGATGTGATTATCCCGATGTTGCCGACCGTACCCTTGATACCCACCGTCTTGAGCACGGTACCAACTGTAACGATAACGGTCATACCGAGGACGGCGTAGTGTTTATGACAAACATCTGCAGATACGAGGACGGTACTGTTGCTATAGCTTCCGTTGACGTTCTTCCCGTATGGTGTATGGGTAGAGGACTTAAAAAAGCGTCCAACCCCATAAACAGTTATTACAGTGAGTATTATTGTATCCCCCTTGCAAAAAATGTGGATTGGCAGGCAGAATTCGGACTTTCCAATGCCGAATATACCGAAGCACGCTATTCCTATGAGCGCACTATGGCGCTCCTTTCCGATGGTATTGACGAGATAAATACACATCTCGCTGAGCAATACGATATTCTTAACCAACAATTCAAAGAGGGGTTAGAAAAATGAGTTATTACAATTCTAAAACAATTGAAAAGACAATCGTTTCCAAGCCTTGTGAAAACGGCGATGCTACCGTGAAAAACCTTCTTTTGGGTATTCAGCCCGTGTCTATTACCGAGCTTTGCCCCATTGACGGCGAAACCGCAACACCCCGCTTCAATTCACCTATTGAAGCAACTATGCTTACCGACGGTGTCCGCAGCGACGTTTATACTTATACCGACGAGCGTTGGTTTCGTTTTACCCGCGGCGTTTCCAGAAGCATAGTTTTCCGTCTTGATAACCTTTCCGCAGTAAACGGCTTCTCCATAGGCTTTCTCAAAGAGGATTCCTCTGCCGTAAGACTTCCCAGAAGAGTGGATGTTTGCCTTTCCGAAAACGGCGCAGACTGGCAGAGAGTGTATAAGTGCAGAGACATCTTTTCCGATGAGGCTGAAACTCGTGTTGAGGTAAAGCGCGATCTTGATAAGACCTACCGCGCGGCATACGTTATGTTTGAGATCGAGGTCGTCGGCCACGTTTGGGTGGACGAGATCGAGCTTTTCGGCACTACCGCTATCCCTGCCGATGCTTGCGCTGTCTCCGGCGAGGATCTTGACAGCGAAAATTCCGGCATTGTTGTAAACCAATATCCTTCCTACGATGCTTTGGACGGCGTACATAACGTACTTCTTTCCTATAACTGCATTCCCCGCAACAAGGAGGCGGAAAGACGCCCCGGACTTGGTCTTATTACTGTTGAAGAATATCTGCCTCACCTCGCATATATAGATAAGGACGGCGAAATGAAGGATACCTTCTTTGACGGTATGCTTTATCTGCCTTATTCTATGTATACATATTCCGCCGAGTACAAATGTGCCGAGGGCTGGAAGCATTATATCGAAAACACCTTTGCTCCCGATGCAAATGTAGATGCGCTTAATAAAGCCACCGCTATCGTCGGCGAAAAGCTGGGTATACAAAACCACAAGACAAAGGTATATTTCTCCGTGCTCCATACAAAGCCCACGTATGGCGATTTCCCCGAAAAGTTTGGTGATATCGACGGTGACGGTGTTGACGAGGTAATGGATAATTTTGCCGACCGCCAAAAGGCAATTAAGTGGTGTATCGACACTACTATTCAAAAGTTTAAGTCCGGCAATTACGAAAACCTTGTTCAC
>JAZSIT010000063.1:0-28637 GCA_045533895.1 Eubacteriales bacterium
AACTCTTTGCGTATGAAAGAAAAAATGAAAAACAAATAGTAAAAAACGGACTGCAGTGCAGTCCGTTTTTTTGTTAAGGTATTTATTCGATATCATCGATTCTGTCTTCAAGATCGTCTATTCTGGATTCAAGGTCTTCTATCATGGATTCAAATTCGTGAATATACTCTTCAAATTCAGACAATTTATCAGTCGAAAAGATGGCTCCGAGATCCGGTATATTTATATCGGGTATTTTTATATTACCTGTCCAATTATTATTTGGCATACCTCTTTCGTCGGGATGGACGCCGTATTTCATAAGTCTGTCTCTTATATCGGCAGGAAGTGCCTGAAGCTGCAGAGGATTTACTTCAAAATTAAAGTTATATCCGTCCGCCTTCATCTTGTCAAGCTCATCAAGAATAAGCCGTGTATCGGCATGACCGAGATAAGGCGCTATATCTGACCAAGCTCGGAATGAATGGTCAAAATGCCTGCAATATCCGATAAATATCTTAGCAACGCTATTGTGGCCGAGAAGCGACCACCAATAATTAAAACAGCCGATACCGTGTTTTACCGCATAGTCTATACCGTTTGTAACCACTACCTCGGGCATAATATCCGAAATTACCGGCTTTAACACATTCCAAGTACCTTCTTTGCTTACAAGAGATTTGAAGATCATATCAACCAATTCAAAATCCTTGGAATACGGCAGTAACGGAATCATTGCGCCCATACCGCCCGAGGAATAACGGTTAAGTATAAGCTTTGTCACTTCTTCCTGAGGCAGATACGGAAGCAAGTCTATTCTGCCTTTATCGGTATCTGTGGCAAAGACCAGCAACGCCACATCGCGCAAAATATCTTCGTCTGCGAACTTAAAAAGCAGTTTTGCAATACCGCTTCCCTTTGAAATGACTATCTCGGTTATGGCGGTAGTAAGTGCTTCTTTGCTTAAATAAGGGGCGAGGGCGTACACATCGCCCACAAGAGTTTTATCGGGCAAGGCGTAATACTCCTCATCACGGTAAGGGGTAACGGGAGCTTCCTCTCCGTCGGAATGCATTGCGGCAACAATATCCTCTGTGGGGACGGAAAGGGCGGAGGAAAGATCCGAAAGCTTGGATATTTCGGGCATAGATTCCCCTCTTTCCCATTTGCTTACCGCCTGGTGGGATACACCCACCATATCCGCAAGCTGACCTTGAGTTATATTCTTCTCGCGCCGTTTTCCAACAAGAAAAAGGGCGAATTTTTTCATATCAAACATTTTGTTTTTCCTTTCGCATTTTCTTCCGCTTGCAAGCTTTTATGTAAAAAGCATAACAAACATTGGAAAAAAGGTCAATAAACTTGTGATTGAATTGGAAAAAATCCCAAAAATGCTTTTGCAACCGCAGGTTGCAAAGAGTTATTCTTTCACCATTACGACAATAAGACGGCCAATTTCATCAAAAGCCGCAGTATCTTTGTCCTCTTCGTCTACCGTATATCTGACATCGTAAATATACAGCACCGCAACGTCACCGTTATCCAGATATACTCGCTTGGTGGATTGGATTTCGGCGGTATAATCGCTACTGGTCTCTTCAGCAAGACGAGATTGTATTTTCTTGTTTACAGCTTTGGACTCAAGCACGGAAAGAATTCTCGTTTCCTCGCCTTCTTTGATATGATCTTCTTCCTCAATGGTTCTGTAAACTTCATCAACATTAAACTCTGCCAGAAGCTCACCCGTATAGCCGCCATAGACGGCAATCTCGGAAAAATAAATCTCAACGTCGGAAGCGCTGTAGCACCCGAACAGCATAACCGAAAATACGACGCACAAAATCAAAGCAATTACTTTTTTCATAGTTTTACTCCTTTATTTATGATAAGTTTTACCCGCGATAATGGTAAATGCGCGGTATATCTGTTCTTCCAAAACAATACGCATAAGGCGGTGAGGAAGTGTCATTTTAGAGAAAGAAAGGCGTATATCGCAAGCTTTTTTCACACTTTCATCCAGCCCGTGAGAGGAGCCGATAACAAAGCATATTTCTGAAAATCCAAAACGGGTATCCTCCAAAACAGAAGCAAATTCCTCACTGGAAAGCTGCTTTCCCTCAACGCAAAGGGCTATTTTCTTTGCTTTGGAAGGGAGAAGAGAAAGCACCTTTTCCGCTTCTTTTTTTAAGCTTTCCTCTTCTTTTACAAAGACGGTACGGAAGTTGCAATATGCGGAAAGCCGTTTTATATATTCCTTTTCTGCGGCGCGGAAGTAATCCTCCTTAAAATCGCCGACGTGTATAAGCGTTATATTCATCTGCGTTTTTTCTTCTTTCTTACTGAAAATCCAAAGGTGCCGATGCTTTTACCCAGAGGGAAATAACTTCCGTGGGCGTATGCAAGGAGATTTGCTTTTTCAAGAGCGAGCCTGCCCGATTCCTCTATAAGAGCTTCGTCAACCGATACTGATACGATGTGAGCCATAAACATATCGTGACTGCCAAGCTCCAAAACTCTGTCTACCTTGCATTCGATAGATATGGGACATTCCTCAATGGCAGGGCAGCCGGTTATCTCGCTTTTAACGGGGGTGAGTCCCAGATGGGAAAACTTATCTATATCCCTGCCGCTTCTTACACCGCAAAAATCGCACGCTTTCACAAGGGGCACAGTGGGAAGATTTATAACAAAAGCACCGTTTTCGCTTATGATTTTATGAGAATACCTCTCCTTGCGGACGGATATATAGGTTTGTGCAGGGTCCGTGCAGGTAATGCCCGTCCAGCCGATAGTTAGGATGTTCGGCTTTTCCATAGTGCCGCAGGACACCATTGTGGGAGGCACGGGAGCCAAAAGTGTGCCCGGTTTCCAAACTGTTTTCATTAAATCAATTCCTTCCGCATATATCTTTTATGACCTGACCTGCCATAATAAACCCTGCCACCGGCGGTACAAATGATACCGACGCAGGTGTACGACTGTTTATTACGGGTTCTTCCTTGGAATATACCACCTTAAGATGGTTTATTCCTCTTTTACGAAGCTCTGTTCTGATGACCTTTGCCAGCGGACACACCGAGGTTTTGGAAATATCAGCTATCTCAAGACGGGTAGGGTCCAGCTTGTTGCCCGTTCCCATACAAGAAATAATAGGCACACCTGCTTGGACCGCGCTTTGTATCAAAAACAGCTTTGATTTTACGGAATCTATACAATCTACGATATAATCAAAATTCTCAAGAGGAATACTGTCTTCCTCTGAATAAAACTTATCAATTGCGGTAACGTTGCAATCGGGAGCTATATCCTTAAAGCGTGAAAGTGCCGCAGATGTCTTTTTTTCGCCGACGTTGGAATTGAGCGCAATAAGCTGGCGGTTTATATTTGTGATATTTACTGTATCGCTGTCTACAATAGTGATATTGCCTATTCCGCCTCTGACCAGCGCTTCACCTGCCGCGCCGCCCACACCGCCGATACCTACCAGCAAAACGTGGGAATTCTTTAGCTTTTCAACGCCTTCTTCGCCTAATATGGGGTATATTCTGTCAAAACGGGTTTCCATAAAAACAAACCTCTCATTCAATATATCCGCCGCCGATGACGGTATCGCCGTCATAAAAAACAACGGATTGACCGGGCGTTATTGCGCGCTGGGGCGTATCAAACAACACCTTTACGGTATTTTCGCCCGTTTTTTCAACGGTACAAAGAGAGCCCGAGTGGCTGTAACGCACCTTGGCTTCACAGCGGAAGGTGACCGGCATCTCCTCTGAGCAATACACCACGTCGGTTGCAGTAAGGGTATCCGAAAACAGACTTTCGCTTTTGCCAACGGTAACGGTATTTTTGGTTACATCCTTGCTTAAAACGTAAAGCGGGTGTTCCCACGCGAGACCGAGCCCCTTGCGCTGACCTACCGTATATCCCCACACTCCGCTATGCTTGCCGATAACTCTGCCGTCCTCATATACAAAATCGCCTTTGGGCGGTTCGTTACCCAGAACAGCACTTACCACAGGGCGGTAATTTCCATCGGGAACAAAGCAAATGTCCTGACTGTCCGCCTTGTGAGCAACGGGAATGCCCGCTTGCTGTGCAAGTGACCTTACCTCGTCCTTGCTCATATCACCAATGGGAAATGCAAGTCTTGAAAGCATATCCTGCGGTAATCTGTAAAGCATATAGCTTTGGTCTTTTGCGGTGTTTTTGCTCTTGCGCAAGTAATAAACGCCATTTTTCTCGTATATACCTGCATAGTGTCCCGTAGCGGTGAGAGGAATACCTTGTTCCCTTGCCACATCGAAAAGCGCAGGGAATTTCATGTTCTCGTTGCAGAACACACAAGGGTTGGGTGTAAGACCCCGTGAATACTCTATGGCGAAGCGTGAGACGACTTTTTTTGCAAAGTCCTCTCGCCTATCGGAAACGTAAAAACCGATTCCAAGGCGGTTAGCCGCAGAAAGAGCGTCATCCGATTCGTCCTTAACGGAAGCGAGACGAAGATACACACCGCTAACACGGTTTCCTTCCGATATAAGTTTATATGCGGCGACAGAGCTGTCCACTCCGCCGCTCATTGCAACAAGAATATCTGACATAATAAAAAACACTTTCTTTTTTAGAAAAATGTATATATAAAAATTGTACTATATTTTGTACCCTTTTGCAATATTTTTTTGCTTTGTGGGCAATTTATTATTACACAAAAAAACTATTAAAGGGGCGTATTTGATGAAAAAGCTTTTTATCTGTTTCTTTTTAATTCTTTCCCTCTCCGCGCTTACTGTATGTGCATCGGCAGAAGGATACGGACTTTCGCCTGCTATCGGAGTTCTTAAATCCGCCACGGTAATGCAAAAATGCGGAATTACAGGCACCGCCGTATCATTTACCGCAGAAGATTTTGAAAAAGCAGCAGGAAAAGAGATAACCTATATTGTTATCACTTCCCTGCCTCCCGAGGATGCAGGAACACTCGCTCTTCACGGCAAAGGAGTAACTGAAGGACAAACCGTGCCGGCTTCATCCATTTCCTATCTCACCTTTACTCCCGCAGCCGAGAATCTGGCAAGCACATCCTTTTCTTTCCGCGCAGGGGCTTCCGGCTGGACTGAAACGGATATTCCCTGCATTATTACACTACGTTCCAGCGTGAACGTATCTCCCATTGCAGATGACGAGGAGATTGAAACCTTTGAAAACATCCCCGTTATTCACACTCTTGCCATTGCTGACCCCAACGGGGATTCTGTTACGGTTAATATTGTTTCTTATCCCAAGCACGGAACACTTACCGTAAACAAAAACGGGGTTGCGGAATATACACCCAAGGATGGCTACACGGGCAAGGACAGCTTTTCCTACACCGTTACCGATAAATACGGTCTGGATTCTGAAAAAGCAAAGGTTGAAGTAAACGTAAACAAGAACAGCAGGAATATCGTTTTCGCAGATATGGCAGGCAGTGACGCTTATGCCTGCGCCGTGATGATGTCACAATCCGAAATAATGACTTATGCTCTGCGGGACGGAGAATATTATTTTTCTCCCACAGAGAAGGTAACGAAAATCGATTACCTTGTAATGCTTATTACCGCGATGGGTATGGAAAAGCAGGTGACCGCCTGCGAGGACACCCTCTTTGACGATGACAGTATCCTCACCACAACAGCAAAAGGTTATCTTGCGTTGGCACTGCAAAAAGAAATTGTATCACTCGGCGGCGGTAAGTTTGAACCCACCTCATATATCACCAGAGGGGAAGCCGAAGAAATGACTGTATCCGCAATGAACGCCGCAGGCTACGGCGGTATTATATCCACAGGTGAAAACACCGATGAGGTGCTTACTAAAGCAGAAGTGGCAAAATTGCTTACAAAAGCAATGAAAAATAAATAAAAACACCCCAACAATCAAATTCCCTGCGGGAAAAATGCCCGCAGGGAATCGTCTTTTTATTCGGTTTTGTTATCCTTGTTTTCGTCCTTTTTGGTAACGTCCTCGACAACGTCTTCAACTACGTCGGCAACTACATCCGCGCCCTTTTCAACGCTGTTTATAAAGGCTTTTCCGAAATGCTTGCCGAGAGACTTAAAGTTTTTTCCCTCGATTTTGCTTTCCTTAAGGTCGGAGCCTATTTCCTTGAAATCCTTACCCAGCTTTTTCCAATCGTCCTTTAATGCCATAATACTTTTCTCCTTTGCTTATTCCAATTCTGGCATAACACCGTCAACGATAGCGGTGTAATACTTATCGTAGGTAACGTAACCCGGCTTACTGCCCGATGGCTTTTTGATATATCTGACACGGGTATAATCCACCTCCGCATTGCGGGAGCCGCGCACAGATGAATGATATGCCGCAAGCATTGCCGCTTGAGTATAATCACGGTCGGTAGGTTCACTGCCCTCGGTACACAAAATAACGTGTGAGCCGGGGAAATTTTTAACGTGGAACCAAATATCGTTTTTATCTGCGCCGAAAGTTAAAAAATCGTTCTGACGGTTATTTCTGCCAACCAGCACACGCATTCCATCGGTAGTAGTAAACACAAAGGGCTGACCGGCAGGCACTTTTTTTGCACCTTTTTTGCCTGTGGGGGCGGACATATACCCTACCTCGCCAAGTTCCACACGAATCTCGTCCAATTCCTTACGGGTACGGGCGCGTGAAAGTGCGTCTTCTACCGTGCGGACGTATTCAAGCTCCCTTTCGCCGGAAGCGATGAGAAGAGTGAGATGCTCCTCCGCGCGCTTTAATTTTGCATATTTTGCATACAAGCGCTGTGCGTTTTTGGAGGCGGAAAGGCGCGGGTCAAGAGGAATGGTAACCTCGTTGCCCGTTTCGTAATCGATTGCGGTTATCTCGGTCGCGCCGGGCTTTATACGATAAATGTTCGCAGTAATAATATCCCCGCGGTTGCGGTAAATATCCTTCTTTGCGCAATCCGAAAGCTCTGTTTTTTGGGTATAAAGCTTTTTCTCAAGGCGGTTTTTAATGTTTGAAAGCACACGGGAAATATCAAAAGAAAGCTGTTTTATCTCCGCCGCAGTGGCTTTTTCCGCGTAAAATTCATTAAGCAATGCGGTTAGACTTTCGCATTCCTTGCCGCCTTCTCCGTATTGGTGCAAGACCGTATATGAAAAGGCTTTTCCGCCTGCCGCAATATACGGAGTGACACGTTTCTCGCGAACGGAATTAAGCAAATCGGTAAATACTGTCCACAGTTTTTCTTTATCCGCGCTCTCAAGCAGTCCGTCAGTCTCGCCGGTAACAATAAACGCAAGTTCTCTTGCGGTTACGGGTGAAAAGCCGAGAAAGGAATGAAGCAGAAAATCATCAGTAGTGCGTGAAGAATTTTCCTCCGCAAGACGCAAAAACTGTTCTTTAGTTACCGAAAAAGGCGGAAATTTATCCTGCTTTTCCGGCGCAGCATATTTTGCGCCAACCATAACACAGCGCTTATCCGTAATGTCAGAAACGGAAAAAGCACCCAGTATCTTGTCGTCACCCGAACAAAGGATGCAGTTGGAATATTTGCCCATAAGCTCGACATAAATGCGTTTTTCCGCAGGGTGGCCGAGGTCATCGGTGGCGATAAGCTCAAAGCAGATAATACGTTCATCGGGCACAGCTGAAACCTTGATTATCCGCGCGCCCGTAAGATGCTTGCGGAAGAGCATGCAAAGCATTGTAGGGTTTTGGGGACGGTCGTACCCCGAAACAAAGCAGATTCGAGGTGCGGAGGGCAATGCGGAAATAAGCAGAGTTTTGCGCTCACCGCCGAAAATCTCAAACACCAATTCTTTACTGCTTATATGGTGTATTTTTTCTATTTTTGCGCCTGAATATTCGTTTAATTCGTCTGCAAGCGCTCGGCAAAAAACGCCGTCAAGCATAATATACAAACACCTCCGCAGAGGGGAATCCTTTCAAAATAATATCCTTTAACACGGGCAAAACTATCTGCTCGGTCTCCTTGTGACCTGCGGTAATAATGTTAATACCATATTCCGCAGCGTCAAGCTCGTGATTATATTTCGCTTCGCCGGTAAGCAATGTGTCTGCACCTGCAAGATATGCGTCATGAAGTATGCTTCCGCCGCTTCCGCTGCAAACCGCCACGCGGGATACAAGAGGATTATTGGCGAAGACCTGAACTCTGTCCGAATTAAGTTTTTCTCCCACAAGTGCGCCGAATTGCTCCGGCGTTACGGGATAATCTATATTGCCCAATCTTGCGCACGGAGTAAATTCGGTTGTATTTTTAATTCCTGCGATATCGCAAAGAGTATCGTTAACGCCGCCGGGCGCGTTATCAAGTCTGGTATGATATGCAAGGAGAGAAACTCCAAGGTTAACCGCTTTTATAAGACGGTTGCCCGTGGCATCATCACAACGGACATTCTCTATCTTACCGAAAATGGCAGGATGGTGTGTAACCAAAATTCCCGCACCGATAGACGCGGCGAATTCGATAGAAGAAACCGTCGCATCAAGTGCGACGGCGATGCGGTTACATTCGTTATTATTTGCAAGCAGGCTTATTCCGCCGCTATCTGCGGGAAATCCCAGGGAAGCAGGAACAGCCGTATCAAAATATTTGTTAAGCTCTATTGCAGTTGGCAATGTAAACACGCTCCTTAAAGATGAAATCTTCTTGTTAATCTGCGGCTTTTTGCAATAATACACAGCACTGCGGCAAAGCACACGCAGGAAATAGCCACTATTCCGGACCAGCTTATACCGGCTCCACGGTTAATAAGTATCTCGGTAAGTATCGAGAGCACCCCCGCAAACACCGCGCCCAAGGCGCAGATATGGAAATAACGTATGCGGTGGCGGCGGGTAAGGTTGACAATATAGGCAGAGCAGACAGCAAATGCACCGGACAAAGGATAAGCTATCCTGAACGCCCAATCAAAACTGCCCGTATACCAGCCGATTACGGAAATAGTAAACAATACCGCCAGCAGGTCAAACAGCACGCTTAATTCAGGTATAAGCTTGCGCATCTTCATTGGCAAGCACACACCGACGTATGCAGTTATACAGCCGGCAACAGCGATAAGAGCCCAAGTTATTTTGCCGCTTATACACAAATTGACTACTCCGCATGCCACGGCGCCCAAAGCCAAAGTAAGAGATATAATAAAATGGGCAAGATCGCGCCAATCCGCTACGGGAGCGGTATCTGTTACAGGACGGGGCGCTTTTTTATCGCCTGAATATTTTTTATATTCTTCGTATGGGTTTATAACGGGGCAATCGCACAGAGGGCAAGCACTTGCATCCTCTTTGAGCGATACTCCGCAATTTACACAGTATGACATTTATTCACCCGTTGTCTTCTATCTGTACGGCAAAGCCTTTTTTTACAAAATCGCTTGCCAATTTTCTGCGGAAGGTCTTGTCTTTAAGCACCTCTGTCACGGTAACGTAAAGCCTGCCTTTATATGTCAGTGATGACACCTGAGACGTGTTACGGCGCGGCGCACCCAGCATAAAACACATTCCGGTAATATATTTTTCCATTTCGGGAGTAAGTGAAACTACACCCAAGCCCGAATAGTTTGTGGTAAACTGGTTTTCGGACGCGGTGAGATACACCGTGCTTAAAACGATGTTCTTAACAAAAAGCGGTACCGCGCGGACAGCTACGTTTTTTTCGTCCGAAACATTGCTTGACATCTGCGCGCTCATAAGCTTGGGCTGCAGCTTATAGCGAAGCATTGCGGAAATTTCTTTTGCAATAGACTCAAAATCATATTCGCCGTATTTGGGGTTTATACCCACATTGGTATAAAGTGAAAAATTGCGCAACGTACTTGTAGGATAATATCTGCGCATATTTACGGGTATGGACACCTTTATTTCACCCCTCGAATAAGACGCTTTCTGCATTTCGTAAAGGACTTCAATAACACAGGCGGTAACGTATTCGTTTACAGTAACACCGATTTTCTTTGCCGCCAAATGTATTTGCTCAGCATCCAGCGAGAAGGTTACGTATCCAACGTCACCTCCGGAAAGACGGGGTCCCGTAAGATGCCACGCCTTGCTCTCCTTGCGCTTTGCGCCTGCACCCTTCTCCGCGTACTTGATAAATGCATCTTCAAGCTCGGATGCGGAGACCTCATCATTACAATCAAGAATACCCAATTCCGGTGCAGGCAAAACCTCCGTTTTACCTGAAAGATACAGATACCTTGACCATAAGGTGCGCATAAAGGTAAGCGCTGTGGTACCGTCACAAAGAGAATGAAAAAACTCGCCTGCTATGCGGTGTTTTTCGTAACGGATGCGGAACATATATCCGCCCTGTCGCTTGAAATCCATTCGGCGGAGGGGGTTGACAACGTCCTGCTCCAAGGGGAGGTCGTTATCATTGGGATCAAAATAATACCAAAAAGCGCCGACGCGCATTCTCACCTTAAAGTGCGGAAATCTGTCCGTAACGTCAGAAAGTGCCTGTAACAGCACCTTCTGATCTATCTCTTCTGCAAAATCTGCAGATATACGGAACAACATATTATGAGAGCCGGTTTGTATCGCCGGAAATATAAGCGCGGCGTTATCCAGCTTCCAGGATTGTTTTCCCATTTATTTACCCAGTGCCTTAAGAGCTTTTGCGGTTATTCCCTCTGCGTCAAGACCGTAGTGAGAAACAAGCACGCCTGCAGATGCGCTGGTGCCGAATTCATCGTAAATACCGTGGCGGATAACCTTGCAGGGAGTGGTTTCGCAAACTGCTTCGCAAACAGCACTGCCCAGGCCGCCGATAACGGAATGCTCCTCTGCGGTAAGAATTACACCGCAACGGGAAGCGTAATAATTTGCAAGCTCGGTATCAAAGGGCTTGATAGTGTGGACATCTACAACAGCGGCGGAAACGCCCTTGTCTGCCAAAGCTTCTCTTGCCTTTATAGCTGCCGCAACAGTAATGCCGGTTGCGAAAATAGCTATATCAGTGCCGTCTGCAATAACGTTGCCTTTGCCTACTTCATTTTTAGAACAATCGGTAAACACCTGCTCTACCGCATATCTGCCCAAACGGATATATACGGGACCGTCTATCTCAAGTGCCTTTGTAACTGCCCATGCGGTTTCTGCAGAGTCTGCGGGGCAGAATACTGTCATACCGGGGATACCGCGCATGAGAGCGATATCTTCTATGCACTGGTGGGACGCGCCGTCCTCACCAACGGTGATGCCTGCGTGGGATGCGGCAATTTTTACGTTAAGCTTAGGATAGCCTACAGAGTTTCTTATCTGCTCGTAAGCTCTGCCGGTAGCGAACATTGCGAAAGAGGATGCGAACACGGGAACGCCGGAAGCCGCCATACCTGCCGCAACAGCCATCATATTGCCTTCTGCGATACCGCAGTTAAAAAATCTATCGGGAAACTTATCGCCGAAGGTCTTTGTGTTGGTGGAGCCCGAAAGGTCTGCGTCCAGCACGAAAAACATATTGTTTTCGCCTAAAGCGGCAAGAGTTTTACCGTATGCAACACGGGTAGCCTGTTTTTCCATTATGCCTGCACTCCTTTCAGTTCGCTCAGAGCCTGTTCCTTCTGCTCATCGTTGGTGGCAACGCCGTGCCACTTGTAATTATTTTCCATAAAGGAAACGCCTTTGCCCTTAACTGTCTTCATAATAACAGCGCAAGGTCTGCCTTTTATAGTAAGTGCTTCTTCAACAGCAGCGTCAATAGCGCTGTAATCGTGGCCGTCAATAACAACGGTATGCCAGCCGAAGGAAGCAAACTTTTCATCTATGGGAGTAGGGTTCATTACGTCGGTAACAGCACCGTCGATCTGATAACCGTTAAAGTCAACGAAAGCGATAAGGTTATCCAGCTTGTAATGTGCGGCGAACATTGCCGCTTCCCATACCTGACCTTCTTCACACTCGCCGTCGCCCAGCAAAGTGTAAACACGCCAGTCTTTATTGGTAGCTTTTGCAGTAATTGCCATACCGCAGGCTGCGGAAATACCCTGACCGAGAGAACCGGTAGACATATCCACACCGGGAGTAGCCTTCATATCGGGATGTCCCTGAAGGAAGCTTCCAAGCTTACGAAGCTCGGTAAGACGGGAAGGATCAAAAAATCCGCGGTGTGCAAGCGCCGCATAAAGGGCAGGCGCGCAGTGTCCCTTGGAAAGAACAAATCTGTCTCTGTCTTCCCAAGAAGGGTTGGCGGGATCTATATTCATTCTGTAAAAATACAGATATGACATAAGCTCGGTACAAGACAAAGAGCCGCCGGGATGGCCGGACTTTGCCGCGTGGGTGGATTCGATTACGCCGATGCGGATTGCATTGGCTTTTTCCTGCAAAAGTTGTACGTTCATCATATTCTCCTCAATGCGTCCTTGAAAAATGCGGGTAATTCCGCGCCGAAGGACATTATTTCACCCGTTATCGGGTGTTTGAATGAAATGTATTCAGCAAACAAACACTGTCCTCTAAGACCCAGCGTATGTTTGGGGTTGCCGTATACCGGATCCCCTGCTACGGGATGTCCCATATACGCCATGTGCACCCTTATCTGGTGGGTGCGCCCCGTTTCAAGAGTAAGCTCAAGATGAGTGTACCCATTAAGCCGCTCAATAACCCGATAATGAGTTACGGCGGGCTTTGAGTTGATATTTGTTACAGCGAACTTTTTACGGTCGTTAACACTTCTGCCGATAGGCTTGTCTATAGTGCCCGTATCATCGCGTATATTGCCCACAACGATAGCGCGGTAACGGCGGGTAAAGGAATGTACCGCTATCTGCTCTGCCAGACCCGTATGGGCGGCATCCGTCTTGGCGACAATAAGCAGACCTGCCGTATCTTTGTCTATACGGTGGACGATACCCGGACGGATCTTTCCGTTTATGGAAGAAAGTCTGCCTGCGCAATGGTACAAAAGCGCATTGACAAGAGTTCCGTCAGGGTTGCCGGGAGCGGGGTGTACCACCAATCCCTGGGGCTTGTTTACCACAAGCAAATGCTCGTCTTCGTAAACAATATCAACAGGGAGGTTCTGGGGCACAGCCTCGATAGGTTCAGGCGGAGGAAGTTGGGTATCTACCACGTCGCCTTCACGTATTTTGTAGTTTTTGGCACAAATTAAGCCGTTCACACGGACATTGCCGGACGCTATAAGTTCCTGCGCCGCAGAACGGCTTATCCCCTCCGCAGCAGACACATAAACATCAAGGCGAGTGCCGATATAGCTTTGTTCTGCTGTCGAAAGGTCCATATTGCTCATTCACTTTCCTGTACAAGGTTTTGCGCTTCCTGCTCCCTTGCCTGCTTCTCTGCCAAAAGCTTTTTCTCAACCTTGGGCTCGAAAAACAGCATATACACACAAAGAAGTACTGCACCTATAGTGATAAAGGCGTCTGCCAGATTGAAATAAAACCACGGCATAAGGGAGGAGTGGAGAAAATCCACTACTGCACGCTCACACTCAACGCCGGCGCGGAACAGACGGTCGATCATATTGCCGATACCGCCGCCCAGCAGTAAAGAAACCGCTACGTTGAGCAGAATATGTCTGCGGTAATACTTGATGATACAGTATACTCCTGCGGCAATAGCTGCAAGAGAAAATACTATAAACACCCATCTGGCATTGCTTAACATTCCGAAAGCGGCGCCGTCGTTTTCCGTACGGTAAAACACCAGCAGTTTTCCAACTACCTCAATGCTCTCGCCGTGAAACTCCATACGGGATACAACCAGAGTCTTTGAAAGCTGGTCAAGAGCCACTGTTAATATTACTATTATTGCCGCTAACATACTACGTTTTTACATCTGGGGCAGAGGTGACCGCCCTCGGAATCGGTATAAGGCGTTTCTGTATAAGCCCAGCATCTGTCGCACTTTACGCCGGACGCGGGAACAACCTTTACGGCGATACCGGATTCGGTTTCCTTGAAGGCGTCTTCAGGACAGCCGGAAGTGCAGAGAGAAACTCCGCTTACGATAAACAGCTCGTTCAGCTCACTGCCAAAGGAAGCAAAAAGTTTCATAACATCACTGTTTTCTTCGCCGTAAATTTCTACGTTTGCTTCAAGGGACTTACCGATAACCTTTGCGGCACGGGCAAGCTCAAGAGCTTTCATAACGTCGTCGCGGGTAGCGAATACAGCGTTGTATCTCTCCTCGCCCTCGAATTCAAGAGCGGTATCGTATACGGGAAGATCGTTAAGGAACACGCTCTCGGTATTGTCGCCCTCAACATGAGCGATAAAGCCCCAGGTCTCTTCTGCGGTGTAAGAAAGAACAGGCGCGAGAAGGCGGGTAAGAGCGTGAACTATCATATACATTGCTGTCTGTGCACTGCGTCTTGCAGGATCATCAAGCTTTTCGCAGTACAGTCTGTCCTTTGCAATATCAACGTAAAGCTTGGACATATCGTTTGCGCAGAAGTTGTTTACTGCGCGGTAAATATCATGGAATTCGTATTCCTCATAAGCGCGTGTGCACTCTGCAACCAGCTTGTTGAGGCGAGCAAGTGCCCAACGGTCAAGAGGACGCATCTCGCTTACGGGTACTGCGTGCAGTGCAGGGTTAAAATCCGTATCGGGATGACCGAGGTTTGCAAGGAGAATACGAATGGTATTTCTGATTTTTCTATAGCTTTCTGAAAGCTGCTTAAAGATATTATCGGATGCGCGTACGTCAACAGTGTAATCGCTGGAAGCAACCCACAGACGAAGTATATCCGCGCCGTAAACCTTAATAATCTCCTCCGGTGCAACAGAGTTGCCCAGAGACTTATGCATTGCTTTACCCTCGCCGTCAACTACCCAGCCGTGGGTAAGAACGTTCTTGTAAGGCGCGCCCTGACCCAGTGCACCAACTGCAGTGAGCAAGGAAGACTGGAACCAGCCTCTGTACTGGTCTGCACCTTCAAGATACATATCCGCAGGCCATTTAGCGCCGGACTTCTTGAGAGAAGCGTAATGGGTGGAACCGCTATCGAACCAGCCGTCCAAAGTATCGGTCTCTTTGGTAAAGTGCTTGCCGCCGCAATAAGGACAAACGTAGCCTGCGGGAACGAGAGCATCTGCCTCGTCGATAAACCAAGCATTAGAGCCTCTGGCGGCGAAGATATTGCTGATATTTTCTATAGTAGCGTCATCACATAAGGGCTTGCCGCAGTCTGTACAATAAACTACGGGAATGGGCAGACCCCACTGACGCTGACGGGAGATACACCAATCGGCTCTCTCGCGGATCATGCTTGCCATTCTGTCACCGCCCCAAGCGGGGATCCAGTTAACTTCCGCAGCCGCTTTAAGGGCGTCTTCACGGAAGGCTTCAACAGAACAGAACCACTGGGGAGTCGCACGGAAGATGATGGGGTGCTTGCAACGCCAGCAATGAGGATACTGATGCACCATTTCCTGAGAAGCAAAAAGTGCGCCGGATTCCTTCATATCAGCCAGAATTGCGTTGTTGGATTCGGAATAGAACATTCCTGCATACTTACCTGCTTCTTCTGTCTGATAACCTCTGTCATCAACAGGAACGCAGATACGGATGCCGTAACGCATACCGGTGTAATAGTCGTCTACACCGAAGCCGGGAGCAGTGTGAACACAGCCGGTACCACTGTCCATAGTAACGTACTCTGCGGTAACCAGCATGGAGTCTCTGTCAAGGAAAGGATGATAAGCGGTAGCATACTCAAAGTCGCCGCCCTTGAAGGTTGCGATAATCTCGTATTCCTCAATACCGCCTGCAGCCATTACCTTGCCTGCAAGTGCTTCGGCAACTATATAATTCTCGTTGCCTGCTCTTACTACCGCATAGGTCTCTCTGGGATGAAGGGCAATAGCCATATTGCCGGGGAGAGTCCAAGTAGTAGTTGTCCAGATAACGAAATAGGTGTTTTCTTTTTCACAAACGCCGTCAAGGAGGCCCTTATCGTCCTTAACGCGGAACTTAACGAAAATAGAAGTACAGGTATCGTCCTTGTACTCGATCTCAGCTTCTGCCAAAGCAGTCTCATCGTGAGGGCACCAGTAAACGGGCTTAAGTCCTTTATAAATATAGCCCTTTTTGTACATCTCGCCGAATACTTTTACTTCTTCTGCTTCAAAAACGGGGTCCATAGTGCGGTAGGGATGCTCCCAATCGCCCAGAACGCCCAAACGCTTGAAGGACTGCATCTGAAGCTGAACGAAATCCTCTGCAAAATCAAAGCATGCGGAACGGAATTCGGCGGCGGACATTCTCTTTCTGTCCAGTTTATTCTTTTTAATTATCGCGCTCTCGATAGGCATACCGTGGTTGTCCCAACCGGGAACGTAATCCACATCGTAGCCGCTCATCGCCTTATATTTATTTATAAAGTCCTTGAGTATCTTGTTAAGAGCAGTACCCATGTGGATATTGCCGTTGGAAAAGGGAGGTCCGTCGTGAAGAACGTAGGATTCCTTTCCTGCGTTACGAACACGCATTTTTCCGTATACATCCTCTTCCAGCCACTTTTTCATGGTCTCCGGCTCCCTCTGAGGGAGAGAAGCGCGCATGGGAAAATCTGTAGCAGGAAGATTGAGTGAATTCTTGTAATCCTTTGCCATTTTTATGGGTACTCCTTAATCTTCTTCATCTTCGCTGAAAAGTTTATACATTTCCTCATCAGAGCAAATGTTTTCCCCTTCGGGAACCAAGGGGATATCAGGTATAACAACGGTAGCGTCTGCGCTCGGTTCTGAAACGTCATTTTCTGCGGCTTCCTCAAGTATGCGGCGCAAACCGTCCTCAGGCTCTTCCACAGGTATCTGGTCTGCGGGAAGAACTATTGTATCCGTAAGCGGAGGAGAAAACAGATCGTTTTCGTCTATCTGCTGTTCGGAATTTTGCTCCTGCTCGGCGCGGCGGATTATCTCCTCCTGTTCGCGGCGGACACGCTCTTCGCGTATCTCCTCCTCGATAGTCGCCTTTACCTCGCCGAATATCTTGCCCACCAGCTCGCTATCGGAAGGAAGGACAAGCTCTTCAAGCTCGTTTACGGAAATATTACGCAAATCCTCTATCTGCTGGCGATAAGATTCAAACAGTTTCTTTTTGAAATCCAGCACGGTGGCGCGTACGGTCCAGAGCTCTTCCTTTTCTTTGGCGATCTGACTTTTGAAATCCTCAATAACCGCATCACAGCGTTTTTTAATGGATTCGGTAATAATGTCGGCACGCTCGTTGGCATCGCGTATTATTTTTTCGCCCATTTTCTGTGCGGAAACCAAGGTGTTGCGTATGGATTCTTCTTCGTCACGTATTTCGTCAAGATTGGTAACGACGATACGGAGCTTTCTGTCCAGCTCGATATTCTCGCGGTATACCTCGGTATATTTATCTATGAGAAAGCTGATATAATCATCTACCTCGGCAACGTTATAGCCTTTGAGGCTTTTACCGAAGGATTTGTTTTTCAACTCGTGCGGCGCCAGCATCTGACACTACCCCCTAAAATTAAAGAAATGCGCTTGCGGAGGGGAAAAAGGTATATATCAATAGTATTCCCCCGATAGTTATTACGTAAGAAAGGTCCATGGGAAAAGATTCAAAAAATTCGCTTTTTGAAAGTAAACCCCTTATGGGAGCTACAACCGGCTCGCTTAATGCGACGGAAGCGCTGTAAAGCAGACCGCCCTCTGTACCGATGAGCGGCAAAAGTATACGCAAAACTATGGCAAACGAAAGCAGGCAGAGAAAAATCTCCACCGTGCCCGAAACTATATACATAAGTATATTCAAAACAATGTTCTCCCTTTAGAAATCAAAAAGAAGATCAGAACAGCTCTCTGGGTGCGGAAGCAGGCTTTTCTTCAGCCGCAGGTGCTTCAAGCTGGTCGTTGGAAAGCTCTACGTTCTTGGGTGTGATAACATAAGTAGAATTTGCAACGCGCTTAAGGCTTCCGCCGATAGCGAAAGTAACGCCGGAAAGGAAATCGATAATTCTTCTTATAGTTTCCTTGTTGGTGTCTTCAAGGTTGAGAACAACGGTGCGGCGTGCCATAAGGTGCTGCGCGATACCGGTAACTGCCTCATACTTATCCGGCTTGATAATCTTCATTTCAAGAGAAGCGGTGGAAGAAACTCCGCCGACAGGTCTGGAAACAGAAGACTTGGTTTCCTTAACGGGAACCTCTTCATATTCCTCTTCGGTATAGTTCTCTTCTTCGTATTCGTCGTCAGGCTTAAAAAGGTTGGAAATGCTCTTCATGAATCCCATGGTTGATCCTCCGTTTTATTAATCTTTATTTTTAATTATAATTTCTTTTTCCAAACAGTGCGCTTCCTATACGGACCATATTTGACCCCAACGAAACCGCCTGTTTATAATCTGAAGACATACCTACAGATATTATATCTATTCTATCACCAAATTTCGATTTTTTCAAGATGTCGGCGTATATTTTATGCAAAATATTATAGTATTCCTCCGTCTTTCCCACGGGAGGCACTGCCATCACACCTCTTATGCGGATATGGCGGTGATTTTGGAGAGAAAGATAAAAGTTAAGAGCGTCTTCGGGATACACTCCGGATTTTCCTTCCTCTTTCCCCAAATTGATTTCGATAAGACAATCCATTATCTTATCTATCTCCCCTGCCCGCTTTTCTATCTCATCGGCAAGAGAAATTCTGTCAAGGGATTGTATCATATCCGCTTTATCGATAATGCTTTTTACCTTTCTGGTTTGAAGTCCGCCTATGATGTGAAACCGCACGCCCTCTTTTTTGAGAAGGGGATATTTTTCGCACAATTCCTCGGGACGGTTTTCACCGATATCGGTAATACCTGCGTCAATGGCGGCGTTTATCATCTCTGCCGGTACAGTCTTGGTAGCGGCGACAAGAGTGACTGTTTCGGGCAAAAAAGCTTTT
Organism: Eubacteriales bacterium; assembly: GCA_045533895.1. Lineage (GTDB taxonomy): Bacteria > Bacillota > Clostridia > Oscillospirales > CAG-382 > SFLA01. Next base: position 18,880 of record JAZSIT010000063.1, read on the forward strand.
ATCTCTTTTATACTGCTTTGCATTTGTATAACGTCTGTCAAGATAACACCTTCCCTACGTAAAGGTCTGTTCCCGATACTATTACCATATCGTACAAAGACAGTTTTGTTTCCGAAACGTATGCCTTATGGTCTTCATCGGGAAGGGCGCAAATATAAACTCCGTTATCCTCATACAAAACGTCAATTCTCTTGAACACTACAGTGTTTCCGTCCAGCACGTAGACACCTCTCTCTCCGTCCAGCACGCGCACTGCAGAAGCGGGAACGCGGAGTCCGGTATAAGTTTCCTTTACCACGTTTACCGTCTGACGGCGGGTAAAGTTAAGTTCCGGCGGAATGGTTTTGGTAGAGAAAACCAAGATTATATCGTCGGTATCCGTTTGTGTAATAACCTTGGAAAGCTTCATCTCGCACTTTATGTCAGATGAATACGGAAATGTTATCGTATAATTGTTCCCAACGGTATACAATCCGAATTCCGCTCTGGTAGTCTTGCAGGCTATATACCAATATGCGGAAGTAACTATTTTACCTGCGGAATTTTCCGTAAGAGTATTGTCTGCGCCGGAAGAAACAATCTCGTCAAAGCTGTCAAGAGTGAGAGACAGCACCGCATCGGTATTAAAGGTATTTTCATATCCATCTACTGTGGAATAATAATATCCGTCCACAGAAGCGAAAGAGGTGTGCTTTTCACCGGTAAAGGTAGCCTCCAAACGCGCTATCTCTGTACGGCAGGCACTTATCTGCATTGAATAATCTTTTATCGTCTGCGTAAGTGCCAATCTTCGGTTTTCCTGCACCAAAAGGTCGTTACCTGCACGGACGGCAGTATCGTATCCGCCGCCGGAAAGGCCTTTAACCAATTCCAAAACCAGATCGTTTATATTATTATCGATAATCTTGTGGTCAGAGATAGTATATCCGTTGCCGACACCGCTTTTTTCCAGAATTTCGATACGTTGCTTTAATTCTTTTATTTTTTCTTGGGCGTCCGCATCCTCCGCTTCGCTGTAGGTTACACAGACTTCGTCGCCTCGGGTAACCTTTTCGCCGTCCTCGACAAGAAAGCTGTGAGTACCGGAAGACCCCGAATCCAGTACGGTTTCATCGCGGAACAGATAAGCGGTAAGCTCGGTTTTCAATTCAGCCTGCTGAAGCATGGCGTTTTCGGTCTCCACCGTATCACCTACAGACAGCACAAGCTGAAGTAAAATATAAAATATAATAGCAAGGGAAATAAGCGCCGATGCTGTTTGTTTTAATGCGTTTTTAACCATTCTTCACATATCCTTTGTGCGGCAACGCCGCTTTCACTTCCGGCAGGAACGGGAATAAGCTCCGCCATATGCCCGAAGTATGTGGTCTGCCTTTTGGCATAATTTCTTGTGTGCTGTTTTAGTTTTTCCACCGATTCCGCAAGAGAGCATTCCCCGTCTAAATACGGAAAAAATTCTTTGTAACCGATAGCTTGGGAAGCGGTGGGCGTTTCTCTTAGTCCCTGCTTGTCCAGACGATTTACCTCGTCAAGAAGCCCCGTTTCCATCATAATATCCACTCTGCGGTTGATACGATCGTACATAACCTCGCGGGAAGGCGGAGTGAGATACAGCATAAGAGACTCAAAAGGCTTTTCCGAAACAAGGGTTTCCTCAAGACAGGATTTTGTTTTTCCGCCGGAAACCGCAATCTCGATAGCGCGGATAACCCGTTTTACGTTGTTGGGATGTATTTTTTCGGCAGAAGCAGGGTCAAGCTCATTCAAATAAGCGTGAAGCGCCTCCGCTCCGTGCTCGCGGGCGTATTCCTCGTATTCGCGGCGTTTGTCTTCATCGGCAGTTTCTGTTTCATAAAGTCTGCCGGAAACAAGAGTCTCGATATACATACCCGTACCGCCCACAATTATGGGTATTTTTCCGCGTGACGCAATATCCTCCACCGCCGCAAGGGCAAGAGAGCAAAACTCCGCCACGGAAAACTTCTCGGTAATATCAAGAATATCTATAAGATGATGGGGTATTCTCTCTTTTTCGGCATCATCAGGCTTAGCGGTGCCGATATCCATACCACGGTACACCTGCATACTGTCGCCGCTTATAATTTCGCCGTTAAGGGCTTTGGCAAGCTTTATTCCCAAGCCTGTTTTACCCGATGCGGTGGGCCCGAGAATTACAATAACCTTAGTATTCTTCATAACGGTTTATTTAATAAACATTGCATCGCCGAAGGAGAAAAAGCGGTACTTTTCTTTTACGGCGGTGTTATATGCGTTCATTGCGTTTTCATAACCCGCAAAGGCACAGATAAGCATAAGAAGGGTGCTTTCGGGCAGGTGGAAATTGGTTATCTGACAATCCACCGCCTTGAATTTATAGCCGGGATAGATAAATATTCCCGTCTCACCCTCAAAGGGGTGCACTATGCCGTTTTCATCGGTAACCGATTCAAGTGTGCGTGTGCTTGTTGTGCCAACTGAGATTATGCGTCCGCCTGCTTTGCGGGCGGCGTTGATACGCTCTGCCGTTTCGGGAGTAACCTTAATATACTCGGTATGCATCTTATGGTCGGTTATTATGTCCTCTTTTACGGGACGGAAGGTGCCAAGCCCTACGTGAAGCAACACTTTTTCTATATTCACGCCCATATTCTTTATCTTTTCAAGCAATTCGGGAGTGAAATGAAGTCCTGCAGTAGGCGCTGCGGCGCTTCCCTCGTGAGCGGCATAAACTGTCTGATATCGGTTTTTATCCTCAAGGCGCTTTGTTATATAGGGAGGAAGGGGCATTGAGCCGATTTTATCAAGTATTTCGGGAAACACACCGTCGTATGAAAAGCGAATTTCTCTGGTACCTCCCTCGCAGACAGCAGTGACTTCGCCTTGCAAAATTCCATCGCCGTAAACAACAATATCGCCAACGCCGGTCTTTTTACCGGGTCGGGTAAGACATTCCCATGTTTCACCGCTTTTATCTGTGACACGGCGGAGAAGGACGGTCTCTATCTCGCCTGCACGCTTGGGATTAACACCGTAAATACGTGCGGGAATTACCTTTGTATCGTTGATGACCAAGGTATCACCGGGACGGAGATATTCGGTTATATCACAAAAATGTTTGTGTTCTATCTCACCGCTTGCTTTATCCAGCACCAGCATACGGGACATATCACGCTTGTCCGCCGGAGTCTGGGCAATAAGCTCCTCGGGAAGAGAATAAAAATATGTATTTAATCTGGTAAGATCCATTATCAACTAATCCTTAATCGGCATAAAATGTATACAGTGACCCACTGTGCATACTCTTTTATATTATACAATACTTAAAGCGGATTGTAAAGACCGTTAACACAGGAAAAGGAGATATTTTTTATGAAAAAACTTCCGCTTTTCCGCGGTGCGGGTACCGCGATGATAACACCTTTTACAAAAGACGGAAAAATTGATTTTGAAGCGTTGAAAAGGCTGACAGACATACAAACCGACGCAGGCATAAGCGCACTTATAGTATGCGGTACTACGGGAGAATCATCTACCCTTTCGCGGGAGGAAAGAATGAGTATTACCGCATTTGTAAAAGAAGTTGCAAAGGACAAATGCGTTGTTATTACCGGAACAGGCTGTAATAACGGAGAAAAAGCGGTGATGTTTACCGAGGATGCGGTTAATGCTGGGGCTGACGGTGTGCTTGCAGTAACGCCATACTACAATAAAACCACACAAAAAGGAATTATAAAGTATTACGAGGCTATTTGCTCTGCTACCGAAAAACCGGTTATTGCATACAACGTACCTTCACGGACGGGAGTAAATATTTTGCCCCAAACGGCAAAGGAGCTTTGCAAAATTACAAACCTTAACGGCATAAAGGAAGCAAGCGGAAATATGGCACAGATAACCGAAATAAGCGCACTTTGCGGAGAGGAATTGCCCATTTTTTCGGGAAGTGACGAAATAAACCTTCCCATACTTTCTGTAGGCGGTGTGGGACTTATTTCGGTGGTATCAAACGCCGAGCCGAAAAGGGTAAAGGATATGTGCGACAAATGGGCTCGCGGCGACATATCAGGCGCCAGAGAAATTCAGCTTTCACTTATGCCTCTTATAAAACAGCTTTTTTCAAGCGTTAATCCCATCCCCATAAAAAAACTGCTGTACGAAAAAGGGCTGACAGAGTATGTGCTCCGTCCGCCCTTGTATGCAGAATAAATATTTTATTTTTCCAAAAAAATCTTCATAAGGTCCGGTCCCGTGGGAACGTACGGCCCGTCCTTGGCTTCCGCTTCGGTATATTTTCTAATGGGATACACCTGACGGCGGCTGTCGTAAATTATAAAGGGCACTTCCCCTCTTGCGTGGGTACGGGTGGAAACGGGAGTATAATGGTCGGGCATAAATAGTATGCGGTAATCCTCGCCCAAAGAGGACAGAAACTCAAGCATAGGTGCCATTATTTGAGAATCCAGTTTTTCAATGGAAGTCTTTTTACCCACAGGGTTGCCCTGATGACCGTATTCATCGGGCGCCTCTACGTGGAGATATACAAAATCCTTGCCGCTTTCAAACTGCTTTTCCGCTTCCTTTTCCTTGGCACGGTAATCGGTATCGGTGCCCCCTGTAGCGCCTTCCACGTTGGGAACCTCCATTCCCGCGCACAGACCGATACCCTTTATAAGATCCACAGCGCAGACTACCGCGCCGTCAAGACCGAAAGTTTCCTTAAATGAAGGCAGGGCGGGATTTTTCCCGGGGCTCCACAGCCAGATGGAGTTTGCCTTTTTCTTACCCTCGGAAGCGCGGCGCAGGTTTACGGGGTGGTTTTCCAAAAGCTCACGGGAGCGAGATTGCAAGGTAAGATAAGGCTCGGGCGGGAGATAAGTGCCGATACACTGACCCATAATATCGTGAGGACGAGTAAAATCCTTAAAGCCGGTCCAATTTTCCGTAATAAAGCAGTGGCGGTATGAAATGCCGGTAAAGATTCTGTCCGTGCTGTCGGAAAGCAGATTTTTATCAAGGTATTCGATAAGCTCTCTCGCTTCGGGAGTGGTTATCTCTCCTGCGGTGTTATCGTCCATAACCAGAGTTTCGTATTCTCCCTCGCCGGTAAGACATACGAGATTGGCGCGGATGGCTGCTTGGTCCTTGCCCAGAGTTATACCAAGGCTTACCGCCTCAAGAGGAGAGCGACCTGCCGAATATATCTCGGGCGGATAACCCAGGATTGAAAGATTTGCGGTATCCGACTCGGGCACCATATGGTCGGGCACGGTTTTGCAAAGACCCATTATGCCCCCTGAAGCAAGGCGGTCGATAGTGGGCTTGTATGCCGCTTCAAGGGGAGTTTTTCCATCGAGCTGCGGGCAGGAGTAATCGCCCATACCGTCGCCCAAAAGAACAAAATATTTCATTAAAAAGCACCTCTTTTTCGGTGAAGGATAAAAGCCGAAGTTGACAACGGCGAAAAATAGATATATACTTATATTCGAAGGAAGTGAAGCAAGGTGAAGATAGCCGTTATCGGATCAAGAAGCATAAAAAACGCAAACATATCCGAATATATCCCAAAAGAAGCCACCCATATTATAACCGGCGGCGCGGTAGGAGTTGACCGCCTTGCCGAGCGTGAAGCCAAAATACGCGGAATTTCACTTACCGTCTTCAAGCCTGACTACGATACTCACGGAAAAGCCGCACCCCTTGTGCGCAACAAGCTTATTGCAAAGGAATGCGATATACTGATAGCGTTCTGGGACGGGAAATCCAGAGGTACCGTGTTCACCTGGCGTTATGCCCAAAAAATAGGCAAGCCCGTAAAGATATACAGACTTATATAGTAATATAAAACCATCCGCCCGCACCGGAAAATACCGGCGCAGGCGGAGTTTTTCTTTTTATGGCGTGTTCTTATTTAATATATACTATCTCGCCGTGCTTATCTGCGCTTTCCATTTCCGCAAGAGCTATTTTTACGGTATCGCGTGCGGATTCGGGAGTAGCTCTGTCTATTTTGCCGCCTGCAAGCAGGGTATCTGCAAAATACTTAAGCTCGACATAATAGAAGTTTTCCTTGTCGTAATCGGGAGTAACGTCCTTACCCTCGGTATCTATTACCTTAAGTCCGTTTTCGTCAAACCAAACGGTAGCTTTTTCAAAGTTTACGCGGAATATCTGGAAAAATCCGTTGCCTTTGAGAGTCCAGTCATTCTGAGCGTTAACGGGCATCATATCTTCATAGATATAGTTGGTGGTACAGCAATCATAAGCACTTTCGGGGAAAACGGTGTAGCCGTTGGTGGTAACAGCCTTGGGCATACCGAACACGTGGTTAACAGCGTCAACATCATGAACGTGCTGGTCAAACAGCGCTCCGCCGCCCTTTTCACGCTTTAAGAGCCAGTTTTCATAAGACCACAGAGGAGTTCCGCCGCCACGGAAGAAGAAAGCAGAGTATGCCTTGCCGTAAATACCGGTATCAACAAAGCTCTTTAATGTATCGTACTGACCTGCGAAACGGAGGCACTGACCGATCATAAGATTCTTGCCGGTGCGCTTTGCGGTCTCAATCATCTTATCACATTCCTCAACGGAAGGAGCCATAGGCTTTTCGCAGATTACATTTATGCCTGCTTCAAGACACTTGCAGGTGCCCCAGCAGTGGAGATATGTAGGCAGAGCGATGGTAACCATATCCAGCTCTTCCTTTGCAAGCATTTCGTCAAGATCGGTATAAAGGTTGAAGGACGCGAAATCGTATCCGTCTGCACCTACTTCGCCGATATTGAAATCTGCCTTATAGTTGGTAAACTTTTTATCGTCTATATCGCAAAGAGCGACTACCTTTATGGGATAACCCTCTTTTTCAAGTCTGAGATAGTTATCAAGATGTCCGCGGCCCATAGAGCCGATGCCGATCATAGCGGCGCGAAGAACTTTTGACATTGTATTTTCCTCCTTAGAGATTCATTATATTATCCATATCTGCAGAGAACATATCTACAGCGTATTTGGTGGTCATTCCCTCTTCGGTCCACATTTCGGTAGAAACGGGACCCTCGTATCCAACAGCCTTAAGTGCATCAAAGGTTGCCTTCCAATCAATGGTGCCTTCGTGGAGATAACAGAAGTTACCGCCCGCTTTATCAAAGCCCTTAACGTGTACGCGGCGGATCTTCTCAGCCAGCACCTCTACCCAATGAGTCTGGAATCCGTCACGCTCGATATTGCCGGCATCAAAATATGCACCGACACCTTCACCGCACTCGTCAATAAAACGGCGCATTTCAAGGGGAGAAAGCAGGAACTTGTTCCAAACGTTTTCAACTGCAAGAACAATACCCTTTGCGCCGGCTTCCTTGCCCAGCACCTTAAGACAGCTCTGTGCATTTTCGTATGCGGTCTTATAACTTACGTTTTCGCTTACCACACCGGGAACTACCAGAACTGTATCCATACCAAGGACTTCGCAAACGTGGATCATCTTACGGATGACCTCCATACCCGCTTCACGAACAGCAGGGTCCGGCTCGGTAAGACGCTTTTCCCAAAGCTCTGCGGATACGATACCAACGGGAGTGATACCGTGTTTTTTTGCCAGTTCGCCTACAGCCAGAATTTCCTCATCGTCGGCACCGTTCCAGATATTGGGATAAGTTCCGCGCTTAGAATACATATTAAGCTCTGCGTAATCAAAGCCTGCAGCCTTTATCTCGGCAAAAACGTCATTAAGAGGAATATCCTCGGAATATGTACAAATATTAATTGATTTAAGCATATTTTTCACCTTTTTAAGTAAAATACCAGCTAAAAAAGGGCGTGTCAAAAGACAGCCCTTTTAAGGTTTGTAAAAATTATTCGCAATCTTCTTCGTCGCAGCAGCAACCGCAATCGCATTCGTCGTCGTTGCAAACAACGTCAAGCTCTGCGTTGCAGGAAGGGCAAACAACCTTTTCCATGTGCTCGATCTCTTCGGAATCGATATAGATCATTTCGCCGCAAGCGGGACATTCAAGTTCTTCTACGCAATCGCAATCACAATCACAGTCGCAGTCGCAGTCATCGCAATCAAAATCGCAATCGTCGCAATCGCAGTCGCAATCGTCTTCACATTCATAGAAATCCTTTTCAACTTCGCCCAGATCTTCGTCGATCTCTTCGATATAATCGTTGAGCATAGCGGTCTCGTCCTCAAGGTCCTGAACGGACAGAGCGAGATCCTCAAGCAGGTCGAGAATAGCGGTAAAAAGCTTACCTTCGTTGGAATTCTGGTCGTAGTTCATACCGTCAAGGAGACCCTTGAGGTAGGAAGCCTTTTCGGAAACAGTCATTTTGTTTTCCTTTCTGCGCTTATACGCGCTCAAGATATTCACCGGTACGGGTGTCTATCTTAACAACGTCGCCTTCGTTTACAAAGATGGGCACTCTGATAACAGCGCCGGTCTCAACGGTAGCGTTCTTGGTTACGTTAGTGGCGGTATTGCCCTTAACGCCGGGCTCGGTCTCGGTAATCTCCAGTTCAACGAACATGGGAGGCTCTACAGAGAAAACACTGCCCTTATAGGAAAGCAGTCTGCACTGATGACCTTCCTTAACGAACTTAAAGCTATCGGGAAGCTTATCGCTGTTAAGAGGGATCTGATCATAGGTCTGCATATCCATAAAGTAATAAAGGTCGCTATCGTTATAAGAATATTCCATATCCTTCTTTTCAACGGTAGCGGAGGGGAACTTTGCGGTGGGGTTGAAAGATGTTTCGATAACGGCACCGGTAATGACGTTTCTCATCTTGGTACGAACAAAAGCCGCACCTTTACCGGGTTTTACATGCTGGAATTCAACAACCTGCATAACCTGTCCGTCCATCTCGAAAGTAAGGCCGTTTCTGAAATCGCCGGCTGATAACATATATATCCTCCTTCGTCTGCATTACATTTTGCAGAACTCTTTTTTATCTCTTTCTATTCTAAACAATAAACACGTTTTTGTCAACAGTTTTTTTACAGTTCGATGAGTTCCTTGGGAGAATTTGTAAGATTTTCGCATCCGTTTTCGGTTATAAGCACCATATCCTCAATACGGCAGCCGCCGAATCCCTCGATATATATACCGGGCTCGACCGTCATAATATTGCCGGGGACGAAAATATCCGTGCTTCTGGAAGCGAATCTGGGAGATTCATGTATCTCAAGTCCCAAGGAATGGCCGAGAGAATGTCCGAACTTGCCTTCGTAACCGCAGGAATTGATATAATCTCTTGCAGCAGCATCTATGGAAGCACCGTCAACGCCTGCCTTTGCGGCGGCAATGCCGCGCTTTTGCGCCTCAAGAACGGTTTCGTATATATCCCGTACCTTATCGTCTGCCTTGCCGAGAACTACTGTACGGGTCATATCCGAGCAATATCCGTTATAACGTGCGCCGAAATCCATGGTGAGGAAAGCATTTTCGGTAAGCGGCATATCCGTGGGAACTCCGTGAGGAAGGGAGCTGTTTTTGCCGGAAACAGCAATAGTTTCAAAGGCAAAGCCGTCTGCACCGTTTCTTCTCATAGCGTATTCCAATTCTGCCGCAACCTCTTTTTCGGTAACGCCTGCACGGATAAAGTTAAGTACGTGAAGGAAAGCTTTATCGGTAATTTTTTGTGCCGCGCGGATATTTTCAACTTCCTTTGCGGTCTTTACTCTGCGGAACTCACCGCAGATATCGCTTACACCCTCAAACTTTACGGAAGCAAAGAAATCGGAAAGTGCTTTTTCTCTTGC
>JAZSIT010000030.1:0-4434 GCA_045533895.1 Eubacteriales bacterium
GTCGTGCTTTAGCATTTTACGCATAACGGAACACCTCCCTGAACTTGGCGTCAACAGTCACACCCTCGGTATCCATAAGCTCCTTTGCGGTGCCTCTGCCTATAATATGTCCGCCGTAGTTTACAAAGATATATTCGTCCAGCACCGGCTCAATATCCTGAATAATGTGGGTGGATATAAGCACCGACGAGCCGGGGTTACGCGCGCTTACGATAGTCTTTAATATAAACTCTCTTGCCGCAGGGTCAACACCTGCAATAGGCTCATCTAACAGATAAATATGAGCGTTGCGGGACATTACCAATATAAGCTGTACCTTCTCGCGGTTTCCCTTGGAAAGGGAGGATATATGGGAGGACGGGTCCAGATGCAGAGAATCCAGCATCTCATAAGCTTTGTTTTTATCAAAATCGGGGTAAAATTCCTCAAAATAATCAATCATTGCGCTTATTTTCTTTCTGCCGCCGATATAGGTTCGTTCAGGCAGATAGGATATAAAGCTGTTGGTTTCCTCACTGCGGGGATATCCGCACACGGTTATCTCACCGCCCGTAGGCACAAGAAGCCCCGTAAGCAGCTTCATAAAAGTGGATTTTCCGCACCCGTTGGGGCCAAGGAGTCCTATAATTTTTCCGCTTTCCAAAACAATATCAAGGTTTTCAATAGCAACCTTTTGTCCGTATTGCTTTCTCAAGCCTTTACATTCAACAACCTTCAAAATATCACCTTATTTCCTTTCGCAAAGCATTTCGGTAAGCGCCTCGGCAGACAAACCGATCTCCTCTGCGGCTTGGGAAACGTAGGAAACCAACTCGCGGGCGGCAACCTTGCGTTGCTCTTCGATAACCGCGTTGTCGGTAGTAACCTTTCTTCCCGCCGTACTGTGGCAAACAGCCAGACCCATATCCTCCAGTATATGTAGTGCTCTCTGCGCGGTGTTGGGGTTGATTTTTGCCTCCTCCGCAAGACAGCGTACCGTGGGCAGATATTCTCCCGGCTTAAATTCGCCGCAAAGGATTTTTCCTCTCAATTTCGTAACTACCTGACGGTAAATAGGAACATTTTCATTAAATTGCCAAACCATAATAAAAACCTCCAAAATATTTAATTTTATGTAAGTATTATATCATAGACACAGCTTTTGTGTCAACGGCTTATTTTAACATGAATACCTCGCTGTTTGTGCCGTAAAAGATATTTTCTTTTCCGTGCATCATACGGCAAAAATCCTCGATAACATCCCAGTTATTATCGCCGTCAAATTCATAGGAATGTCCCCAGACGTAAAACAGTGCAGGCTTGTCATCGGGCAGGGAAAGGAATTTTTCACCCAATTCAAAAAGCGATTTTTCGTTGTGGTGGCAGGTAGGGTCAAACTCCAGAAGGTCTGTCTGCAGGTCAAAATTCAGAGTGGGGCGCACAGTGCGGGCAAAGTTCAGCCCGCCGCTTTTCGCAATAGCCTTTGTCTCCTCGTCAAAAGCACCGAAAGCATAAGCCATACCCTTTACGGAAACACCGAAAACCTCTTTTAGATTCTTTTTGTCCTGCAAAAGCTCATATTCCTTTTCTTCTTTTGAAAGCTCTTTTAGGTTAAGATGCTTTACGCCGTGTACTGCAATCTCATGCCCTGCGAGGGATTTTTTAATTTCATCTGCCGTCATATGTATACAGTCCGCCCCTCTGTAGACCCAACGGTTTTTTGGGTCAAGCAGACCGGAATTAAGGTTAAAGGTACACTTCATTCCGTAGCGGTTAAAAATCTCTGCAAGCCGTGCGTCCTGACGCACGCCGTCGTCATAGCTGAAGGTAAGCGCCTTGTTCTTTCCGTTAAACATATTTTGTTCCTCCTTCGGGGGTCTGTTATGTAAAAATTGTACATTAATATTTTAACAAAGTCAACCGTAATACTTGAAAAAACTGTTAATATATGGCATAATTCAACTATACAAATACTCTGCGGAGGTAACATATTATGAAACGTTCTGAAATCAATGCGCTTATCAAGGAAAATATCGAATTTTTGAAGGAGATGAAATTTAATCTCCCGCCTTTTGCATATTTCACTCCCGAGGAATGGAAGAAAAAGGGTCATGAGTATGACGAAATTCGTGAGAATATGCTGGGTTGGGACGTTACCGATTACGGCAGAGGCGATTTTAACAAGGTAGGTCTTTTCCTGTTCACCATCCGCAACGGCAACCTTAAAACCGGCGACCCCAAGCCTTATGCGGAAAAACTGCTTATAACCGATGAGGACCAGTACAGCCCCATGCACTTCCATTGGAACAAGATGGAGGATATTATAAACCGCGGCGGCGGTGTGCTGTGTGTTGAATTGTATTCCAGAGGTGAAAACGATACTTTGGGCACTGCGCCTGTAACCGTCACCTGTGACGGACGGCGTTTTACCGTACCCTCCGGTGCAGTTATAAGACTTCACCCCGGTGAGAGCATTACCCTCCTGCCCGGTCAGTACCACGCATTCTGGGCAGAAAAGGGAAGCGGAAAATGCTTGCTGGGCGAAGTAAGTATGGTCAACGACGATAACACGGACAACCGTTTTTACGAGCCCCAGGCGAGATTTACCAATATAGAAGAGGACTGCGAGCCTCTCTATCTCCTTTGCAACGAATATCCGGAGGCAGAGTAAGATGAAAATACTTTCTTTCGGTGAGATACTTTTTGATATTTTCGATGGTAAACGTGTCATCGGCGGTGCACCTCTTAATTTTGCCGCCCATTGCGCCCGTCTAGGTGCGGAATCGGATATGGTTTCCGCCGTGGGCAAGGATAAAGAGGGAAAAGAAGCTATAGATATAGTTAAATCTCTCGGCATCGGCACAGACTATATAGAAACCATAAAAAAAATACCCACGGGATATTGCGAGGTCACTCTTGACGGGGAGGGCAACCCCTCATATTATCTCGCTCCCGACGTGGCTTACGATAATATTCCTTGCCCCAAGAAAATTAAAGAGGAATACGACGCACTGTATTTCGGCACTCTTGCTTTAAGAGAAGAAAAAAGCAGAGAAAGCCTTATAAAGCTTGCGCGGACTGTAAAGGCAAAGGAAAAGTTTTGCGATATTAATATAAGACAGGACTACTGCACCTCGGATATACTTGAGGAATGTCTGAAGACCGCCACCATTCTCAAATTAAGCAGAGAGGAAATGGAGGTTTTCGGCAAGGATTCTCTTATCGCTACAGCAGAATACATTCTTTCCGTTTACGGAAATATACATACCGTTATTATTACCATGGATGCAGACGGCGCCTGCTGCTTTACCCGTAAGGGCAGAGCTTTTGCCAGATGTCCCGAAGCAACAGTGGTTTCCGCCGTCGGCGCGGGAGATTCTTTTTCCGCCGCATTCCTTGTAAACTATCTTGCAGGCGAGAAGGTACAGACTTGTCTTAACCGCGCTTGTGTTCTCGGCTCATACGTGGTAACACAATTAGGCGCTGTGCCCGAATATCCCGATGAGCTTACTTCCCAAATAAAACCCCAATAAAGAGGTGCTTTTATGAGCGACAGAGAAAAACGTGTTACACGGTTTCTGGATACTGTTAAAGGTCAGATAGTAAAAAGAACATACCCCTGCACGGATATTACCTTTGCTCCCTGCGGATATAAGGCGGTTTCGCCTCTGCCCACGGAATTTTCACCCTTTGAGAAGGGTATGCTTTGGGGCGAAAAGATCGATGACCACTGTCTTTTCAACCTTCACTTTTCTGTTCCCGAGACTGAAAAGGGTTCCTCCCTCCGCCTCCGCGTGGAAACGGACAAGGACGGCTGGAACGTATATAACCCCCAGTTTATCATATACGAGGACGGGCGCGCTTTGCAGGGACTGGATACCAACCACCGCACGGTGGAGATACCCTATAAAGAAAGCTATAATTACACTCTTTACGCATATACCGGCTCTCTTGTATGTAATCTTCCCCTTAACGTTACCGCCGAGGTTTACGATGAGGACGCAAAGGGACTTTATTACGATCTTCTGGTTCCCTTCGAAATTTGCAAGATAACAAAGCCCGACAGCAGGGAATACGAGATCATTATGTCCGCCCTTATCGGCGCACTTAATCTCCTTGACCTGCGCCTCCCTTGCTCTGATGAGTTTTATGCTTCTGCCAAGGTAGCCCGTGAATACTTAAAGAAAAACCTTTATGAAAAATATTCGGGCGGTGACGGAACTACGGCAGTTTGCATCGGTCATACCCATATAGATATCGCGTGGCTGTGGACACTGGCGCAGACGGAGGAAAAGGCACAGCACTCCTTTTCCACCATTCTGGCGCTTATGGACAGATATCCTGAATTTATCTTTATGTCCAGCCAGCCTCAGCTTTTTGATTATATAAAGAAAAACGATCCGATGCTTTATGAGCGTGTAAAGCAAAAGGTTTTAGAGGGCAGAATCGAGCCTG
>JAZSIT010000051.1:0-17166 GCA_045533895.1 Eubacteriales bacterium
CCGCCCTTTTTAAGGGTTTTGGTAAGCCGTGCGATAAACTTTGAACGCATTACCGGATAGAACAGATAATCTCTGAACCAGCCGCCCAGAGTCATATGCCAACGGCGCCAGTATTCGGTAACGTTTTTGGATATATAAGGGTAATCAAAGTTTTCGGGGAAAGTAAATCCGAATATATGTCCCAGACCTATTGCCATATCGGAATAACCCGAGAAATCGAAATATATCTGCATGGCATAGAAAAGGATTCCGCCCCAACTGCTTACAACGGTGGGGCCTGCGGTGGTGGCAAACAAATTCTCTGCCGCAAGGGCACAGGTGTTTGCGAATATTACCTTTTTGCCCATACCGATAGCAAAGCGGTAAAGTCCATCGTTAAACTGCTGTGCGGTAACACGGCGGTCCTCAAGCTGGTCCTCGATATCCGTATAACGGACGATGGGGCCTGCAACAAGCTGAGGGAAAAAGGTTATAAACAAAAGAAGACGGGGAAAAGATTTTTGCGGCGCACAGTTTTCACGGTAAACGTCTATAACGTATGTCATCGCCTGGAAGGTATAAAAGCTTATACCCAAAGGCAACGCGATTGCGGGCACCGCAAGAGCAAGACCTGTTACAGAATTCAGTGTTTCAACAATAAAGCCTGTGTACTTGAAGACACCAAGCAGCGCCAGATTAAGTACTATTCCCGCAGTTACGGCAGCCTTTTTGCCTGCAGTGGTTTGTGCTTTGCCTACAAGCAAACCGAAGGTGTAATTTATCACCGCGGAAACAAGCATCAGCAGGATATATACCGGCTCGCCCCATGCGTAAAAAATCAGTGAGAACAACAGCAAAACGCCGCGGCGCCACACATTATTCTTTACCGCAAAATAGGATGCCAGAAGAAACGGTACAAGAAAAATGTAAATAAAAAACAGATTGGAAAAAACCATTTTCCGTCATTACCTCTTTCTTCGCGCGGCGACGATATCGGCAAGCTCGCCAACGTTGTTCATGCCGACAACTTCTTTCATGCTGAACTTCATACGGAATTCATCCTCGATAGCGGAAATGAGGGTAATATGGGTAAGAGAATCCCAATCCTCGATATCGGAAGCGGTAGTAGAGGAAGTTACAGTGATATCTTCATCAAAAACTTCGGTAAAAATTTTACTGAGTCTTTCGTAAATCTCGTTCATAATTAATTTTATCCTTTCTGAATATGAGTCTTATTGTAAATAAAAGAATTCGTGTTTGCTGTAAACAGATTATCGTTAACTCGGGTGAAGCCAAGCTTTTCGTAAATATCCTTCACCATTGCATTTTTTGGTGTGGGGAGATACTCTCCGACTACACGCTCAAAGCCGTTATCGGAAGCTGTCTTCACCATAGTGTTGATAATAAACTCCTCCATACCGCGCTTGAGCACACGGCAGGACATAAGATAAGTGTTTACAAACAGCTCTTTTTCCCGCTTTTCCATAATAACCGCAGAGATAAGTCCGTGGTCGCCAAACTTATCTTTAAGAGTGAAATACAGAGTTATAAAATTATCGTCAGACGCGATATTCTCTATCTCCTGCTCGGTATATCTTACGGTACGCAGATTAAACTGGTTGGAGCGCTGGGTAAGCTGTGCGATTCTGGGGAAATGATAAGTGTCAAAGGGCTTTGCCTCCGCCACCATCTCCAGACTTTCAAGATACTGGTCGTAATCGTTACAACGGCTCTGAAGCGAAACTCGCTCCGCTTCCGCACGGTATTGGTCTGTTCTGTTTCTGTCCTCAACCGAATAAGACGCGGTACCGAACAGCTCCTCATTACGCAGAAAATCCACGTAATCCTCGGGGTTTTCGGGGATATCGGGCACAGTTATCTCGGGTATAAGGCTGCGAACAACCTCGCGCTCAAAGGAGTTATCGTCAATAAACACCATACTGTCCATACCGATATTAAGCACGTCTCTTATATGGCGGATATTGCTTGCTTTGTCTTCCCAGTTGGCGACAAAAACCGAAATATCCTCAAGGCGAAGCACCATTTCAGGATGGTTTATAAAAGGATCTTTTGCGTTTTCTTCGTTATTCTTGGAGCAAACGCAAAGAATAATACCGCGGTTTTTCAGTTCCTTAAGCCAATGCTGGAATTGAGTAAATGCGTGTCCGGTGCCAAGCTCGCCTATCTGAATTCCGTCAGTACCGTCGTCACCGACAACGCCGCCCCAAAGGGTATTATCAAGGTCAAGCACCGCACACTTTTTGAACTTTCCTTCTGCGGAAAGAATAATATCGGTTACGGCGCGGGCAATAACGGGAAGAATATCGGTGCGGAAGGGCATTTTTGCAATGCAGAACATCTTGCTGTCGCGCAGTTCGCTCTCCCCTACTCTGCTTTGGATGCCGTCGATATCGCAGATAAATACGTTTTTATATTCCATGCTCATTTCCGCAAGCAGCATATTTAATTTTCTTGTCTGGAAAACAAAGGAATCTGCCGTTTTTGCGCCGTAGTCGCCAAACACTCGGTCGTCCCAAACGGGGAAATTAAACTGTATTATTCTGGCGCGGCAGTTGGAGGAAACTCGTTTCCACACGGCAGCCATACTCTCACATACGGTTACGGCAAAATCCTTACGTGCGTCAAGGGGAGTTTCGCAAAAGCGCTGATATAATTTGTCCGTACAGTTGATAACTGTTACGTAGGACGGAGAAAACTCGTATAACTCGGAATTAGGGTCCATAGTCTGCGCGTCGATCTGGTTATAATCCGAATCGAACACGTTGATATTAAGCTTCTTTTCATAACCCCAGCCGCGAAGAGCAACAGCGATATGCTGTGTAGCGCAATCGCCGATAATACCGACCTTAACGGCAGAAAAATCTGAAAAATCTTTTTTATTATTTCGTTTTAATTCTATAAAGGTGGGGGTATTCAAGCACAGTCCCTCCCAGTTTATTTTCTGTCTTTACAGTTTAACACTCAAAAGGAAAAAAGTCAACAAGAAGGGTGTTTATTTTCCCTTTTTCGCGCTATTTGATTATACTATGACATACGAAGTATGTCAATCGAGAAGAACGCTTTTTCTCATAATTTACAAACTGTTGATATTTGAATTGACTTTTATGGCCAAAACAGATATAATTGTTCAAAACAGATATAGTTGTTAGGGAAAAATCAAGCAGGAGGTTTGCTGTGGAGGTATTTTGTCAGCCCTTTACACAACTTAATACCGAAACGGCTGTTGCCTTGGGTTTCTTTGACGGCGTGCATACAGGACATCGGGCGGTCATCTCCCAAACGGTGAGATATGCAAAAGAAAAAGGGCTTAATGCTGTGGTATGGACCTTTGACAATTCGCCTAAAAGCGTTTTTTCGGGTCAGGATATTCCCGTTATTACAACTGCCGCAGAAAAACAAAAATTATTTGAGGAAATGGGTGTGGATATACTCATCTCCTTCCCCTTTGACGAAAAGGTTCAAAAGCTGGAATGTGCAGATTTTGCCGAGGAAATACTATACAAATGCCTGAGAGCAAAAAAGGTGTTTTGCGGGTTTAATTATTCCTTCGGCGCAGGCGGAAAAGGAACGCCTGAAATGCTGAATAAACTATGCGCTTCCAAAGGTATTGAGACAGAGATACTTGCCCCTGTGGAAAAAGCGTGGGGCACGGTAAGTTCTTCCCGTATACGGGAAATGATAGAAAAGGGCGACGTATCAAAAGCTACAGAACTTTTAGGCAGACCGTATTCCGTTTACGGTACCGTTACCCACGGCAAGAAGCTGGGACGAACTATAGGCTTCCCCACCGTAAACCAAGTTATTGAAAGTAAAAAAGTTATTCCTAAAGACGGGGTGTATCTCACCCGGGTACTCTTTAACGGAGACGCTTATTACGGTATTACCGATATAGGTGTAAAGCCTACGGTGGGTACACACACCCGGGGTGCGGAAACGTATATCTTCGGCTTTAAGGGAGACCTCTACGGAAAGAATATTAAGACAGAGTTTCTTGAATACCTGCGAAAAGAAAAAAAGTTTGAGTCTGTTGATGAGTTGAAAAAGCAGATTTCCTGCGACGAACAAAAAGCAAAAGAAATATTAAGGCAATATGAAAATTAAATTATTAAAAAGCAAAAAAGGTCTTACTGCCATTTGTATAGTGCTTGTACTTATCTTATTTGCGGTATGGGTACTGTGGGCAAACAAGGCTGTGCAGTTAAACACCGTAACCGTTGTAAGCGAAAGCTTGCCCGAAAGATTTTCGGGATATAAAATTGCCCATATCTCCGACCTGCACAACGCGGAGATAGGCAAAGACAACAAAAAGCTGCTGGCTCTTCTTGAGGAATCCCAACCGGATATTATAGTTTTTACCGGAGATATAATCGATTCCTACAGAACAGATGTGGATACCGCAATTTCCTTTACAGAAAAGGCGGCGGAGATAGCACCTATATATTTCGTACCGGGAAACCACGAATCCCGCATACCCGAAGATTACCAAAAGCTCCTTGAAGGCTTTGGAAAAATAGGCGTTACAGTGCTTGAAAACCAAACAGAAAAAATAGAAAAAGACGGCGAATATATCTGTATTGCAGGAGTAAAAGACCCTGCTTTTGAAAAGACGGATTCAAGTTCTTACGGCAGAATTATGAGCGGTTATCTGGATACTCTTGATACCGACGGTTTCTTTTGTGTGCTTCTTTCCCACAGACCCGAATTGTTTGATATTTACTGCAAATATTCCGTTGACTTGGTGCTTAGCGGACACGCCCACGGCGGTCAAATACGCCTGCCCTTTATAGGCGCGGTCTATGTGCCCGTTCAAGGATTTTTCCCTGAATATACGGAGGGTTTGCACACCGACGGAAGCACCAATATGGTTATAAGCCGCGGAATAGGAAACAGTTCTGTACCTATCCGTTTTAATAACCGGCCCGAGGTAGTTTTGATCGAGCTGAAAAGCAAATAAAAAGCACGGGCTTAAAATGGAAAATTTCGGCACTTTAACATTCTTGAAAAGTGCACCGATATATGGTATACTGCTACTGTAAATACAACGAGAGGCGCATATTATGCTAAAAGGAAAATACATTACAGCATTGTTTATTGCAGGCTTATTTTTACTTGCGTCCTGCGATATGATATATAACGAAGAAAGCACTGAGAGCTATGGCGAAGTATCCGAGACAGTGTCCGAGCAAAGTGAAGAAACGGTTTCGGAAGAGCCCTCTGTTCCCGAAGAAAGCACGATTCCCGAAGAAAGTATACTTCCCGAGGAGAGTACGGAAACAAGCATGGAAGAATCTACCGTTCCCGATGAAAATCTTACCGCAAACGGGTTTGTTATAACCGTTGTTGACGGTGTTACCTATATAGACGGAATACTTGTTGTAAACAAGACCTATTCCCTGCCTGCCGAGTATCCCGTCACATCACTGACAGCAGAAACCTACGCTGCATACATAGAAATGCAAAAGGCTGCAAAAGAGGACGGAATAAGTCTTTATTCTGTAAGTGATTTCCGCTCTTACGATTATCAGGCAGGGTTGTACGACAGATACTGCCAAAGAGACGGCAAGGAGAAGGCTGACACCTATTCTGCGCGCCCCGGTCATTCCGAGCATCAGACGGGAATGGCTATCGATCTGAATATGGCGTCCAGCGCGTTCACCGGCTCAAAGGAAGCGCTGTGGATCGCAGAACATTGCGCCGAATATGGATTTATTATCCGTTATCCCGAGGGGAAAATGGATATTACAGGTTATAAATACGAGCCGTGGCACGTAAGATACGTTGGAAAAGAGTTTGCACAAAAATTGTATCTGGGTGACGGTCAGTTTACCACCATGGAAGAATATTTCGGTATTACTTCCGAATATGCGGAATAAAGAACAAGTTTTCCTTTACGAATATAAAACAATAATCCACCCTAAACGGGTGGATTATTGTTATTTTAGGTAATGTGAATATTTCTCGACAAACTCATCGTATTCATGTTTTTCTGTTATCCAAGCAATAACATAATACTCTGTTATGCCCAACCGAGCATATGCTTCAAAGCGATGATTACCGTCATTTAGCTCGAATCCGCCGTCAACATAGTGAACTATAAGAGGCGGCAGATCGGTTTCGTTTTTAATTACCTCCGCCAGCTCTGCAACATGCTTTTCAAACCAATTTGCATCGACGCGGTATTTCATATTTTCTTCCGGTCCGCAACAGCGCGCAAACAGCGAAAGCGGCATTTTCAAAGGACCCAAGAAATACCTGTCGGTAAGTTTCAATCCGTCAGAGAACTCTTTGTTATGTCCGTCGGACAACAGATAGGCGTGTACCCACTCCTCCAACTTTCCAACGGAAGAATATCCCATAGCCGAGGATAAAGTCGCCTTGTAATCCATAATACAAATCTCCTTTTTTGAATATACGATCTTCTTGATCGATTCAACAGATAGATAATATTCTTCGGCAAGAGTTTCAATATCGGCGCCTGATTTGAATTTTGCCTTTATATCACGGTTTCGCTGGGCGATATAACGTTTGTAGCCCGAAGTCTCGCCCCAAGTGCGTTTTGTGTCCCCGGTAGGTATATATATCACCTTACCCGCTGCATATTTTTGAATCTGCTTCAGCAGTTTTTCAGGCAATATGTCTTTACCGTTTTCATATTTCATAAATATCATCTCCTGTCATAGAGATTATAGCTAATAAATCTTGAAAAAAATATATAAAAGATGGTTATAATTGTTTGTTACATAAAGTCCTATTTTTTAACAGCTCTGGTGGCGATAAAGCAAGGTATGTTCAAATCGTGAAGTCTGCCGGAGCCGTTGGTATCCTCGTAAATATGGGTAAGCACAAAGCCTGCTTCAAGCTGACCGCCGAGCTGCTCCTCCATAGTGTGGGAAAACTGTATGCCCCAATCGTTCTTAACGCTGTCATCATACAGCGCAGGGTCTTTAAGAGGGTTAAAGGGCAAGGAATATTTGACCGTGGTCTCGTCCTCATCAAACAGATAATTTATACCGTTATCCAGTCCGCACAGCAAAACTCCGCCTTTTTTAAGTACGCGGTAACATTCCTTGAATATGGGCTTTACCTCTTCCACATAGCAATTGGAAACGGGATGGAAGATTATATCAAAGCTTTCGTCCTCGAATGGCAGCCTCTTTGTCATATCGCCTTGAATGACGGTTACCTCGTATCCCTCTCTGGCGGCAACCATACGCTCGCTCTCACACTGAACAGAGGAATAATCCAGCACTGTACACAAAGCACCCAATGCGGAAAAAACGGGTATCTGCTGTCCGCCGCCGGAGGCAAGACCCAAAAGCTTTTTTCCTTTAAGAACCCCAAACCAACGGTGAGGTACAGTCTTGGTGGGTGTGAGCTTAACGCCCCAATCCCCTTCTGAAGCGCGTACATACTCTTCGTGGTCTATGGGCTTTCCCCATTCCCAACCTTCTTTACACCAAGCATCTATTGTTTTTGAATTTATTTCCTGATAATTCATCTTTTCCTCTTAATATAACAACTCAAAGCGGTTCTTGCGGCAGTCCAGCACGCCCTCTGCCTTAAGCTTGCTTATTTCAGCGGAAAGACCGCTTCGGTCCACCTCCAGATAATCTGCAAGCTCCTGTCTGTCAAAGGGTATCTCAAAGCTGTTGCTTCCGGCTTTTTTGGAGCGGAACAAAAGATATGCAAGTAATTTTTCTCTGGTCGTGCGTTTTGATGTAATTTCTATCTTCTGATGGAACATAATATTCTTGGTGGCAAGATCCTTCATAAGATTGAAAATAAGCTGCTGGTGGAATCCGCAATTATTGGAGCAGGTGTGAAGAATGTGTCCGCAATCGATAAGCATTACCTCGCTTGGTTCGTTTGCTATAATGGTCACGGGAATATGCCCTACCTCCGCACAAGCGAAGGATTCGCAAAACGTATCCGCAGTCTCAACCTCAGAAACGATACTGCGGTTACCGAAATAATCTATCTGAACTATCTGGGCGGAGCCGGAAAGCATTATTCCGATATATTTTGCCGGATTCCCCTCGGCAATAATGGTATACTTTTTATCAAAGCTTGCTATCTTTGCACCAAGGCAGGTAAGCATTTTGGTAAGATTATCGTCTGCTATATTCTGAAACAAGGAGCATTTTCTTAAAACATTTAAATATTTTTGCATATTTTTCTCCGTTTGTTGAAATTTCAACAGAATTCTTTTTGCCATTATACTATAATAGCATCGTAAAAGCAAGGAGGCGAAATAAAAATGGTCAGAAAGATAATTAAGATAAACGAAGAAAAGTGTAACGGATGCGGCGCGTGTGCCGCCGCCTGCCACGAAGGTGCTATTGAAATGGTAAACGGAAAAGCACGTCTTACAAGAGAGGATTATTGCGATGGATTGGGAGATTGTCTTCCTGCCTGCCCCGTTGACGCCATAAGCTTTGAAGAAAGAGAAGCTCCTGCATACGATGAGGCTGCTGTTATGGCTGCCAAAGCAAAAAAAGCTCCCCAAAAGCTTCCCTGCGGCTGCCCCGGAAGCAACGCAAAAGCTATTAAACGCGAAGCTCCTGCGGTAAAGAATATATCGGTAGCCAGCCAGCTTTCACAATGGCCCTGCCAGATAAAGCTGGTACCGGTAAACGCACCTTATTTTGAGAACGCAAACCTGCTTATCGCCGCTGACTGTACGGCTTACGCTTACGGAAACTTCCATAACGAGTTTATAAGAAACCACATAACGCTTATAGGCTGTCCCAAGCTGGACGAGGGTGATTACGCAGAAAAGCTTACACGAATCATATCTGAAAACAACATAAAGAGCGTTAAGATAGTACGTATGGAGGTGCCTTGCTGCGGCGGTATTGAAAACGCAGTAAAGCGTGCACTTCAGGCAAGCGGAAAATTCATTCCCTGGCAGGTGGTAACAATTTCCACAGACGGAAGAATTTTGGAATAAAATCGATTGAATTATTAAAATTAATGTGGTATAATTCTACTTACTAAAGTAAACGGAGACGTGTGATTATGAAAATAACCAACGACATTAAATATATCGGCGTTAACGACCATCAGGTAGACTTATTTGAGGGACAATATGACGTTCCCAACGGTATGTCGTATAATTCTTACGTTATAATTGATGAAAAGATTGCTGTAATGGACACGGTAGACGCCAACTTCACACACCAGTGGCTGGATAATCTGCAGAATGCGCTTGACGGCAAAAAGCCTGATTACCTCGTCATTCAGCACATGGAACCTGACCATTCCGCAAACATTGTCAATTTCATTAAGGCTTACCCCGAGACAAAAATAGTTTCCTCCGCAAAAGCCTTTAATATGATGAGGAATTTTTTCGGTACAGACTTTGCTGAGAAGCAGGTAGTTGTCGGCGAAGGCGACACTCTTTCTCTCGGCAAGCACGTACTCACCTTTGTTACCGCGCCTATGGTCCACTGGCCCGAAGTAATCGTTACCTATGACAGCACGGACAAGGTGCTGTTTTCCGCAGACGGATTCGGAAAGTTCGGCGCTTTAGATGTTGAAGAGGACTGGGCGTGCGAGGCAAGAAGATATTATATCGGTATTGTCGGAAAATACGGTGCGCAGGTACAAAATCTTCTCAAGAAAGCCGCAGGGCTTGATATTCAGATAATCTGCCCTCTCCACGGTCCCGTTCTTACCGAAAATCTGGGATATTATATTAACCTTTATGATATTTGGTCTTCCTACAGACCCGAAGAAGAAGGAATCGTTATTGCATATACCTCTGTTTACGGCAACACAAAGAAGGCGGTTATGCTTTTGGCTGAAAAACTGAAGGAAAGAGGATGCCCCAAGGTTGTTGTAAACGACCTTGCAAGATGCGATATGGCTGAGGCAGTCGAGGACGCATTCCGTTACAGCAAATTAGTGCTTGCGACCACTACCTATAACGCAGAGATATTCCCCTTTATGCGTGAGTTTATAAACCACCTTACCGAGCGCTCATATCAAAACCGCACGGTAGCCCTTATAGAAAACGGATCTTGGGCACCCTTGGCTGCAAAGGTTATGAAGGGAATGTTTGAAAAGAGCAAAAACATTACCTTTACCGATACCACCGTAAAAATACTCTCTGCCCTTAACGAAGAGAGCATGGCACAGCTTGATGCATTGGCAGACGAGCTTTGCAAGGAATATATTGCCATGGAAGGCGAAACCGCCAACAAAAACGATCTTACTGCTTTGTTTAATATCGGATACGGATTGTACGTGGTAACCTCCAATGACGGAAAGAAGGATAATGGTCTTATCGTCAACACAGTCACTCAGGTGACCAATACTCCCAACAGAATTGCAGTTACCATAAATAAGGACAGCTATTCCCACCACGTTATAAAGCAGACGGGAATTATGAATATTAACTGTCTCACCGTTGACGCACCCTTCAGTGTGTTTGAAAAATTCGGGTTTGTAAGCGGCAGAAACGTTGATAAATTTGCTGATTGCACTCCCAAGCGTTCCGACAACGGGCTGGTATTCTTGCCCAGATATATTAACTCATTTATGTCCCTTAAGGTTGAGCAGTATGTGGACCTTGATACCCATGGTATGTTTATCTGTTCAGTGACCGAAGCGAGAGTTATTTCCGATAAGGAAACAATGACATACACCTATTATCAGAGCAACGTAAAGCCCAAGCCCGAAACCGAGGGCAAGAAGGGTTACGTCTGCAAGATATGCGGCTATATTTACGAAGGAGATACCCTTCCCGATGATTTTATCTGCCCCCTGTGCAAGCACGGCGCGGTAGATTTCGAAGAAATAAAATAACTTTTTGGAGGAAAATTATTATGTGTAAAGAAACTAAATTTTACATCTGCGAACATTGCGGAAATATTGTGGGCATGATCAACGATTCCGGCGTGCCCCTTGTATGCTGCGGTCAGAAAATGAAAAAGCTTGAAGCAGGCACTGTTGAAGCAAGCAAAGAAAAGCATATTCCCGTTGTTACCCGTGAAGGTGATACCGTTAAGGTTTGCGTGGGCAGCGTTGAGCATCCCATGACCGAAGAACACAGCATTACTTGGGTATATCTGCAGACCTGCAGAGGCGGCCAGAGAAAATGCTTAAAGCCGGGTGACGCCCCTGTGGTTACCTTCGCTCTCTGCGAAGAAGAACCCGTTGCAGTTTACGCTTATTGCAACCTCCACGGTTTGTGGAAGGCTGACGTTGAATAATTTACGGAGGAAATTTACTATGAAAAAATATGTATGTGAAATTTGCGGCTGGACTTACGATGAAGCGTTGGGTGATCCCGACCGCGGAATAGCCCCCGGCACCAAGTTTGAAGACCTGCCCGAGGATTTTGAATGTGCTGTTTGCGGCGTAGGCAAGGATAATTTCAGCGAGGAATAACCAAAAATGAAAGAAAATTATATGGTCTGCAACTGTAAGCAGGTAAGCTATGTTGATATTGCAAACGCACTCCACGAACATAGCAAATTCAACGACGTGCTGGAAGCCTTTGACGATGTTCAGAAGGTAACCCACTGTTCCACCGGTTGCGGCGGTTGCCATCAAAAGGTGCTGGATATTATATCCGAACTGCTTATGGGCCACGAAAAGGTATAAATGTAGT
Source organism: Eubacteriales bacterium (assembly GCA_045533895.1). Lineage (GTDB taxonomy): Bacteria > Bacillota > Clostridia > Oscillospirales > CAG-382 > SFLA01. The sequence goes on from JAZSIT010000051.1 coordinate 11,618, forward strand.
CACCACAAAAACAAGTATCGGCGGCAAAATTTAGCCGATACTTGTTTTTTGGTATAGCAAGGAGACGTTTGTATGGAAATGGTATTGTTGACAGCCTTAGGAGTTGGCGGCGCGACTGTTATCGGAAGCGTTGTCGGCTTTATATTCAAAAAAGTATCTCACAAGTTTTCGGATATTGTTTTATCCTTCGCGGCGGGTGTAATGCTGGCGGCGGCTGTACTTGGACTTATACTGCCCTCAGTGGAATACGGAGGAAAGTGGGGACTTTTAATTACCGTTGCCGGAATATTTACAGGCGCTTTGTGCTTAAACCTTATAGACAAGCTGGTGCCCCATCTTCACAGATTGGTGGGCACAGAGGATGAAACGCACAACAACGCGAATTTAAGCAAGGTACTGCTGTTCGTAGCCGCCATTGCCATACATAATCTGCCCGAAGGTATTGCGGCAGGTGTGGGATTCGGCGCGGGAGATACAACCCAGGCGTTGATAATTGCAGGAGGCATCGCACTGCAGAATATACCTGAAGGTATGGTAATTATCGGCCCCATGCTGGCGGCAGGAGTAAGCCCCAAAAAGACATTTATCTGTGCTATGATAACCGGACTTGTTGAGGTTGCCGGTACCCTTATCGGATATTTTGCAGTAAGTATAGCTTCGGCAATACTTCCCTTTGCTTTGGCTTTTGCAGGCGGTACTATGCTTTACGTTATAAGCGACGAGATGATACCCGAAACCCACGCTCACGGAAACCAGCGCGGTGCCACATACGCACTGCTTGTAGGATTCTGCATTATGCTTGTAACCGATATATTGTTAGGTTAAAATAACAAGGCGTTTTCGAAAGGAAATCGCCTTGTTTTTATTCTACTGTTGAAAAGCCGGTAAAAATATGTTACACTATTTTTAACAAACAAATGGAGGAAACGGTATGTCAAAAAAAATACTGCAAATATTTGCGTTGCTGATGATAGCGGCGATGATGATCCCCACCCTTGTCGGCTGTATAACACCGGATGTGGAAAATTCCGATACCGGCTCAAATATATCCGATGAGGAAAGTGAGTTACCCGAAGATAAGGGTGAGCCTGTGGTTGACCCCGAGTTTTCTACACTTATAAGCGGCGGAATTGCTTACACCACTTCTGTGGAAGCGGGCGAAAAATATCCCGATTCATACGGAATCGAGCTTACCGACGGCATTACTGCACCAAAAGGAAGCGCTGATTACACAGAGGGCAATTATTCCGGTTATCTGGGCAGTACTCCCCTTGAGGTTATCCTTGACCTGAGTGAAGTGCATACGCGAATTTATGAGGTACGGCTGGGTTACCTTTCTACAACAAATGCGGGAATAGCGCCTCCCTCCGGTGTCGAAGTGCAGGTTTCCGAGGACGGAACTAATTTTACATCTGCGGGAACTATGGACATACCCGAATTTGTTGAAGGCGACCGCCTTGAAGCGGTGTTTACATCCCAATACTATCTTACGGCAAAGTACGTAAAACTTATTATCAAGAAAATGAACAGTTGGATATTTATAGATGAGATTTCCGTAATATCCGACGAAGAAATAAAACTGAGTGCAGATGAAAAGTTCCTTGAAGCCATAAAATCCGCATACGACAAATTGGGCACGGTTAAATACGAAGGAAAAAACACGCCCGACAAGGAAATGGCTTTACAGCTTGTAAGCCAAGGATGTAATTATACAGTTTCCACCGAAGCGGTAAAGGCTTTTCCCGATAAAGGTAAATATCTTACCGACGGCGGCATAACCGGCATATACGAGCAAGGAAAATGGGTTGGTTACAACGGAGAAGGCGCAGTTACAATAACTGTTGATCTGGGTAAAGTAAGAGATGACCTGAGCGAATTCCGCCTTGTATGTTATGCAAACAACAACACGGGACGTTATATGCCTGTAGCGGTAACCTATTCTGTAAGCACCGATAATTCTGTTTTCACCGATATAGGCAGAGTTTACGGTGTATACTCGGGACAAAGCGTATACGAATTCCCTCTCATTCTCGATAAATGTGCCGAGGGCAGATATATTAGGTTCACTATGGAGGAAACGGAAACAAAAATGTTTCTTGTGGAAGAAGCCGCAGTATATGCCCGCACCGGAATAAGCTCCGCAGGCTCCTTCTTTGAACCTTTGGTATTCGATACCGCCGTTAAAGAATGGGACAAGATATCAAGTGAGAGTGTAAACCTTATTAATGGAAACATACAGCAGATATTCATTCCCAAACACGTTACAGGAGTAGTTTCCAATGATCTTTCAAAAGCTGACACGCCTGTAATCACCGATGGAAAAAAGGCAACCGGAAACGATATACACAACGGTCAATTCTTTAAATTCCAGAGTGCTGCCGCACCTATCGAAATATATTTCGATCTCGGCAATGTAGCGGCGGTAAATACCTTTACTGCACAGTTTACCCACCGTACGCCTTGGGGCGTACAGGCACCCTATGAGGTAACCGTATTCTTATCCGACGATGCTAATACTTGGTACAAGGCGGGAACTATGGACGTTGAGCCCATAAACGACGCCACCCTGGTAGAAGCATCCTTTACAATGAAAAAAGCGGTACAGGCAAGATATATTTGCTTCTACTTCCTTACCTGCAACTGGGTTGGCGTAGGTGAGCTGGAAGCTTTTGGAACAACGGCTGTAGGAAACGCACCTACACTTGCAAACAGCGGTCTTGCCACCCGTGAGCAAAGCGCTATAGGCTATAAAGAGCCTGATGCAGACCTTTTGAGCGGCGCAAAGGATCTTTGCCTGCTGTACCACGGACCGAAGCTGGACGGTTTTACGGTAGACAAGCTTATTCCCTATCTTGCCTATGTCGATACCGAAGGCAACATTACAGACACTATGTTTGATAGCTTCCTGTTCCTTAACAGCGGCGGATTCCCTTCCGGGAATTCCGCCTCTGCCGGTTACACGGAAAGCGATATTAAATGGGTTGTTGACGATCTGTTTGCGGAAAACAAAAATATACTTGCTTTGGAGCAGGCGGCAGGTCAGGTAAAAGAAGCACTTAATCTGGATTCGGAATTCAAATACGGTCTCACGGTTGCTCTGTATATGCCTGTCGGCGAAGGAATGAGCACCGAAGATAAACTGGATGAAATCGAAAAACAGATAAAGCGGTTTGAGGAAAAATACAACCAGTATAATTTCAAAAACATTGAGCTTGTGGGTTATTATTGGTTTAACGAAGGAGTATACCCCGAAGATAACGAGCCTGCGGTGGTAACCGAGGTAAGCAAGCTTGTACACGCAAAGGGAGTGAATTTCTTCTGGATTCCTTGGTTTTGCGCTTCCGGCGTGGATTCCTGGAAAGACCACGGCTTTGACGTAGCTTGTATGCAGCCCGGATATGTTTTCAAGGAAGATGTGCTTGATAGCAGACTTGAATACGCCGCAAATACCGCAAAGTATTACGGAATGGGCATTGAGATAGAAATTGCTTCCGCCACCTTCCAAAACGAAAAATTGTACAGAAGATACCTTGAATATCTTGCAGGCGGCGCAAAGTACGGATATTTGGAAAACTGCGTTCACATGTATTATCAGGAAATACTGTGCTATTACAACGCCGCGATATCCGGTGATGCAAAGGTACGTCTGATATACGATTATACATATCAGTTTATAAAAGGCACCTTGTCCGCCACCCCCGAAGCGTTGCAAACAGTTTCAGTAAAAGGCGGAAAGAACACACTTATAACCGGTAAGGTATTGGATGCCGTTCCCTCGGAATATACCTTTAACGCGGTATCTATGCCCGAAAGCGGAACAGTTTCACTGGCAAACGACGGAACCTTTACTTATTTCCCTGAAAAGGATTTTGCCGGTAAGGTGACATTTACCTATACCTATAATGCGGGTCTGGGTGAATCCGAAATATGCACGGTGGAAATTACCGTAGAATAAAGCGCAAATGCATACAAAAACTCCCGTGCTTACCACGGGAGTTTTTTCATACATACAGAGTTATAAAGTTTTTTCTTTGCGTTTTTTTGTTATGAGATAGTACACGCCGTAAAAAGCGGAAATATACAACAAAAACAACGCGACAACAATAATGGGATAGAATATGGGGCTTCCGCCAACCAGATTATAACAAATATCGTACGGCGTGCCGTCACCCTTGACAAGGAACATATAGTTATAATCTATAATGTGATTGACAACATACGCTGCGGCACAGAAAGAGATAATAATTCCAAATGTAACGGGTATATTGCGTTTTTTCATGCTTTGCATACCGGAAATAACAATATAAAGGGACGTAAAGCCTGAAATGGAATGGGTAATTCCGGAAATTACGTTATCAAAGCACAAAACGGGATATGAACCGTAATTCTGACCTGCAAAATATGTACCCATAACCGCGCCCAAAATTCCAAAGATAAACACAAAGTCCAACGCCGCGTTCTTTATCCTGCCCTTTGAAAACGCCGCAAGGGGTATGGCAATAAGCTGAATACTGCATAAAAACAGAGGTAATTCATGCAACCACGCCCAAGGATCGTTACCTCTGATGCAGAAAATAACTATTTTGAATAATTCAAGCGAATCTATAAGTATTGCCGAAAAGACGAGGACTTTGTTCTTGACCGCAACGTCCTTTTTCTTATATTTAACGCCAATCAGTATCGCAGATACTGTCATAATTAACATAAGAAGAGATACAAACAAAATATGCTGCCAGGATAAATATCCTTCCGGAGGCCGCGTGAACCCGCCAAATCCGAAAAACTCTCTCATATTGACACCTTTTTTTGAAATTGATACACCTATTATACCAAATGCAAGGTGTTTTGTCTATAGTTTGTCAATAATTGTAAAAATAAGGCGAAAAAGTTTATCATATTTTTTAACTAAATGTAACCAAACAGCGATTTGAAAAGTATTATATACAAATAATAATATGAACGTTTTGTAAAAAATGCCGGATTTATATGCGCAAAGCCAAAAATATTAGCTATTTTTACTACACGTCGTATTGATTAGAGCGGTTATTTATGGTATAATCAGTTGAGGTAAATAGTTGCTTACCCACAATAGCGGAAGGAGATATGTTTATGAACGGAATTGTGTCTCACATATATACTTTTGGAATTTTTGAAGGTTTATCTTTAGGTGATGCTTTGTTAAATATTTTGTCAACGCCCTATGCTATCGGATTGTATCTGGCGGCACTTATGTTGCTTGTGGCGGTGCTTACAGGCGCGGTACTGCTGGCACTTCATTTGATACGAAAAGACACTGAACATATTGAGAAAAATCCTCTGCCTGCTGAAATAAATACGGTAAATACCGATAAAAGCAATACCAACACAGATTCCTCGCGTTTCTCACAGCTTACCCGAATCGATGAGGAAATCAAATCCCTTCAATCCCCTGTATACGATACCTGCGACCTTGAGGCTCTTTGCCAAAGATTCCGTGAGTATGCGGCAGGAAAGCTGGGTCTGTATTACGATATTTCCGATATACGCCGTTTTATCGCCGGTATGGGAAT
>JAZSIT010000124.1:0-9456 GCA_045533895.1 Eubacteriales bacterium
TCTCTTGACAAAGGGTATTCATAAATGGTATATTAATACATGTCAAGAGACAAAATCGGGCGATTAGCTCAGTTGGTTAGAGCACCTGCCTTACAAGCAGGGGGTCACAGGTTCGAGTCCTGTAGCCCCCACCAAGAAAAAAGCAAGTCGAAAGACTTGCTTTTTTCTATCCAAGCCGCAGACTTTGTATATCATCACGCGAAAAGCGTGTATATCATCGCCCGCAGGGTGTATATCATCTTTCCCACGGCTTGCGCCGTGATAAATACTGCAACAAAAAGGAAGCATAAAATGAGAAATATTTTAGATAAATTATTTGAAAACAAAAAGCTTTCAATTATTATTCCGTGGTGTGTATCTGTTGCGGCATATTTGCTTTACGCAGTCTTAGGAAAAGCGGAAGGAAAAAACGAAATTTTGCTGATAGCACCTATTGTCGCCGTTTTCTGGTTTTTTGGCTGTTTCTTGGTTGTTTTTGTTCAAGTAAAGAACCCCTCCTGCCCCGAGTGGTTCCTGAATTTCTTTGAACTTGCTGCTACGCTGTTTTTTGAAAGCATTAGTATTGTTTTTACTTTAATTTTTATTTTCAGTGGTTTTCAGAATTTTTCACCTTTCTTTTGCGCAGGCTTAGTTACATACGCCTCTGTCGCGTGGGCGCATAATAAACGTAATTAACACATTAATCTACCGCTTCAGCCGAAGCGGTTTTTTATTGACAAAAATCCCCCTCGATGTTATAATGCGAAAGCAATATTTTATAATTTTTACCCATAATAATATAGAGGTGAAAACGTGAATATCTTCCACAGATTCAAAAACAAAAAGATACAGTTTCTGGTAAATATGGTGCTCATCACTATCGGATGCGCCATATATGCAGGCGGCGTTTTCCTGTTCCTTGACCCGAATTCCCTTGCCTCCGGCGGTATATCGGGTGTATCGATAATCTTAAGCCATTTGCTTAAATTACTGCCCACCGGTACGTGGATAATTATATTAAACGTACCCCTGCTGCTTATTGCAATATGGAAGTTTGGCTTTAAGTTTGTGTTTACCACAATATATGCTATTGTAATATCCTCTGCTTTTATGAATCTGGGCTCAAAATATATCGGCGCTGCCACCCACGACCCGATGCTTGCCGCCTTTGCGGGCCCTGTGATGGTGTCTGCAGGTATAGGAATCCTCTTTCACGCAGGCGCGTCCACCGGCGGCACAGACATTCTGGTAAAGCTGCTGCGGCTTAAATTCAAAGCAATTTCTACCGGAACCATCTTTATGATATTCGATATAATGGTTATCATCGCCTCCGCCATTGCCTTCAAGCGGTTTGAGCTTTCTCTGTACGCAGGTGTTTGCGTGGTTATTCAGACAGTGGTGCTGGACAAGATACTTTACGGATTCGATAGCGCAAAGATGATATATATCGTAAGTGAAAAAAACGAGGTTATTACCGACCGTCTGCTTAAAGAGCTGGACGTAGGCGCAACATTAGTCCATTCCCACGGCGCTTATACGGGAAGAAACCAGCCTATAATAATGTGTGTGCTAAAAAAACACCAGCTTCCCCGCGCCAAAGAGGTCATCCGCGACGAGGATAAAAATGCCTTCCTTATCGTCACCAACGCCACCGAAATCTTGGGCGAGGGATATAAGTCCCACGAAACCGCAGATCTGTAGGACTTGTCTGTTTAACGCAGAACAAAACGCGAAATAAAGCAAGGCTTTTGTTGCTGATTTTCCACGGTTTTCAACAATTGCAGTGCGATTCGCTTTAATAACATTCATAAGGGAAAGAGTTCGGTCATACCACGAACTCTTTTTTATTCGCGTTTTTAACCGTTTTCGCTTCGCTCGCTGTAGATTACTACAGCTCCCGCTTGCAAAAACGGTTTCTGCGTCAAATATCCTGCGTTCTGCCTTCGGTTAGATTGGCTTTGCCAAGACTTTAAGAATTTCGCCATAACAATTACCCCGATAAAAATCGGCAGGAGTTTTCCTGCCGATTTAATTTATTTGGATTAAAGACCCATTTTTTTGATGAGCATCTTGGAGCAATCAAGCTGGTTGGGGATATTTCCGTTCTCATCGCGCACTCTCCAGATATCGGGAGTGATTTCGTCTGCAACGTACATTTTTCCGGTTTCATCGTAACCGATTTCAATCTTGAAATCGATAAGGGTGAGGTTAAGTGTTGCAAGATAGTTCTTGAGCACCTCGCCAACCTTTACGACGATAGCCTGTGCTTCGTCATACTGACCTTCCTTAAGAAGACCCTTCATTATACAGATACGCTCGCTGATAAGAGGGTCGCCCTGAATATCGTCCTTAAGAGTAACCTCTGCATAAGGAGGATCAAAGGGGATGCCTTCCTCAAGAGTGAAGCGGCGGCACATACTGCCTGCTGTGTAATAGCGAAGAACGAACTCAAGCTTGGGAACGGTGAGGTTGCGAACCTGCATAAGGCCCTTATCTACATCTGCCGCGATATAGTGGGTGGGAACTCCGTTTTCTTCCATGAGTTCAAAGAAAAACTTGGAGATGGCAAGACCGATTTTGCCCTTGCCTTCAACGCTGCCGCCAACGGTGTTGGAGCCGGGGTCGAATACGCCGTTTTCGCCAGTCATACTGTCCTTAAACAGCAGATGAACTATGTTTTTTTCCTCATCGAGAAGAACGTCTTTTGTTTTACCGGTGTAAAGTGTCTTCATTGTTTTTAAAACCTTCTTTATGATTAGATTAAGTTGATTTTACTCGGTTTGATGATGGTTTATTATATCATACCGCGTAATGTTTGACAAGTATGTGATATAAAAAAATGGGCCGTTATACAAAAAATTTTTTGTTTATTTTTTTGTTTGCTTTCTGCGGACGTAACTGTTATACAAAACAAGCCCTACGATGCTGATAGCTCCTGTGATTCCGTAAAGCAGTAAAGCGCTCCAATACTCTCCTTCCCCCAGCAAATGACCGCCGAAGGTGGAGGATATGACCGAGGGTATGCGTGCCGCCAGAGATATTACCAAAAACACGGACAGCTTTATATCAGTAAGACCCACAAAATACGTAAGCAGGTCCTTGGGTGTGCCGGGCAAAAAGAACAGCAGGAATATTAAAAACGCCCGTTTTTTCTCGGTATTTATAAAGCGCAGGGAGTTTATCTTTTCACGGGAGACAAACACCTCTACCATACGGATGCCGTAGCGTCGGGTAAGCAAAAATATAACAGCGGAGGCGGCGGCGACTCCCACATAACATATAGCGGTGCCCACCCAGGGACCGAAGGCATACCCTGCGGCGGTCTCAAGCAATTCGCCGGGAATGAGGGCGATAAACACCTGCAGAAACTGGAGCCCAAGCAAAACTACCCAGCCCAATCCGCCAAAGGAGCGTATGTAATCGCGAAAACCATCCTTTGAAAAAGAGGACAGCCAGTGCCAGACCAACAGAGTCGCCAGCAACGCTAAAGCGATAACCGCAAAAATGGACACCGCCACCAAAATCTTACGGCGTTTTTTCGGTTGTGTTCATACCATATATTCCTTTATTTTCCGAAAATCGGTATTTAACGAATCAAAATCGATAACGCCGTTTTCATCAAAGGAGGTGGCTTCTACGGTAAAATCCCCTTTGTAGCCTATCTTTTTTACAAACGAAAAGAAAGCGTCAAAATCCACGTTGCCTGCTCCGAGGTGAAGGGTTTTAAGGTTTGACCAATCCATATATCCGCCGCCGTAATCGTTTATATGAAAATGCTTTATGCGGTTAAAAACAACTTCGTTTTCGTAAAGCTGTTCTGTCTGGCGGTGGAACTGCGACATTTTGGTATCAAAGGTAAAGGAAATATCGGGAAATTCGCTTACAAGGGTGTTCAGGTGTGCCATGGGGTCAAGGTGGTTGCAGACCACGTTTTCCACGGTAAGAAGCAATCCTCTTTTTTCCGCCATAGGAAGCAGGGAATTAAAAACTTCGATATTATGGGCAATATCCTTGTCCGAATCTATACCGCCCCAAAGATGAAGTACTAACTTTTCCGCGCCGAGATCGCGGGCAAGAGCGCAGTTGATATCAAACAATTCAAGCGCCGTCTGTGTATCCCCTTCCCCGTTGCGGCTTATAAGGTTCCCCACCTGCTTTTCAACGTGGAACACGGGGGTGGGCGCGCCTACAGAACGCACAAAATCCCTGACTTCATCTGTCTTTTCGTACCAAGTGCTATACATCATAAATTCAAATCCGTCGCACTCCAGCTTTTCGGCGCACTCTTTTAATAAGGTTATATCTCTGCCGTTGGGCCGTCCGATGATACCGCCGGTAGAGCATAAAATTCTGTTCATGTTTTTCCTCTTGAAATATCGTTATGCGCCATTATATCACATATTGAGACATATTTCCATATTTTACGGAAATAAAAAGGCGGTTGTAATACAAAGCAGGGTTTTGGGGTTGAAAATTCAACAGGTTGGTATTATAATGAGATTGCTGACAGTTTACTATAACGGAAAGGGGTTTTTGATTATGTTCAAGGATAATTTTATGTGGGGCGCCGCTACCGCCTCCTACCAGATAGAGGGCGCGGCTCACGAGGACGGCAGAGGTCTTTCTGTGTGGGACGTTTTCTGCGAAGACGGCAAGGTTTATGGGGGACACACGGGAGATACCGCATGCGACCATTACCACAAGTTTGCCGAGGACGTTGCTCTTATGAAGGAGTTGGGAATAAATTCGTACCGTTTTTCCCTTTCCTGGAGCCGTATCATACCCAACGGAACGGGTGAAATAAACCAAAAAGGTATAGACTTTTATAACGCCCTTATAGATGAGCTTATTAAAAACAGAATAACACCCATAATCACTCTTTTTCATTGGGATTACCCCTATGAGCTTGAAAAAAAGGGAGGATGGAGAAATTCCGAAAGCTCGGAATGGTTTGCGAATTATTCCGAGGTAGTGTTCAAAAGCTTTTCCGACAGAGTAAAATATTTCGTTACGATAAACGAGCCTCAGTGCTTTATCGGTCAGGGATATTCGCTGGGCATACATGCACCGGGACTAAGATGCTCCGATAAAGACGTGGTTTTAATGGCGCACAACGTTATGCTTGCCCACGGCAAAGCGGTTAAAAAGATACGTCAGATCGCACCCGATTGTAAAATAGGATACGCCCCCACGGGAGGCGTATCAATACCTGCTACGGACAGTAAGGAGGATATTGAAGCGGCGCGCACAAGCTTTTTCGATATTGATCTGAACAACTGGACCTGGAACGTTTCCTGGTGGAGCGATCCCATCATGTTAGGCAGATATCCCGAGGAGACTGCGGCGTTCAAAAAGTTAGGTAAGTATCTGCCCGAAGGGTATGAGGAAGACCTGAAGATCATAAGCGAGCCTATTGATTTTTATTGCCAGAACATTTATAACGGCGCTCGCTTCCGTGCAGGCAAAAACGGTCCCCAATGGGTGCCGAATTCCATAAATATGCCCGTCACTAACTGTAATTGGCCCGTTGTGCCCGAATCCCTTTATTGGGGTCCCAAATTCCTTTATGAGCGTTATAAGAAGCCCATAATGATTACAGAAAACGGCATGGCAGGATATGATGGGGTTTCCCTTGACGGCAAGATCCACGATGGAGACAGAATCGACTTTATAAACAAATATCTCCTTGAGCTGGAGCGTGCAATAGACGATGGAATTGAAATCGACGGATATATGTATTGGTCTTTAATGGATAATTTCGAGTGGGCAAAAGGATATTCCGTGCGGTTCGGACTTATTCATATTGATTACATTACCCAGAAGCGAACTCCCAAGGATTCCTTTTACTGGTATCGGGACGTAATAAAATCAGGCGGAAAGGCTCTTCATTCCCAATCAAAATAATATATTTTGCAGTAAAACAAAACATGCCCCGAGCTTTTTTGCTCGGGGCATTTCGTCTGTTCAAAAACTAACAGAACTATAAATGCTTTAAGAGATCACATCAATTATTATATCGCCCGTATCGGTGGTAATTTCGCATCTCCCGCCGGTCGTTTCCTTGGGATAGAATGCTTTGCCGGTGTCTGTATTGACAATAAAAGCTTTGCCCGAAAGCAGGCTTCCTCTCACGTCGCCCGTATCGGTTTTGATATGAATTTCTGCGGCATCCGAGTCGCCAAGCTCTACGTCTCCCGTACTTCTCTCAATGTCAAACCTTTCCTGTGCGATAACGCGGGTCAAGGAAATAGTACCGGTGCTTCCGCTGGAAATTACGCTTTTGCACTCAACGTCCGTCATACCCGTGTAACCCGTTGATACGTCTATCTTGACGTCGCCCTTACAGATCACATCGAAAACCTTAACTCTGCCTGTGGAAACCGAAAGGTCAAGAGCGCCTGCGGATATGTTTCCTATACGGATATCTCCCGTGCTTGCTTTGATCTTAATTATATCAGAAGCGGATGCGCGAAACTCAACGTCGCCTGTACTTAATGAAATATCAACGTCCTTAAAACTAAAATCCTTCGGTATATCGATATCTCCGGTGCTAGCTCTCACCGACAGCGCGCCGTACTTGCCCTGCGGAATGCATACCGTTATTTTCGGCGTACCGAAATTGATACCGACATACTCATACCATTTTCTCGTATCGTCTACCTCGATAACAAGTGTGCCATCCTGCACCGTAACTCGGTGCTTCACGTTATTTTGCTCTAAGCAGACAACCGAAGTTTTTGAGCTCTCGCCTGCCACAAGCACAACGTCGGCAGTATCGGTTATTATGGATATGTTTTTATAACCTTCATTAATCTCGTAATGGTTGGTTTCATACTTTACAGTTGATATTTTTGTAAAATCCCATTTAAGCATTATCATAACGCCGACGAAAGCAACACTTCCGATAAGGACAAGGGAAGCTGCTATAATGAGCCATATTTTTGTATGCTTTTTCATTACGAAACCTCCTTCTTGATAAAGCAATTCTTGATCCATATTGCCGTTTTCTTTGTGAGTACCACTGCGCCCTTTGTTACCGCCTTGCAGGCGAAAAACGCAAATACGGCAAGTCCTGCGCAGGCGATTCCTGCGCCAACCATAGCAATTCCGGAAAGGGCGTTACCGCCAACGGCAAAGCCGATGCCTGCCGCGACACCGGCGACAGAACAAGCGGCAAGTGAAGCAAATACTGCCCACAAGGAAATGATCACAGCCCACAACGAAACGTAAAGTGACAGAATTACGGCAAACGCGGCAACACCCAAAGAAAGCCATATTGGCGAGCCGAGCGCCAAAAGCACCGCTTCCCACGCCTTTAACCGTCTTTTGGGTTTGATTCTTTCCTTTGCGATTTTGGCAAGAGGAATATCCGCTATTACTTGTGCGACAATTTCATCAACATTTCCTATTGCCGAAACCGCGTCTTCCTCCGAAAGACCTTCTTCCATTCGGTCATCTATCATTTCGCTGTAAAAAGTTAAACGCTCTTCAATATCGTCCTGCGGCAATCCCGATAAACCTTTGCGAAGCCGAGCAAGAAACTCTTGTTTACTCATTGCCTTTGTCCTCCTTGGTTACAAATTGATATATAGATAATATTTCCTTCCACTCATCCTTAAAGCACTTAATGCGCTTAAGTCCTTCATCGGTAATATGATAATATTTCCGAAGCCTGCCGCCATGCTCTGCAGTCCTTACCGTAAGCATATTTGCCGTTTCCAAACGTTTGAGAATGGTATATAATGTGGATTCGGAAAGCTCAATATACGGCTTCATATCTTTAATAATCTTATATCCGTATGAATCCTCGTCCTTTATCGCCGCCAATACACATACATCCAAAAGACCTCGTTTCAACTGAACGTCCATACAATACCTCCTGTCGTGTAATACATCATATCACGAGGTATTGGCTTTGTCAAGGGCTTTCTAAAAGCCATCAAAGAAAAACCTTCACGAAACCCTGCCTCTATGACGTGGAGAACACAAAAAAGGCTGCCTTGCAACAGCCTTTTTGAGTTTTATTATCGATTGTTCAAACAACCTTTATTGATACCGTTTGTCGAACACTTAACGCCGCCGCCGGCGTTAAGTAAGAGGAATACGCCCGTTTGCGGTGACCGGAAAAAGATACCCCAAACAATTATACGTTCGTATTATCCATAAAGTATGGACTATAAGATTTTTTGTTGCCATGGCGCTGCCACGCTGACAAAAGTATTATTAACATTTTGTTTTGCAAATTCAAGCGCTTCAAACAAAATTCATAACTGCTTCTTATTAAAAACCGGAATGCTGATTACAAAACAAATTACCCCTATTGCAATCGCAATCATAAGCGATGGCATATATGTCTTTGTTTCTGCCAAGCCGTATATCAAAGAGTTTCCGTCTGTCAGGAAAGTGGGCAAATACCTGCTGCATTTGGGCAATAATCCGACCAAATAAGAAGCCAGTACCACGCCGCCGGTTCCCAAAAGTACACCCGTATTTGACTTAGCTGCCACAGAGAACAACACCATCAGCGCAACAACCATCACACCGAACAGCCACCAGCACACCACAGAGAAAATGAGATTTTGTGCCACCGAATTATCCCAGAAGTATGTGTTATATCCATAGGTAATTCCGAAGCAAAGCCAATAACCAAGCGACCAAAGAACAGTAAGCACGACCGTTTTAGAAAGTATAACCTTATAGCGTTCAAGTCCCTTTGTCAAAGATAAGACCAGTGTGCCGGAAGTGTATTCTTTCGTGAATATACTGCTTTCCAGTAAAATGAATGCAATTAAGGCCATGGGGATATTCTTATAGAACTGCACCCACGAGTCCATTGCGCTCACCTTTACATCTGTTACGATCATTCCGCTTTCGGCAAGGGAGTCAGCCATCGTTTCCACTAGCCACGGTGTTAATTTTGCTATTGCAGGGTTCATAATACCGAACAGAACAAATATAAGTCCGAGAATTATCAATCTACCGGAACGAAGCTGCTCTGTGAATTCTTTTTTTATAAAGGCAAACAGAGATCTCATTGCTGCGTCACCTCCATAAACAAAGATTCCAACGTAGGCTCCACTCGTTCAAATTTCAGCAAAGCGATATGCTGGTCTGATTCATAGCGCAGTACTTCAAACGCGCAGAGCACACTTTCACAAAAGGTAAGCTGATTACTGTCAATCTGCTTCAGTGAGGGAAAAGCTTGCATTAGTTTGCGCAAATCAGCATCGTTCTCTGTTTCCAACAGATATTCCTCGCTGCGGTATCTTGTCTTAATATCGGATAGCTTTCCTTGCGTTTCAACCACTCCGTTATTCAGGAAAGCCACATCAGTACAGATGCGCTCCACGTCCGAAAGGATATGGGTAGAGAACAAAACTGTTGTCTGCTCTCTGACAGTTAAGAGAATATCCAGTATTTCCTTCCGTCCGACAGGATCGAGCGCGGAGGTGGGTTCATCGCAAATAAGCAGTTTTG
>JAZSIT010000193.1:0-2320 GCA_045533895.1 Eubacteriales bacterium
CTACGAGAAAAAGAAACAAAGGCGATTAGAGGAACAAAGACAAAAAGAACTTGCCGAACAACAGGCAAAGGAACAAAAAAAACAAAAAGCAGAACAAGAAAAATCTGCATAAAAAAGTATGAATATTTTATATAAAACAAACTGGAACTTGAACTTATACTAAGTATAATTAATATTTGTCTTATATATCAAGTGAAGTAAAGAATAGTTTTTAAAGGAGGTTTTGCTATGGGTACAATAACAGCAACTGGATGGAAAAACAAAAAAGGAACAGGGGATCGTTCGTGTAAATGTGGCTCTTGGAAACAACATTGGATTAATAATTCTGGTAAGGCTTGGCCAGACAAATGTTCTGTTTCAGGATGCAATAATGTTGCAACGTTAGGCGCACATATAATTAATAGCGATGTTTCTGGTGAATACATTGTTCCTGCTTGTGACTCATGTAATAAATTAAGTTCGGAGTTTAACTTAAAAGGGGAAATTACACTTGTTCCAGCAAATAAGCAAAAAACATGTGAACAGTAATATAAATTTCTTTATGAGATTTTGAAATGAAATATAAAAAATGTCGTAATAATATTTACGATGGGTTTTAAGCTTCCAGTTTGTCATTAAAATATTAAAACGTGTGAAAAGGGCTTGTAGTTGCCAGCCTTTTTCTTTTGCAATGAATTACATAAACGCAAACATTTCATTGTTACAAAACAAAGTTTTGACAGTAAAACATACGGCAGTAACCACTACTTTTTAATCAAAAGTGCGGTCACTGCTATTTTTTTATGTTTTCTACTGTTAAATATATAAATTTTAACAGAAAGAGGTGCGAGAAATGACAGAGAACGAGAAAAAGATATTACAGGCAAAGCACAGACTTGAAGAAGCACAGGCACGAAACCGAGAGAAAGAGCGAAAAGCACGAACACGAAGGCTTATACAAGAGGGTGCAATATTGGAGAAAGCATTTCCAAAGGCTTGTGATATGGAGCTTGAAGATTTGAACCTGTATCTGACGGAGAAGCTAAAGTAAAAAGCAAATGGAGCGTTCCGAAAAATCGGAGCGTTCCTCTTTTTTTATCCCGAAGGGCGCACTTACTCACCACCTCGTCAGAGCAAACGCCACATCATTCACTTCCGCATATATGCGAAAGCTCATTCGTTTTGTTGCTCTTCCTCTTTCCCATAAAGTCTTGCGACTTTTCGGGAGCCCTGAGGCGATGCGGTGGTACTTCCTTACGGAAGTCGTGCGCTCCTTTAGCGGAGAGCAAGCATACAATACTAAAACGCATTGTCTGCACAGGTCGGCACATCTGTAATTTTACAGATAAATTGAAATAATAACCTTATTCCAATTTGGTACAAGGTTGTACCGCCGACCAAAGATAAAATCTGCTACACAGCTTTTATCTCAAATGTGCGTTATCTGCTTTGCATCTTCCGCCCACTTCCTTTTTGTAAAAAGGAACAAAAACAAAATGCGTTGTCACGCATTACGGCTTATTTCCACGAGCAAAAACAAGCCTTTTAACACGGTTTTATATGTTGGTAATATAAAACCTTTAAAAGTGCCGTAAAAGGCGGTCTATTGCGTGACACAGAAAGGAGTAAATCGCTATGGCAATTTGCCATTTGGAAGCAAAGGTCATAAGTCGAGGTGTCGGCAGAAGTGCTGTTGCTGCTTCTGCATATATGAGCTGTTCCCGTATATACAATGACTATGATGGAATACAGCACGATTACACAAGAAAACAAGGACTCGTCTTTGAGCAAGTGTTACTACCGCCACAAGCACCGCCGGAATGGACGGACAGGAGCATACTATGGAACGCTGTTGAGGAAACGGAAAAGACAAAGGACAGCAGACTTGCAAGGGAATTTGTTGTTGCCTTGCCTACGGAGTTATCCAAAGCGGAAAATATATCTTTGCTTACGGAGTATGTGCAGGATAACTTTGTTAATGACGGAATGTGCGCCGATTTCTGCATACACGATACAGACGGACACAACCCCCACGCACATATAATGCTTACGGTCAGACCGCTTGATGAAAACGGCAAATGGCAGAGCAAGACCGAGAAAGAATATTTATGTATAAAAGACGGAGAGGAACGAGGCTTTACATCTGCTGAATTTAAGACCGCACAGCTTGACGGTTGGGAGAAACAATATCAGTACATAGTCGGTAAAAAGAAAGTATATATGCCACCATCACAAGCAGAGCTACACGGTTATGAAAGAGTTTCGAAATATCCTAAAAGCACACGCTACGGCAGACAAAATCCAATCGCTGAAAGGTGGAACAGCGAAGAACAGCTTTTGA
>JAZSIT010000021.1:0-3922 GCA_045533895.1 Eubacteriales bacterium
GACGATATAAATTTTGTATAATCGTATCGCTTCTTTGCCTATATATAGTGGAAGCATAAACATCGGTCAATATCTCATGCGTTGGAACAGTATTGCAATACATACTGCTATCGCGGTTTGCCCACAAAACATAGATATGACTATTTTCGCGTGAAGGATCCTCGTAAAGGTAGTCTAAGTTTTCCTGAACGTCTCTGCAATGATAGCCTTTTCCGCAGTCTTTGCCGCAATCTGCAGCTTCGCACGAATCCGCGGGAGAACCGCTATCGTATGTTGCCGCTCCGTCCATTTGTATGGTAAGACCGAATACCTCAAAAAACAGCTCTTCAACAAATGTGTTTGCTGCTGCGATGTTGTTTATCAAGGTCGCATTGCCGTCAAAGGTGGAATCATAGTAATTTACAATCGAAATGGAAAGATTATACAATTCCCATTCGTCAGTTCCGTTTGCAAAGTCATTGTCGGGCTGAAGATCGACCCTATCTGCAACCAGCAAATTCTCATTGACAGCAGCAACCAAAGAGTCATCCGCGCTTAATTTGGGAATCAGCTTATATGTATCTTTTTGTGTAAACTCAACTTTCCATTTTGCACTGTCCGTTACGCTTCCGCTCAATATTACATCGGTACCTTCGTTAGCAGTAGTGCCGTCTACACTAATATACATATCGTTGTTATATTCTTCTATGGAATAATATCCGTCGCCCAAATGTGTGAATGTCCACTTTTGGATATAAGATACGTCGTCATCAGCGCGTACAACAAGACCATTTCCTACAGCAACAAAGCCTTTGGTTTTTTTGTTCTGCACATAGTACGTTCCGTTTTGTATCGCAGTAACATAGTTTCTTACAAACACATTCCTGTTACTATTAAGACCTTGTGCAGTTCCTACAAGAGTGTTGTATCCGTCACCGCTATACGCTAACCCAGTTATTCTTGTTCCGTCAAAATCAATATAACTGCTGCCCATAGCAGTCCAGTTTACAGTTTGGCTGTTTGTATATGAAGCATATACTGCGGCACATATCTTGTTTGACAGAACGATTGTCTCGCCCGGCGTGAAATACAACTTGACGGTTTCATCGGTGATTTCTTTCTGGGTTTGTGCGTCATACAGTATAATACCGGAGCCCGCGTTAGTTACTTGAGACAAACCCCAGTGGCAAGCGTCCGAATTCTCATCATAAGTATCATCTGTTATCAAAGCTCCGATTGAAGTCGACGCATTTACTGTTTGTAAAGCGCAATTATGGCTGCCAAGACGTTTGATTACATACCCGTTGATATTCCAATCTATTTTCCACTTTGCAAATGGCGCAACAAAATCCATAAAATCCGTTTCGCCTATATCTAAAATTCCCGTTTCCACACCATTGCCCCACAAACCCATATTAAGTTTATGCATGGGGCGTATGCTGTAGTATCCGTCACCTATATAACTTATTTTCCACATTTGGCTGAGTCTTTGGGAAGTTGTTACCAAAATTGGAACAATATCATCAGTGGAAACGACCTGATTAACCTCATTACGGGCTCCAAATTCAGAATCTTTCACATTTAGATAATAACCGGAATTTTTGTTCGATATCCTATATACGCCGTTAGGAACAGTTACAAAAAAGTTTTTTTCGGCAACGCAAGTGGTGTTATCGGAAAAAGTAACAGTAGCAGTAATTATGACAGACCCTGCGTTGCTGCCGAAAAGCAAACCGTTTTGCGTAATCGTTGCAATGGACGAATCACTGGAAGCCCACACTACGGATTGCACGGTGCCGTTTGAGGTAACACTAAGCGAAAGGGTAGTTCCGCCGGTGACGTAATCTCTTGAGCTGACTATACTCGCTTCTGCTGCATACGTCATGACCACATAAGGTCTGCGGGTGGTTACGGCAGTTTCGGATGAACAAGGAACTTTTTTGTAGGTTTCGCTTGTTTCGTTGGGGTTTTTAAGTATAAAACCGCAATTAGCAGAAGCATATCTGCCGGATTTCCACCATTTGACCAGCGCGGTAATATCAAAACACCCGTAGTCGTTTGACGGCATAGATGCACTGATTCTTGGAAGTGTATCAGTACCCGTGTAATAACCGGGTGCGTTGTTCCAGGTTACGCCGCTTTCGGTCCAGCCCGATGTCAGAACGGGATACAGTTCTATGGGGAGATCATCGTGTCCCGAAGCGTCCCAAGCATAGAAATATACGGACTGTATCTGTGCGCCTGTTACGGAAGTATATGCTGTACTGTTATATAACCCCGGCAGGCGGAAAAGTGCTCTGCCTATACCATAGGTAGAACCGTTGTAGCCAACGGTAAGATATGTAAATCCGCCGTAATTGGCAGTAGGTGTGCCGGAATAAATAACGCTGTCCTCAATAGCGCCGGAACCTGTTATGTTATCCGACACCTCTATCGTCGGGTCGATAGTTACGGGATAGACCGTATCGGGGTCGGTCATAAATTCCTCTGGGGCGGTAAGGGTGAGAATATATTTGCTTCCGTTGTTTTGTGCGGTAACCGTCATTTCACCGACACAGAAATTTCCTGCGGAATCATATATCTGCACCGCACCGAGCTCAAAGGTCTCTTTGTTACCGTTGCCCGGTTTTTTTACTACCCATTTACCGTTCTGCTCCAATATACGCATTCCGTGGGTATGGATAAGAAAATCGTATGAAAGCTGTCCGGTATATTCCGTAACTATTATATCCTCTTTCAGTCCCGAAAGGGTGGGAGTATACGCCAGCACAGTGTTTTCACCAAACACGCCGGGGTATGTTATACGGTCAAATTCGTCAATGACTGCTTCTTCCGTGTCCGCAATTCCTTGGGGATACAGAGTTAAATGAAAATTATCGTATTTCACCGATATACCGTCGGAAAGCACATCGGGAAACCAAAGCTTAACGTCGCTTGCTTTAAGAGAATATCCTTTGTTTTTTCTTACCAAAGTAAGGTCTTTTTCCACTCTCTCGCCGTTTTCGTCAACGTACCGCACGTTATCGTCCATATAGTATACGCTTTTCGTGCCGTCGCGGTTTAAGAAAACGTATGTATCAAGCTCTTCTTCGTCGTGTATACGGGCAACGTGCCCCGCTTCGTCAAGTTGTTCGTTATCCACATAATCGCGGATAAAGCTATCGTCAAAGGCGTAGGCAAGTGAGCCCGTGCCCTCGTATATCTCTTCCTCTTCGGGAAGTGTAAGTTCCGGGTCGGAAATCGGCTGTTCTTCCTGCGCGGAATCGGCAAAAGCGGACAACGGCAGCATGGTAAAAACAAGCAGGCATATCAAAAGGGCAGATGTTATTCTTTTCATTATACTTATCTCCTTTAATAAATCAGTACATCTTTACGGTTTTGCTTTTCCCCGAAAACGGGGAATTATATCCGCAAGAGCAGAGGATAATCAAAGGGGATAACAAGTATAGTTTTGTTTTTCATAAAAGTTAACTCCGTTTCAACAGATAGGGACAGTTGTTACCCTTTCATTATACTAATGACAATGCAACAGACACACCTCTAAAACAAAACGCAAACATTCACAAATTGTTAACAATTCACCTGATGCTGTAACACCTTGACAACAAGTGAGTTTTGCCCCTTCATTATATAGTGTTTGAAAACGGGAAAACGTCTATAAAATTTTAAATAAAATAAAGAAATATTATGTTTACATTATTATATTACCATACATTTCCTATCATGTCAATTAACAAATTGTAAACAACATAAACAAAACCCGTGAGTTTATCACGGGTTTTTGCTTGAAGCAGCGTTTTGCGGCAGTTTTTGGGAATGAAAATTCATTTGACTTTCCTCTCCGTTTATGTTAAAATTCTGTTAACGGAGGTAAAGGAATATGAAAAAGTATATTTGTTTAATTATAATAACACTTTTGTTGGGAGGAACGGTTATGACAAGC
>JAZSIT010000045.1:0-71375 GCA_045533895.1 Eubacteriales bacterium
ATGGAGATGATATCCGATTCCTTGAGGACTTCTTCAAGAGAAGCCTTTTTACAACCCATCTTTGCACACTGTTCCTCGGTAACAAAGGGGTCGTAAAGGAAAATGTCTACGTCAAATGCCTGCATAAGCTCTATGTAATGTCTGCCTGCCCAGCCGCCGCCGATAACGCCGATGTTAAGCTCATACAGTTCGCGGATATTTTCTTTTCCCTCTGCCCAGCCGCCGCCGTGGAGGTTTTCATTAAGGGCAAAGAAGTTTTTGCTTGCGGCGATGGTAAAGCCGAGGGCGGTTTCGGAAACGCCCATAGAAAGCATTGCGGCGGAAGCGGTTACGCGGACGCCTTTATCCCAAAGGTCATCGCATACGATAGGCTTAACGCTTCCTGCAGCGTGGCAAACCAATTTAAGATCGGGACAAACGGAAAGGATATCCGCGTCCAGTGCGGTGTTGCCCCAAGTGGTAATGGCGATGGTTGCGCCTGCCAGCGCTTTTTTAACCGATTCGCGATCACTTCCCTCACCCAGAACTACCTCACCGATAGATTCCATACGCTTGATAGAACGGGGGCTTATGACCAGATTGCGGGCGGATTCGCCCATTATAAGTGCTATTTTTTCCATTTTTATACCTCTCCGAAATATTTATTGTATCCGTTTTCTCCCACAAGTGCGGAAAAACGGTTAAAGTGCTGGTTTGTAAAATTAAATGCGCCGTTTTCGTCCTCGATATACTCATATCCCGAAGGAAGCAGGGATTTCATCTCATTCCAACGGGTATAGTTGGTATCGCCGTTGACCTCGATACAGCCCACATTCATACTGCTAAGAGCAGGTGAATGAGCGGCAAACAGCTTGTTCCACTCTGCAAGGAAGGGGTTTACCGTAAGGTCTGCGCACAAAACGCCGCAACCCTTTTCACAGGCGGCTTGTATCATACCGAAGGAAACCGAAAGGGTTTTTGCAATAGGCTTTAACGCCACCGCCTTATAACCCAAGTCTATGCGCTGTTTTACGTCGGCAACGGAATGAGCGGATTCATCGGCATTGAAAATATAGGGATAATCGCCCACAAAAATATCCTTTTCTGCGGAAAAAGGCTCTTCGATAAGAGCGATACGATCGGACGCGCCTGCCTTTTCAATTCCCTCAAGCAACCCTTCAAGACGGGAAGCGGTATCGTATCTGCCGTTTGCGTCAAGATAATAAAGTATTTTTCCGTTTTTGGTAAGGGGAGTTTCTATATCCTTAACTGTTTGGTGGATAGCGGTGATACGTGCAATATCCTTTTCGGTCATTATACGCATATCCGCCTCGCTGCTCGGTTCTTCACCCGAGGGGGCGCCGATTTTAATTTTCATAAGTGCAGTACCGCCTTCCGCAAGACCCTTTACGTCATCCAGCGAAACACCGTAGGACACCAAGGGGATACGGGCAAGGGTTTGGTGGCGTACGTTCATCACATCCCGTGCGGAATGGGGAATCATATCCTTGAAATCGGTAATATTATTTTTTTTGCACCATATAGACCAGAGTGCAATATCCACACCCACAAGAGAATTGAGCAAAAAAGTCTCCGCCACGTTAAAACCGCAAAGAGATGCGGCGTGTTTTTTAAGTTCGGGCAGAATTTGGGGAATAAGCTCATCGGGTGTGTTAAAGGACATTCCCTCAAGACATTCACACGCCTTTTGGGTGACAGAAAGCATGATACTATCCCCTTTTTCGCCGGGGAAAGTATTAAACACCTTTGGGTCCGACCACAGCACGCTTTGGGTGCAGGGGGCAACGGCGGTAATACCGTCCGCCTCGATTTTAACCACGCTTTGCCAAAGCTCGGTAAGATAACCTCCCTTAAATCCGAAGGGGGAAATTAACTTTTCGCGGACGTGGGTAACACTACATTTTTGTATTTTCAACATAATATTCCTCTGCTGTTTTAGCCGCAGGGCAAAGCTGGGAAATATCCTTCCCCTCGGCAAGATAGCGGCGCACAAGAGTGGAGCTTATACCTTCAAACTCTTTTTTTGCAGGTAAAAGCACGGTGACCGCTTTACAATGCGCCGAATTGAAAAGCGCCTGCTTTTCCTCGTATTCGTAGTCCCCCGGGCGGACACCCTTTACGATATGGGTATACCCTTCCTTCTCACAAAGCTCGTACAGCATTCCGTCCCATATAATAACGGGAATATCTGTGTTTTTCAGTGCTTTTTCAAGCAAGGCTTTTTTCTGCGCGGGAGTGAATATATACTTTTTTTCGGGATTAAAGAGTATTCCCACGGTAACATCGCCGTAAAGATCCTTGGCGCGGAGAATAATATCTATATGTCCCGCAGTTACGGGGTCGTAACTTCCGGGAAGAATAGCCTTTGCCATTACGCTCTTCTCATTACGGTAACCGCAACGCTTCCGTAGCGGTATGCTTTGCATTCCCATCCGTCGGGGGGAACGGGAACTCCGTCGGGTGCGGTTTCTGCAACAATGATACAGTCCTGCTCCAATATATTTGTGGTAAACATACGCTTGAGTACCTCATCCACAAAGCCCTCCTTATAAGGCGGGTCGAGAAAAACAAGAGAAAACGTGTTCTTTCCGTCTGCCATACGCAGATAATCCTTCCAATCCGCAGTGACTATGCGGCAATCGGGAAGCAGCTTTGTCTTTGCAGCGTTGTTACGGATAACCTCGGTTGCGGCGCGGGAGGAATCTACGATAACCGCATTTTCCGCCCCTCTGGATAATGCTTCAAGCGCCATTTGTCCGCTTCCGCCGAAAAGGTCAAGGACCTTTCTGTCCCCTATATCAAACTGTATTGCGGAAAAAATAGCCTCTTTTACCTTTTCCGACGTGGGGCGTGTAGCTTCGCCGGGGAGAGTGGTAAGGCGGGTGCCTCTGGCTTTTCCGGTAATAATTCTCATTTTTTATCTCCTTCAAAATAGCTGATAATATTATCTGCCGTCTTTTCGCTTATGCCCTTTACCTGCATAAGACTTGCCTTGTCTGCTTGCTTTACCGCCTTAAATGAGCCGAAGTGGCCAAGTATTGCTGCGGCGGTCTTTTCCCCCACCCCTTTTATGGCGGTAAGAGAGCTGGTACTGACAGACTTCCTGCGTTTTTTATCCATTCTGTCAAGAGAAAAGCGGTGAACCTCCTCTTGTATGCGGTATATGAACACGAACAGATCCTGCCGTGTGGTAAGACCTATTTCGTTTTCTCCGTCGGTGAGGGAGCGGGTCTTGTGATGCTCGTCCTTTATCATGCCGAAAACGGGAATGTTTGAAAGTCCTTTTTCGGCAAGAACTTTTTTTGCCACGTTTACGTGCTGTACACCGCCATCCATTAAAAGAAGGTCGGGTAACTCCCACTCGGT
Source organism: Eubacteriales bacterium (assembly GCA_045533895.1). Lineage (GTDB taxonomy): Bacteria > Bacillota > Clostridia > Oscillospirales > CAG-382 > SFLA01. The sequence goes on from JAZSIT010000045.1 coordinate 3,367, forward strand.
ATGGGAAAAACGTCGGGAAAGAGCTTCCTCTGTTGCGCCGTAATCGTTTTGAGAGGCGGTACGGATATTAAAGGTGCGGTACTGTTTTTTGGAGAATCTTCCGCCTACAAGCACCGTCATACCTGCAGTGGTATATTCCTCACCCGAGTTGGAGATATCAAAGGCTTCTATACGCTCCGGCAGTACCTCAAGTCCCAAAAAGGAAGCAAGGTTTGTAAGGACCGCATTATCCTTTTCCTCCGACTTTCGCTTGTGCAAAAGAAGTTCCTTGGCGTTGGTAGCCGCCATATCCGCAAGTATTTTTTTGTCCCCTCTGCGGGTGATATGCATAGCGGTTTTAAGACCCGAAAACTCCTTTGCCCACGCTTCAAAAAGGGAAATATCGTCTGAATCCATTTCAAAAGCAGTGTAAATATCTGCAGGAATATATCCGCGCAGGGTATACAGACGCTGAAGCAGGGACACCAGCGTGCCCGAATCCAAAATCTCGTCCGCACCGAAGAACAGACACTCTCTGTCCGCAATTGCGCCACGGCGCACAAAGAAAAGGTTTACGGCAGAGCCGAGGTCATCGCGGTAAACGCCGATAAAATCGCCCTCAAAATCCGGAGCGCCGACGATATGCTGTTTATCCCCCAGCTTTTTTACCGCGTTTATCTGGTCACGGTATTTTGCCGCGCGCTCGTAATACATATCCTCTGCGGCGGCAGACATTTTATCCGTAAGCTCTTTTATTAAAAACGAATATTCCCCGCCGAGAAAACGGGCGGCGTTGGAAAACACCTCTTTATACTCCTCCGCCGTAACGTTGCCCGAGCAAGGTGCAACGCAAAGACCTATCTGGGCGTTAAGGCAGGGTCTGCCCTTGCCGATATCCTTGGGAAAAACACGGTTGCAGGTGGGAATTCCGAAGGTACGGCGTGCGGTATCACCTATATTTCGGGCGACAACATACGAAGAAAAAGGCCCGAAATAACGGGCTTTATCGTCCTCCCGCTTATATACGGTAACAAGACGGGGATAAGCCTCGTCGGTTATTTTAAGATAAGGATAGCCCGATGAATCCTTGAGTTTTATATTATATCTCGGCATATACTGCTTGATAAAAGAATTCTCAAGCAAAAGAGCTTCCAGTTCTGTGGCGGTATGGTACACCTCAAAATCGTGGACGGAAGCAACCATACGTGCGGTTTTGCCCGTGTGGCCCAACGCAAAATATGAGCTGACACGGTTGCACAGCGCTTTGGATTTACCCACGTATATTACTTTTCCCGCCGCAGAGCGCATAATATACACGCCCGGGGTGGCGGGAAGCAGGCGCGCTTTTTCAAGAAGCTGTTCTTTTGTCATATAAAACACACCGTAAAAAAGAAAACAGGGAGGGGAAAAGAGCGCCCCGAAAAATGCTGTTGCATCATCGGGGGACCCAAAAGCCCCTCCCCTTAAATACTGAGATGACGTTATAATATTCTCGCCCTTTAGTCTGCAAAGCCGCTGAGGATAAGAGCGCACAGACCCTCGATAGCCTCTGTCTCGTCTACACCGTCTGCGATAAGGGTAACAGAATCTCCCTGACGGACGCCGAGGGACAAAACGCCAAGCAGACTCTTTGCGTTAGCGCGGCGGGAATTGTTCTCTATCCAAACGGAGCATCTGTATGAATTTGCTTTCTGTATAAAGAAAGTAGCAGGGCGGGCGTGAAGTCCCACGCTGTTTACCAATGTGATCTCCTTTGAAAGCATATCTATTTCCTCCGTAAAATATCTAAATAAAAATAATATATATATTATAATTGCAAAAACGCTTATTGTCAAGCATTATTTTGATACTTCCTCGTATACAGACTGTTCCGGCGCGGAAATATCTTCATTTTTTGCCTCCGTAACCGACAGCACCGTTATCTTGCAGGCGATAAGCTTGCCCTCTGCGGAGAGAACATCTCCGGCGGAGATGATAGTACCGTCATCAAGGCAGAACACGCCGTCCCGCAAATAGCCGGTGGCGGTTATGGTGCCGGAAATGACACTGCGCTCCAGTTCGATATCCTCCTCGTAACTGCCGTCGTCCATTTGTACCATAACGGGAGCCAGCACCTTGGAAAGTCCCCTTACCTGACCGAGATAAATATCGGTATCCGAAAGGTAAAGCTTATCTCCCTCTGCGAAATATCCGTAATACAATGTGGAAACAGGCTCAGTCTCAAAGGTTATCTCCATTGTTACGGTTTCCTCGCCGGAAATGAGGCGGATAATATCCGTACGGAAAAATGCGCCCAAAATTATTGCCGCAAGAAGGATTATTATAACCAGATCCAGCAAATTGAATTTTTTTATATCGTTTTTAATGTTATTATTTTTCATTTGCTTTCACCTCCGCTGATTGAGGTAAAATATCCGTCTGCCGCAAAGCCGTTAATATAAAAGCGCACGCCGCCGTTTACCTTAATGTCTACGCCGTGGACGGAATAACCGCGGTCATCATACTCTGCCTCCACGGAAAGGGTTATAACCATACGACTGTGGTCGGGCACGTCAACAGTGACCAGAGGCCAGCGGTTGCCGCTGTCAACACGGGTATCCGCAAATATCTCAGTTGCCTGAACGGTATACATTTTGGTTACTGTGCCGATAAGCTCGCCGGATTCGGTATAAAGCTTATCCCCCTCGTTGATTACGGGGATTATCTCATCTGCAACGCGGTCTGCTGTAACAGTTACGGTTATAACCTCGTCTACCTTGGTGCTTCCGGTAAAATTCTTTACTGCCAAGAAGACAAAGAGAGCGGCAAAAACAATTATAATAACCATATCCAGTGAATTGAAAAGTTTTTTATTCAATTTCATTTGTCTGTCCTGCCTCTCTTTCATAAATTCGCGGTAAGCCGCTTAAAGCTCCGCACATAACCGAAAATAATAATATAACCGACGGGGAACGCCATATTCCGCCAAACACTCCGCATATAGCCAAAAGGCACACAAAGGAGACGGCGGCGGAAGCGGAAAATTTGGAAACGCCCTGCATCTTCCCCGAAACAGAGGAAAGTCCCCTGCGCAATAAAAACACGGCGGCGATAACAAACAGCGTTACTGCAAACCAGCCGCCCGCTATTACCAAAGCCGAATAAACATCTGTATCCGAAGCGCCTGAATAGCCTGCACTGCGAAAGGCGAAATTAAAAGCTTCTTTTCCCAAGCCCACACCGTAAAGTCCATGCTTGTTCATGGTATCGACTGCGGCGGAGGAGCCGAAAGACGGGATATACATATCTCCCTTTATTATTCCCGTAGCAAACAAAACCATTACCGCGCCTGCCGAAAGCAAAGCGCCGAAAATAATTCCGATACGTTTGCGGAAGCACACCAGCAAAAACAGTGCCGTTACACCGATAACGGAAAGATACATCCACTCGGAAAAGGCGAGTGCGACTGCCGCGAAGACAGCGATACAGCAAGCAGTTCCCGAAGAAAACACACCTCTGCTGAAGGCGGTGCACAGCGCTGCGGGAAGCAGTATGGGGAGCATAAAGGAATACGCGCTTTTACTGCTAATATATGCGCCGAGGGCGCCTAACTCTCCCCCAAACAATGCGGAAAAAATACAACACATCGCCAGAATGAGTGTTCCGCTGTTGAGTGCGCTCATAAGACGGTAAAGCTGTTTGCCGCTTCGCATAAGGTTGGCGCAAAGGAGATACAATGCGGCAACGGTGAGAACCACGGGGAATGTTTCCTTATAAGCAAAGGGAGTGACCAAGCCTGCCACGGAAATGGATATCATAAACAAAAACACAAAGATATCCGCCGTCGTAAGATAAAAATTGCGTTTGCCGATAAGAAGCTTATAAATATAGCTTACTACTGCCACAAGTGCCACTGCGGCAGATACCCAGGGGGACGCAAATGGTAAAAGGAAAACGGATACGTACAACCCGCCCTCCGGTGAATAAATGACTATGGCAACACCTGCCAGCGCCAATAAAAACAAAATTATATTAAGGGGAGAAACGAAAAAGCCTGCGATACCCGCCACAGTGCCGAAAAGCACCGCCCAGCCGATATGCTTGCCCGCCTGCACCTCTGTATCCAGTGCAAAGGGGCTTACAGCCAACATTTCCTCTGTTATATACGAAGTTAACCGTCCGCGGCGTATACACCCCAGCAGACTTCTGCGAACAGGCATAAGAATAAGACCGATAAAAGCGATTACCGCCGAATATATCAGATCCAATATATCGCCTGCGTCATCCGCATACAGCTTTATTAAAAACGCTGCAGCAGAATAAAGACCGACAAAAAACAAAAATACTCCGACACTTCCGACGGAGGTATCCAGCACCCATCTGCAAAAAGCGGAAAGGCGGGAAATCACGCGGCTTTTCTCAGCAAAAGCGGCGAGAAAGGTACGCGACTTCGCGGCATAGCCGGATATTTTACTGTATAAAGAACCGAGCATACCGCCGGAAAGCAAAGCGTCCTCTTTGAGAACACCGTTCTTTTTGCCTCTTGCGGAAATGCCCGTATCGGGAAAAAGGCGCGACCAAATACGGCTCCCGCCCAAGAGCCGTGAAAAATACGAGCCGATTTTGCCGCGTCCTTTCATTCTTTCGTTTCCTCGTTTTCCTTACGGATAAGGTCCGGGCGCTTACGCTTGGTGCGGAGCAAGGATTGCTCTGCCTGCCACTTCTTTATCTCGGCATGATTGCCGTTTACAAGCACCTCGGGCACCTCAAGTCCTTCAAAAACTCTGGGGCGCGTATACTGGGGATATTCCAGCAACCCGTCCGATAAGCTTTCTTTTTCGTAACACTCGGGATCTTTAAGCACGCCTTCAAGAAGACGGGCTGTAGCATCAACCACTATCTCTGCCGCTATCTCACCGCCTGTGAGAACGTAATCTCCGATAGAGATCTCCTCGTCTATCTCAAGTTCGATAACTCTTTCGTCTATGCCCTCGTAATGACCGCACAAAAGAATGAGGTTATCGTACTGCAAAAGCTCTTTCGCCTTTTGCTGGGTAAACAGACTTCCCTGAGGGGAAAAGTATATTGTTCTCACTGTTCCCTTAAGGTTGCTTTTTACAGCGCGGATACAGTCAACTATAGGCTGACAAGCCATAACAAGACCAAAGCCGCCGCCGTAGGGAGAGTCGTCCACACGGCGGTGCTTATCCTTGGTATACGCTCTGATATCGTTTGTATTAAGTGTGAAAATACCTTTTGCCCGTGCTCTGCCGATAATGCTGGTGTTAAAATAATTATCCAGCATATCGGGGAACAGGGTCAATATCTCGTAATGCAAAAATATCAGCTTCCTATCCTGAGTCCTTCGTCCACATGGACGTGTATGCCCTTTTCCAAATCGACGGACACTATATATCTGTCCACCGCGGGCATAAGATATTCTTTTTCTTCCCCTGCGATATAGTATAAAAATCCGCCTATGGTTTCGTCGATACGTTTAAGCTCGCCGATACGCTCCTCGGTGTCTGCATTGAACACGGGGAGACCTATAAGGTCGTCATTATAAATTACGTCCCCGGGAAGAGCAGGGTCGTAACGGTCGAAATAAACCGTTCTGCCGGTGAGCACCGCACAGGCGGTTCTGTCCTCATATCCTTCAAAGATAATGGAAGGAATGTTGGGACGGTATAAAACAATTTTTAATTTTTTTTCGCCCTTGGGATCCAGATAGAGATATTCAACTCCGTCCAGAAAATCGGGGCTGTCGCACCAGCAGGAAAACTTAAGTTCGCCCTTTATTCCTCTGGGAGAATTAAGCCTGCCGGCTTCAAGAAATCTTTTCATCAGTCAACAATATCCACGATAACACGTTTGTTTTCCTTGGCTGCAGCCGCACGCATAACCACACGTATGCACTTTGCGATTCTGCCGCCGCGGCCTATTACCTTGCCCATATCGGACTTGGCAACGGAAAGCTCAAGTATAACCGTATCACCGCTGACTTTTTCGGACACTGCCACCTGCTCGGGATGCTCCACAATAGCGGAAGCGATGTCAATAAGTGTCTGCTTCATCAGATGACCTTCCTTTCAAAAATCGGCACTGATCCGTGGGGCGGTTTTGCCGCCCCGCGAAATATAAGATGTCTTACTGTACGCCGGTTTTCTTAAGAAGAGCTCTAACAGTATCGGTAGGCTGTGCGCCCTTGGAGATCCAATCCTTAGCCTTGTCGCCGTCGATCTTGATCTCTGCAGGCTCCTTCATAGGATCATAGTAACCGATCTCTTCGATAAATCTACCGTTTCTGGGGTAGCGAGAGTCTGCTACTACTACTCTGTAAAAGGGAGCCTTCTTTGCGCTCATTCTTCTGAGCCTGATTTTTATTGCCATGATGTTTTTCCTCCAATAAGGTTGTTTTATTTTAATTTTTTTTATTTTTTAACTTAATTGTGGGCGTGAGTATTTCGGGGTCCCCGCAAAAGCGTTTTTTCGTGATATGCTTTGTCTGTAGGGGTGTTTCGTGAAACACCTACAGTGTCCAAAAAACCTTTTGTGGGGTGAATATTAAAATCCAAAGTTGCCGAAACGCATTTTTTTACTGCCTTTTCCGGTCTGCTGCTTTGCCATCTGCTTCATAAGCTTGTTTACCTGCTCATACTGCTTAAGCAGACGGTTTACCTCCTCCACAGGTCTGCCGCAGCCTGCGGCTATACGCTTTTTGCGGGAAGAGTTTATAATATCCGGCTTTGCCCTCTCCTTGGGAGTCATGGAAAGGATTATACCTTCCATACGGGCTATCTGTCTCTCGTCGATCTGTGCATCCTTGAGCTGGGAGGGCTTTATTCCCGGCATCATGCCAAGAAGCTGCTCCATGCTGCCCATGTTTTTTATCTGTCTGAACTGGTCAAGATAATCGTCCAGTGTGAAGGAAGATTCAAGGAACTTTTTCTCAAGCTCCGCCGCTTTCTTTTCATCAAACTGCTGCTCCGCCTTTTCGATAAGGGACAGCACGTCACCCATACCGAGTATACGGGACGCCATTCTGTCAGGATGGAAAGGTTCGATATTATCTATCTTTTCGCCTACGCCGATAAACTTAATGGGCTTGCCGGTAACGTGTCTTACCGAAAGTGCCGCACCGCCTCTTGTATCACCATCCAGCTTGGTGAGGATGACGCCCGTAATATCCAGCAGATTGTTAAAGCTTTCTGCTACATTGACAGCGTCCTGACCCGTCATGGCATCTACTACCAACAGAATCTCGGTAGGGTTAACCTCTTCGCTTATACGCTTTAATTCAGCCATAAGCACTTCGTCTATATGCAAACGACCTGCCGTATCCACAAAGACCATATCGTGGCCGTACTTACGGGCATGGACAAGCGCCTCACGTGCGGTTTTTACGGGGTCTTGGGTGCCGCGCTCAAAAACCTGAACGCCTGCCTGCTCGCCCACTATCTTCAACTGGTCGATAGCGGCGGGACGGTAAATATCGCAGGCTACGAGCAAAGGATTCTTGCCCTGCTTTTTATACATACGGGCAAGCTTTGCGCAGTGGGTGGTCTTACCGCTACCCTGAAGACCGCACATAAGCACTACCGTGGGAGGTGCGGAGGATATGGTAAGCTTTGAGTTACTGCCGCCCATTAGAGCAACCAATTCTTCGTTAACTATTTTTACTATTTGCTGTGCGGGAACAAGGCTTTGCATAACGTCCGCGCCCACAGCACGCTCGGACACCTTGGCAACGAAATCCTTAACTACCTTGAAGTTTACGTCCGCTTCCAACAGCGCAAGCTTGACTTCACGCATACCTGCCTTTACGTCGGCCTCGGTAAGTCTGCCCTTGTTGCGGAACTTCTTCAAAGCACCCGTCATTTTTTCTGCAAGACTTTGAAACATTTTATTCTCCCAACAGGCTCTCGGCAACCAAGCGTACCTCTGCGGAATCTGTAATGGAAATTATCTTTTCCGCCGCGCTCTTTACCGCTTGCCCTCTCTCATATACGTGTAAACACTCTTCAAGCTCATACAGTCTTTCCTCGCCGTGCTTGATAAGGTCTCTCACCGCCTGACGGGTTATACCGGATTGCTCCGCTATCTCCGCAAGAGAAAGATCCTCGTTATAATAAAGGTCAAGCGCGTCCCTCTGACGGGGGGAAAGCACACGGGAATAACAATCGAACAGCAAGGATATTCTCTCTCTTCCGTTCATACCGTTTTCCTCCAAAAAATGAGTGCCTGTAAAGTTTTTTTCTTTACAGGCACATATTATATCCTTTGTTTGCGGTTTTGTCAAGTACTTTTTTGATATTCTCTTACTTTTTTGAACTGTTTTTCCCACGCCGCATCCTGTGTTATGCGGGTCACGGCGCGGCACAGCACTCTGGCGCTTCCTCCGCATCCCTCCACCGCCTGCAATATAGCCTCTTCCGGCAGAGAGATTTCCACGCCCTTCTCCACGGCAGCGTTGACCAGCTCTTTTGCCCGTTTTGACGCAATACGGCGCAGAGATACCTTGTCGAGAGGCTCAAACCGCACGATATCCTCGATACGGTCGGTAATTTCCGGCGAAAGAATTTTATCGGTAATACTCTTTTCCCGCTCTCCGGAAAATCCGATACCTGCACCGAGACCGTCCACCGACGCGGTGAAAATTACCGTTGCGTGGGAGAAGGACACGTTAAGCCCATCGGAATCAGTAAGAAAGCCTCTGTCCAAAATTTGGGAGACCAGCCCCATTACATCGGGATGTGCTTTTTCCACTCCGTCAAAAAGCACCACGCAAAAGGGAGTGCGGCGGACAGCCTCGGTAAGCACGCCTCCCTCGCCGAAGCCCGTATATCCGGGCGGTGCACCGATAAGACGGGAAGCCGTATGAGGTTCGGTGTATTCGGACATATCTATAAGCACAAATCCTTTGTCGGTACCGCACAAAGTAAGTGCCAACGCTTTGGCACACTCGGTTTTCCCCACACCGTGAGGCCCGTAAAACAACATACTTCCCATGGGACGGTCGGGCTCGGATATACGGGAAAGCCGTCGGCGCATAGCGGCTGTTATGGCTTTTATTGCTTTTTCCTGACCGATAATGCGGTCGTTCAAAGAATTTTCAATTTGCTCTGCGTTTTCTCCGCCCACAATGAATTCACGAGGGATACCGGATATCTCCCCTGTGAGAAGGGCGATATCCTCCTCTGTAACCGTTTTTCCGCCGGAAAGCCGCTTTGCCGACGCCGCTTCATCAATAAGGTCAATAGCTTTATCCGGCAGACGGCGTCCTGCAATATATCTGTGTGAATATTCCGCCGCCGCGTCCAACGCCTCATGGGATATGCAGACTCCGTGGTGGTTTTCGTACCGTCCTTTAAGCGCCATAAGCACACGTTTGCATTCCTCCACTGACGGTTCGTTTATATACACCTGCTGGAAACGGCGCTCAAGAGCGGAATCCTTTTCTATACTTTTTTTGAATTCTTTTGGAGTGGTTGCGCCGATAAGCTGTATTTCCCCTCTTGCAAGGGCAGGCTTCAAAATGTTGGAAGCGTCTACCGCTCCCTCTGCCGCTCCCGCGCCTACAAGAGTATGGATTTCGTCTATAAACAAGATGACGCTTTTATCTTCGGTCGCTTCTCTAATGACGGTGCGTAGTTTTTCCTCAAATTCGCCTCGGTATTTGGTGCCTGCCACAAGACAGGACATATCGAGGGACAATATTCGTCGGTAGCGCATTTCCTCCGGCACATTACCCTCGGCTATACGAAGTGCAATAGATTCTGCCACGGCAGTCTTACCCACTCCGGCCTCACCGATGAGAAGGGGGTTGTTTTTTCGGCGACGGAGAAGAATGCGTATTATACGTCCCTCCTCCCTTTCTCTGCCTACCACCGGGTCGATTTCACCCCGAAGCGCTTTGTCTGTCAGAGACACCGAGTAACGGTCCAGAGTGGGAGTGGATAAACGGGTTTCCTTTTTATAGCTTGATTTTTTATTCATCTGTCTTTCCAAAGCCTTCCTGAAGTTATCGGTATCAATATCCATATCCTCCAAAAGGCGTGTTGCCACGCAATCGGAGGATAAAAGAGCTAAAAGCAAATGAGTTTCGTCCGCGGTGTTTCCCGAAATGACACTTTCCGCCGCGCGTGAAAGTACTCTGCGCATGGCAGGAGTCATATCCTCAGGTGCGAGATAAGTCCTCTCCCCCTGCTCGGACAGCATATTTATTTTTTCGCGCAGGGTTTTTTCCGTAAGACCTTTGAGTTCTGTTATATATACGGGTATATCTCCCGATATTACCAAAGCCAGCAGAAGATGCTCGGTGCCTACGTAGATATGCCCCATTTCTCCTGCCGTTTTTATTGCTGTTTCCACTATATTTTTTGCGTGATCGGAAAATCTGTTCTGCATGCCCATTCCCTCCCAAAATCTATTTTATGTGTTTTTGCGGATTATTGTTAAAACCACTTCCAAAATCCGCCCGAATGTGATATAATGAATCAAGCACTTTGAAGGGAGGTATATTTTTGGCAGATAAAAACAAGAAAAAGGTTGTTTCACGTCCCCTCACGCCGGACGAGATTACGGCGCGGGACGCACGCAAAGCCGCCGCCATACGCAAAAAGCGCGCAAGAAGAGAAAAACTCCTTGCCTGCACTGCGGTGCTTCTGGCGGTATATATCGGCATTATTGGAATTATTGCCGCATACGGTATACTTTCATTCAATTCTGTGGCGGAAAGTAACAAAGTTTATTCGGTAGAAGGGTATCTGGGCGAAACCAAGGTGTTTACCGTGCCCTCATCCCGCGCAACCAATTCATACGGGCTTTATATCCCCTTTTCCACCCTTACAAAGCTTTGCCCCATGTCTATTGCCGGAGATAAGGACAGCGTTGCCATAATCCTGCCCGATTCGGATGATTATATTAAATGCTTTTCCAATTCCTCTTCTATTCAGGTAAACGATTCTCCCTGCCGTCTTTCCTGCCCCGTATTGTTCGAGGAGGACGATTGGCTTATACCCGTTGAAATACTTGAGTATATTAACGGCATTAATGTTACGTACGAAAAAGGGAACGTGTGTATAATCCATGTAAAAAGCGCGGATACTTATCTTTCCGCATCCCATTCCCTGCCTATCGGTATCGACCATATTGAGTTCAGTCCTCTGTATGATACCGATTATATCCACGGCGAAGAAAGCGATGTAAGCGATACGGATGAGTTTTTCGAATAAGAGCAAAAAATTACCCCGCGAATGATTTGTATGCATTCGCGGGGCGTTTTTCATTTTACCGCAACATCAAAATATTCAATAGTTACGGGCTGGTTTGCCTGACCCGCAACGTATATTTTTATTCCGGATATTACCAGATATCCATCGTGTATGCAGGACTTGGGAACGGGAAGAGAGGAAAGGGGAATTTCTATATCTATAGTCTGGTTGGCGATAATATCTCCCGTATAAGAATCGGTTTCGCAGTTAAGATAGGGATTGATGCACAGATACTGTCCTTCCGCGTAAGCGTGGGGATAAGCACCGTCAAAATACAAAAGTATGCTGGCGTTTACGTTGGCGGTGGTGAGGCGGATGCTCAAGGACGCCGAATTCACAGGAACCTTTATGCCCTGAGTATAACAGCACTGGGCATCGGGCCACAGTCCGTTTGTGTTTCTGAAAACAAGCTTATCTGTAGTATTATCCGAAACGCTGACACGTATGGTGTATCCGTCAACGTACCACATGTCCTTTTCAAAGGGCGTGAGAGAAGCGCTTTCGCCCGTGGAAAGCAAAACAGAATTATCGTAATTCACCTCAGGCGCATCGGGGTCTCTTTCAAAATTCTCAAGCATATATGCAGTAACGGTATCCGCAAAGACCTTGTTGCCGTTTTCACTTAAATGTATACCGTCTGCGCGGACGATTTGGTTAACGGGATATTTTCCGCATTCGGCGCGGAGGTCTATAAGATGACAGCCGGTCTCCTCCGCAACGGCACGGGTCATATCGTTATACGTATCCAGCCACTCAAGAATATCTCTGTCGCCGTACATGCTCTTGTCCTGACCCTGACTTGCAAAAAACACGTTTACATCAAGAGTGTTGGTGGTAAGCAGTATGGGCACCGCATCAAGCTCGCGTACCTTTTCCACAAGGGAAGCCATATTTTTCTTAAACTGCTCGGGCGATACCTTGGGAGTATCCACCGCCGTCATAAGCAGGTCGTTCATGCCGAAGCAAAGAGTAACGTAATCGGGGTTGCGGGAGGCAACAAAAGCATCAAACCTTGCAAGACCCTGTGCGCTGGTTATACCGCCTGCCGCGCCGTTAAAAAAACGCATATTGCAGTTTTCAGCCACAGTCTTGCCCCACGTTCCCAAGGCGGTGATGGAATCCCCAAACACTACCAAAAGAGAATTATCAAGAGAAGCGGGAGTAAAAACGCTTTCCTCCGAAACGGTATCGGACACGGTGCTTTCAGACACATCCGAAGCATCGCCTCCGGAGGTGCAGGCACACATTAAAAACAAACATGCAAGCATTAGAGCAAATATCCTTTTCATAATATACTTCCTTTCAAAAAGCAAAATTCCGCCGTTAAAGCAAACGGCGGAAAGTGTTTTTATTTATCTTCTCCGCCAAAGGATACGGAGCGCTGATTCATCACACCCTGATATACATCGCCTGACTTGCCAAGATAAAAATTCTTTATAAGCTTGCGAAGCTCAAGGGGATAAAGGGGTTCTGCGGAAATATTATCGATATTAAGCCATTTGGTGCCTACCTGAAATTCATCATACTCAAAGGTATTGTTTTCCAATTCGCCCTTTATCTCGCACAGCACCATAAACTCAACGCGGTGTTTTTCCTCGCCCTCAAAGGTCTCGCGAATAAACATTATCTCCTTAGGCTCGATATCATAGCCTGCTTCCTCTGCCATCTCGCGCTTGAGTGTATCGAAAATAAGCTCATCCGGACGCTGTTTACCGCCGGGAAGAGTATAGTATGTACCGTTATTCTGCATCTCGGCAACCAAAAGCTTGTTGCCTTTAATTATTATTCCTTTTACGGAATTACGTATAACCATATATAAATACACCTCTGTAATTATTTCTGATAACAGTAAACAACATTTGACCGCATTTGTCAAGAGCAAACAAGCCGAAATTGCTTGACTGAAACGAAATAATGGTGTAAAATTTGTATAAGAACTTTGTTTAAGTCTCCTTTGCAGGTGTCAATAATACGGATACCGAAAAAGGAGGTATAAATGATGATAACAAAAACAAAGCTTGTTGCCTGCATAACCGCAGTAATACTTACCATTGCCGTATCCCACATAACCTTGCCTGCAGGGGAAGAAAATATTTACGATAACACCGTAAGATTGCACATACTGGCAAACAGCGATTCGGAATACGACCAACAAATAAAGCTGAAGGTCCGTGACGCTATTATACAAAACAGCAAAGCCCTTGAAAGTATTACCGATATATCTGTTTTGGAAGATGAAATAATCCGTATTGCCGCTTCGGTTACAGGGGATACAGAGGTGCGCACTGAATACGGGAAAGAGTATTACGATACCCGCGAATACGAAGGAGTTATGTTCCCCGCCGGAACATATACTTCGCTGAGAGTGATTATAGGTAACGGAGAAGGGAAAAACTGGTGGTGCGTGCTGTTTCCGCCGCTGTGCCTTTCTGCCGCTACGGCGCAGGATGCCCTTGAAAGCACGGGTATGAGCGAGGATGCAGTTAACGTATTTACAAAAACAGATACGGTGAAATATAAAATAAGATTCCGTATACTTGAAATATTCGGCTTTTTATCAAAGGAGTGAAAAAACATGCTGCACCGCATAATAGGTAAAAGCGGAAGCGGAAAAACCCAAGTTATTATAAACCAAATAAAGGAATGTATTTCCGCAAAGCAGCAGTGTATCGTCATCGTGCCCGAGCAGCAATCGGTAGCATACGAGAGAAAGCTTTCTGCCGCTTTGGGAGATACCTTTAATATGTACTGCGAGGTGCTTAACTTTGAGCGTCTGCCCAACCGTGTTTCCAGAGAATACGGAAATTTGGTATCTGCATATATGGACAAGGGCAGCAGAAACGTACTGCTGGCATCTGCAGTGTATTCGGTAAAGGATTCTCTTACCGAATACGCACCCGTTTGCGAGGACAACGATTTTATTAAAAAAACAAGCGGACTTATTACCAATCTTAAAATGCGGGGAATAACCGCGTCTGACCTTGAGAGCGCGGCGGAGAAGATATCCTCCCCCCGTCTTAAAGGCAAAATAAAGGATATATGCTTAATTCTTAACGCATATTCCGCAATTACCCCTGCGGGAATGTATGACCCTGACGATGCCCTTACCCACCTTGCACGCAGGCTGGATACACACCCGTTTTTTCTGAACAAATACGTTTTTATTGACGGATGCTATACATATACCGTTCAGGAAACGGAAATTATTAAAAAGATACTTGAACAGGCAAGACAGACCTATATATCCTTCCTCGTTGGCGAGGACCCCGACCTTTACAAGGAAACAAGCCTTTGCGCGGAGAATATAAAAGCACTTGCTATCAAAACAGAAGATATCGTCCTTGGCGACAACAGGCGCGCAAAGGATGAATGTATTGAATACGCGCAGGATTTTCTGTGGGATGCTTCTGCGCCCAAATACGAAAAGAATACCGAAAATATAAAAATAATCTCCGCGTCCGATACCTTTGGTGAAGCCTCGGCTGTGAGCAGTATCATACATTCTCTCATACGTGACGGATACCGCTACCGCGATATTACCGTTATTACGGGAAGTGCGGGAAATTATGACGGTATAATAGACACTGTTCTCTCATCCGACGGGGTGCCCTGCTATATGTCTGTAAAGGACGAGCTTGCCACCAAGCCCGTAGTCTCCTTTGTGCTTTCGGCTTTGGAGATTGCCGCCACGGATTTTGCGCCCGCCGCTGTAAACAGATACATAAAAAACAGCTTTTGCGCTCTCACCGTAAAGGAAAGAGACCTTATATCCCGTTACGCGGATATGTGGGGAATACGGGGAAAACGGTGGTATGACGGAAAACCGTGGATGATGAACCCCGAGGGATACACCAACACGCTTACGGATTATTCTGCCCACACCCTTTTGTACGTTAACAAAGCGCGGGACAAAATGATGAATATACTTTTGCCCGTATACGAAACCCTTACTTCTCCCGACCTTACCGTGAGAAGCGGTGTGGAAGCACTTTACAGCCTGCTTATATCTGCCGAGGCGGACAAACGCCTCCTTGCCCGCGCAAGGGTGTTGCAGGACACGGGTAAGGAACGGGAAAGTGATATTCTTGCCCAGATATGGGATACTCTTATTGATATTTTCGACCGTCTTGCAGACGTTTGCGGTGACGAAAAGGTTAGCCCCGAAAGACTGCACAGATACTTGCTTTTAATGATACAGTCTCGTTCTGTGGGCGCCATACCGCCGGTAATAGACAGCGTTACGGTAGGCGACGCGCGCCTTATCCGCGCGGAAAACTGCCGCGCCTGCATACTTATGGGAGTTAACGACGGCGTGTTCCCCAAAGCGCCGGGCAAAAACCCCCTCTTTGACGACACAGAGCTTACCGCGCTGGCAGAGGCGGGGGCTGAAATTGCCCTGCCCTTTTTCAGACAGCAAAACGAGGAACGCTTTTACTTTACGGCGGCGGTATCCGCCCCTGCGGAAAAGCTGTTTATCACCTATCCACGGGGAGACCTTGGCGGTGCATCCCTGCGTCCGTCGGTCGCTGTGATGCGGATGAAAGAGCTTTTCGGAATTACCGAAACCCACTTTGGTGACAAGGAAACGGATATGCTTTACTGCATACCTGCGGCAAAAAGACATCTTGGCGGAATTAAAAATCCGTGTATAACCGAAGCGCTTTCAGGGCTTTGGAAAGAGGATAAAATGTCCCCCATTTACGACGAAACAGCCTTTGTGGAAATGGAGGACACGGTTCTTTCCCTCACCCCCAGCAGAACGGACAAGTATGCATCCTGCCCATTTTCTTTCTTTGCGCGGTATTTGCTTAAATTGAGAGAGGACAAGAAAGCATCCTTCTCCGCCCCTGAGGTGGGAACATTTATTCACGCAATACTTGAGGAATTTGTTGCCGCCCGCACGGCAGACGGCATATTTACTCCCCTTCCCGAAAAGGAAGCAAAGGAGGAGGTAGACCGTCTTACCGAAAGCTATATTCTGTCCGTAGCGGGAGAATATGCGCAGGACAAGCGGTTTATTCACGCAGTAAATAAATTCAAGCGCACGCTGGGTCTGCTTATTAAAAACATATCCGCAGAGTTTGCGCAAAGTAAGTTCTGCCCCGTGGGATTTGAAGTAAAGATAGGTATGGGCGACCTGCCTGCGGTGAAAATTCCGACCGAAAAGGGAGTGGTGCGGCTGTGCGGAATTGTTGACCGTACCGACACCGCAGTTATTGACGGAAAAACCTACCTGAGAGTTATTGACTACAAGACGGGAGACAAAAAGTTTTCTCTTGAAAAAATAGAAAAGGGTCTGGACCTGCAGATGCTTATGTATCTCTTTGCCTGCTGTGCCGCAGACCAAACAGGAAACACCCTGCCTGCAGGAGTATTGTATATGCCCGCATCCGCCCCCCTCTTGGACGGAGAAAAGGAATATGAGGATATTGAGCAGGCGGCAATAATGGGAATTAAAAAGAGCGGTCTTGTCCTGGCAGACCCCGAAATTATCCGCGCGATGGACGCGGAGGGCGGCGGAATATTTATACCCGCGCGTCTTAAAAAGGACGGCACCGTATCATCGGTGGGCGCAAGTGCAAAAACACTTGAAGAATTCGATGAATTGCAGGATAAGCTTAAAGACACCATACGTGCTATGGGCGACAGGCTTATATCCGGCGATATGTGTATAAAGCCTATAAAGGACGGAAGCATAAACGCCTGCAGATATTGCGAATTTAAGGCGTTTTGCAGAAAGCAATAAAACGGAAGGGAGGAACACAAAATGCCATTTACCACAGCGCAGACAAAGGCAATTGAAACACGGGGCGTAAGTCTGGTGGTTTCCGCAGGTGCGGGAAGCGGCAAGACAACGGTAATGACCGAGCGTATCCTCCGTTCTGTTCTGGACGGAAGGGATATTAACCGATACTTAATAGTAACCTTTACAAAAGCGGCGGCGGCTGACGTAAGAGAAAAGCTGTACCGCGGGCTGATGAAGGCGCAGGCGGAGGACCCTAAAAACCGTCACATTGCAAGACAGCTTATGTCACTTCCGTCGGCGGATATATCTACTGTTCACGCCTTTTGCTATTCAAGGATAAAAGCATCCTTCTCTCTGCTTGGAATTACTCCCGACGTGCGCGCCGCAGACGACACGGAAGCAAACCTTTTGCTTGAAGAAGCAATGGAAAAGGCTGTAAATGAGGGGTACGAAAAGGAAAAAGAACACTTTTTATTGCTTGCAGACGCATTTTCGGGTAGAAGAAATGATAAAAGACTTGGTGAATCCATGCTGGCGATGTATAAAAGCCTGCGTGTATACCCCCACCCCTTTGATTTTTTGCAAAAGCTTATAAACGACCTTGAAGCCGACTGCAAAAACAACAGATACGAGGACACGGCGGTATGCAAAATAATAATGACCGAGGCAAAGGAATGTCTGCTTACCGTGCGCGAACAGGTTTCCGCCTTGTGCAGATTTACCGAGGACGCGGGCGAAGAGGTTATTATACCCGCGCTGTACGGACTTTTGGAGGAAACCGATAATCTTATTGCCTTGTTCCCTGCAGGTTATTCCGCTGTAAAAGAAAGCCTAAATTTAATAAAAAATCCCCGTATGCCTGCAAAAGGCTTTGCGGACGAGGGGGCAAAGGAATACATTTCTCAAACAAAAAACGAGATCTTTGAAGAAATAAAGAAAATAAAAACAAGGTTTTTCCTGTTTTCCGCAGAAACAAACCTTGCAGATATGAGATATTCCCTTAAAATAATAAAAGCGGCAAAGGAATTTTTGACCGAGTTTGATTCTTTATACACCCGATCAAAGGAAAAAACAGGGGTAATTGATTTTCCCGATCAGGAGCACTTAATGCTTTCTCTGCTGGAAAAAGACGGTATGCCTACTCCCCTTTGCGAGGAATTAAAGCAAAGCTTTGACCAGATCTACGTTGACGAATATCAGGACACAAACCCCTTGCAGGACAGAATATTCTCACTCCTTTCGGGGGATAACCGCTTTATGGTTGGCGACGTGAAGCAGAGCATATACCGGTTCCGTTCCGCTCACCCCGATATTTTTATGTCCTACTGCCGTGTTTTCGGCACGGAAAAATATCCCAAGACCGAAAAGGTGGTATTGCGGGAAAATTTCAGATGCGATAAAAACATTATTGATTTTTGCAACAAGGTGTTTACGGGTATTCCCGAGCTTTGCAGACAAATGAACTACACAGACGAAGCACTTGTGTTTTCAAAGGACAAGGACACAGGTAATACCCCCGTCCGTTTTACAGTAATAACCGGCGGATATGAAATGGATGCAGAGGAAAAGCAGATTGCCGAAGCTACATATATTGCAAACGAAATAAATTCTCTGGTGGGAAAGGAAACAAAAAACGACGGAACACCTATAAGATACGGCGATATTGCGTTACTGTTTACCGCGCTGAAAAGCAACGTAAGCGTTTACACCAAGGTATTTGAGGAGTGTAACATCCCCTGCCGTGCCGAAAAAAGCGAAAGCTTTACAGACAGGCAGGAAATACTGCTGGCAGTAGCTGCGTTAAAGACTATCGACAACCCCACATCGGATATTCCTCTGGCGGCTACCATGCGCTCCCCCTTATTTGGCTTTACCGCAGACGAGATGTTAAAGGTGCGCCGCTCGGTTAAGACCGATTGCCTATACGATTGCGTGCAAGCGGCGGCAAAGGCGTGGAGAAATGACAGGGAAAAGGGAAAACACTACTTTTCCTTCCCGCCCGTGCTTAAAGCAACTCCCATTCCCAGAAGGTTTCTTAAAGCAGAGGGCGGATATATTTCAAAAGCCTTATCCGATAAATGCAAAAAGCTTCTTTCCCGAATACACACGTGGCGTATCGGTGCGGAGGGAACGCCCGCACACCGTTTTATATGGCAGTTTTATAACGAAAGCGGAATTGTTTCCGCCGTGCTTTCCGAAGAAAACGGCGAAAAACGTTACCGCAACCTTATGCTTTTATACGAATACGCCCGTTCTTACGAAAGTGTTTCCTTTAAGGGATTAAGCGCTTTTTTGAAATATCTTGACAGTGTGGACGGGCTGGAGGAAGCAAAATCACCCGATGACGGCGGCAACACCGTTAAGCTGATGACTATACACCGCTCCAAAGGACTGGAATTTCCCGTGGTGTTCCTTGCAGATACTGACAGAGCCTTCCGTCTGCGTGATGGCGGCAACGTATTGATACGCAAGGACGGTATTGGAATAAAGTTTTCCCAATACGACGGTATGGTTGTGAAAAACAACTGTATTACCGACAGTTTGCTTATTAAAGAAACTACCGACCAGATATCGGAAGAAGCGCGCAAGCTTTACGTTGCCCTTACCCGTGCAAGAGAAAGACTGTACGTTACCGCAAAAAGCGAGGAGATTTCCGACCTTGGCGGTGATATGCGTACCGCACGTTGCCACGGGGACTGGATTGGGGAAAGCGTTGGTACCGAGCCTTGTGAAGGTTACGTGTTTGAGCAGATAAACGCAGAGGATATACGTCCCATTGCGGCAGACGAAGGCGAAAAAGTGTTTTTGCCCCCCGAAAAGGATATACGCACTCCCCTTGAGTTTGTGTATACCCACCCCGGCGCGGATATTCCCGCAAAAATATCTGTTTCCGAAATACGCCCCGGTCTTTTGGAGGAAGAAGAATACACCCGCACCGTAAAGAGAAGCTCTGTGCTGCGCAAGCCCGCATTTTTGGGAAGTCACGCATTTACTGCGGCGGACAAAGGAACTGCAAGCCATTTGTTTATGCAGTTTGCGTCCTTTGAAAACGCGGTGGCGCAGGGCGCGGAGGCGGAGGCAAACCGTCTTGCGGAGCGCGGATATATTACTCCCGAGCAATTATCCCTTATGGATTTTGATGCTATTAATAAGTTCTTTGCTTCCGACCTTTACCGCAGAATGTGCGAAAGCAGTGATATCCACCGCGAAAAACGCTTTTCCGTTGAGGAGAGTGACAGAGTCGTCGGCGGCACGGGAAAGGAAAAGATACTTGTGCAGGGCGTTATCGACTGCTTCTTCCGTAATCCCGACGGCACCTACACCGTAGTGGACTACAAAACAGACCGCGTTAAGGAAAAGGACACCCTTATCGCCCGCCACAAGCCACAGCTTTCCTTTTACGTATCTGCAGTGGAAAGAATGACAGGCGCAAAAGTATCCAAAGCAGTGCTTTATTCCTTCGCTCTCGGCGAGGAAATTGAAGTAAAAGTGACAAGCATATAAGTTACCATAGTGTAAAAATTCTCCCCGAGAGAAGCCTCTCGGGGAGAATTTACTATTCTGCTTTGTCAAGATACAGAACGGGGTCAACGGCAGTGGTACCCACCTTTACCTCAAAGTGTAGATGGGGCACGGAGGCGGATTCGATAATGGCGGTGGAGCCAACGTTACCGATAGTCTGACCTGCCTTGACGGTTGCACCTACGGAGATGCCCTCGGGCAGGGTTTCCTCAAGATTGGCGTATACGGTTACAAGGTTGCCGGAATGGGTTACCTCCACCACGGTGCCGTAAAATGCATCGTTATACACTGCAGAAACGGTGCCGTCGGTATAGCTTACAACCGCGCTTCCTTCATCTGCCGCGATATCAACGCCGCAATGGGTGCGGTAATCCTGCATAGTGGGCGAAAAGACAAGCGCGGTGAGCGAATGTGAGGTAATGATACTGCCCGAGACGGGAACCTTGTAGACGGGAACGGTAATTACGTCTGCGGGAACGTCGTTGGGAATATCCGCAACAGGTGTATCGGATATTTCGGGAAGCTGGATAGACGGTACGGAAATTTCGGGTATGGAAATTTCGTCACCGCGGTTGATGGAATAAATACTTACTGCCATAACAGCCACAGTTACCACCGCCGCGCCCAGATAAACGTATGCCGAATACCGCTTGAAAATTTTGTTAAACGGTATCTTCTTAAAATTAAAGCCCTTTTTTTCCTTCATAAAAAGAAATCCCCCTTTTATATTTCAGAGTTATTTTACCCATATAAAGGAGGATATATTCAGTATTTATATTTTCATTGTGACGCACGTGCCCGAAAAATAGTGGGATATTATTTGACGATAATTTTTCCCCTCCTCCGCAAGCAAGCACGCGCCGTAAAGAGAAAGTCCGCATCCGTTGCCCACGCCGCGGCAAAAGGCAGTATACCCGCCGTCCGGCAATGAATTCAATGTGAAATCGTTGGAGGCAAGAGAAAAATACTCTGTAAATTCGGAGACAGAGGCATAACCTTTTTCAAATTCAACACTTTTTACTCTGCCATCGCTTCCGTAGGAAACACTTATTATTTCGCCTTTACCGAAAGCGGAAATTTCCAAAGCGGAAATGTTTTTTTCGCTGTAAAAGCCGGGATAAGCGCTTTCATCGGGAGTAGGTACAGACAAAAGATAAGGCGCATCGCCATCGGCAGTATTTTTATTTGAACAAAGATGAAAGCATGCGTTTATTATCCGACCGGAATAGGTTATATATTCGCCTTCTGTGGAAAATACTGCCCTTTTAACGGCGTTGTACAGATTTTCCCCCTGCTCTGCGGAAACAACAGCCGTTGCAAGCTCTCCTTCGGGCAGAATTTTACCGTTATAATAAATATATGTACGCAATGTAACCGCAATAGCTTTAAGCGCTTCATCGGGAAGAACATCCTCGCACATACCAAGCATTACCGACAGCACGTATTCCTCCTCCGGCGGTTGTTTTTCCTCCATGCCCACCGATGGATACAGCGGTAAAAGAAGCACCCATAAAAAACAAAACAAAAAAAGAAGCAGAAGGTTTTTCAAAATGGCTTTACGCCCCTTTCTGCTTCAATTATATTCCTTTTTTTGTTTTTCTATTCCGCCAAGGCAGGTACTTCCTCAATCTTTTCCACAGAGAACATACGGCAATAGATATATATGGTAAGTACCAAGTCTGCCATGCAATAAACAGTTATATCCGTAAAATGGAGGGGCCAGAAAAGCGCCAAAAACAGAGCAGGCACGCAATACACCAGCATTAGCATATTGGTTATAAATCCCAGCGCAACGTATATACGCTTGCGGCGGTAGCCTACTGTGTATCTTCCCTCACAGCAGAGGAACAGCATGAGAGAAGCCAGTCCCAAAAGATGATAGCTGTATGAGGAAGCGGTTACCGTAAGACTGCGGACTACAAAATCATAAAGAAGTCTCACCGCAGTGAGTAAAACGGGAACCATTGAGAACACCGGCAAAAGCTTTGCGTACCTTTCGCGGGTTCGTCTGGACGAAATCATCATAAAATACACACCGGATAAAACGGTAAGTAATATTATAATAATGAATCCGTAATCGTAATTCTGCTTTTCAAAAATAATGCGGTAAAGATAATATATAACCAGCGTAAAAAGCATCATTCCCGTTAAAGCGGAGGAAAACACCACAAAGGGACGGTCAGACTTAAAGACGCCGTTTATCTTTCCTGCA
This sequence comes from Eubacteriales bacterium, assembly GCA_045533895.1. Classification (GTDB taxonomy): domain Bacteria; phylum Bacillota; class Clostridia; order Oscillospirales; family CAG-382; genus SFLA01. The sequence goes on from JAZSIT010000045.1 coordinate 26,078, forward strand.
AATAAGACAGAGCCTGCAAAAAACAGCACAGCCAAAACAACGCAAGTGATTGCAAACGCCAAAGGAGCGCTTGTGCCCTCAAGGTAATACAGTCCGTCTGAATTTTCAAGCGAATCCATCTCTATGTGGTTTCTTATTAACACGACGCGGGCAACTGCCAACGCCAGGGATACCAACAGCGATATTGATATAAATATTTTATACTTCTTTTCGTTGCTTAACATACGTTAGTTCCCTTTCCCCAAATATCTACGTAATTATACAACAGATTTTTCGAGTTGTAAAGGATAATAGGGATTTGTTTGCAGTTTGTTAAAAATTAAAGGACTTATTTGCTGAAATTACTGCTTAAAGCAGTCTTTGTGCCGGGGAAATAGAAATTGAGAATATAATCCCACTTGTAGCCCTCAACACCCATCTGATGTCCGCCGCGCTGGCTGTAGCCTACGCCGTGGCCATTTCCGATACCGTGAAGTATAACTCCGTCTGCGGTATATTCAATGGTGAAGTTTGCACAGCGTATATCAAGGGCTGCCATAATATCACCGCCGTACTTTATCTCGGACACGTTACCGGCAGTATCGGTTATCTTAAGTCTGTATACGTAAGGTCCGCCGTAGGGGTCGGTCTCCGCAATAGCGATAGACTTTACTGCGCCGGTGGTGGTATGCCTTTTAAGCTTTTTGCTCAACTGCTCGTAGGTATAAGTAACAGTCCATTCTCCGCCATAATCCAGAGGCTCGTTTTCATATCTTACCACGCGGAGATAAGGAATATCCGCACCTATCCACGCGGCAAAGCTGGAGCAGGAAGAATATCCGTGGCTGGAGCTGTATGCTACCAGACAAGGCTCGCCCTTGTAGGTGAGAACGATACCCTTGGTCTCGTCCACCGCTTTATCGTTAAGCTCGTCTCTGTGGTGAGTGCCGCGATAGGACTGACAGCAGTTGCGGTTGCAAAGGTCAAAATCCTCGCCGTGGTCTTTTGCCACATAAACAAGAGTACGGCAGATTACGGAAAAGGCTTTGCGGCTTTCAAAAGAGCCGTCTGCGCCTATTTCGGCAGACATAACACCTTTAACATAGGTTTCGATATCAACACGGTTGACAACGGTTATACCCTTTTCGCCGGAGGTGAGAATTATCATTCCCTCGTATCCCCAGCCGGTGGTGGAAAGAATGATAGGAGAAGCGGAACGGATATAAGCCTTTTGGCAGGGAACGCCGTCAAAATACATAACGCCGTCTTCCCAAGTAAACAGCATTTCCTTGTGTACATCGCCGCCGTAAGTAAGCATACCGTTTTCGGAAGCGGTGAGAGTTATCTTCTTGAGCGCTTTGCTTCCGTAGCTGAGACCGACATCAACAAGATTCTCAGTGTTGTCCTTCACGGGACGGGAGGGTGCGGGCATAGGAATGACAAGCTCGTCCTCAGCCGTTTCCTCTTTAGCGGGAAGGCTGACTTCGGGAGCAGGCACACTTTCGGGAAGCTCCTCTTCCGTAACCAGCGAGGTGTTCTCGCCGCTTGCGGAGGAAACTACGGGGAGAATAATAAGCGCTGTCAGAAGGACAGTCAGAATTATCAGACCCGCCTGCTTTCCCTTGGTTTTCTTAAAATTCATATTTAACTCCTTGATTAACGGAATGTATGATTATCGGCTAAAGCGCGCAGTTTTATACGCAACATATATAATAAGGTATCCGAAAAAAGAGCCGACAAGGTTAATATTATAATCAAAATCGCGGTATTGTCAATGTTTTTTCGCTTTTTTGCTGTGAAAACGGCAATTTATACTTGTATCCCGACTGTTTTTCAGTTGAAATTATGAAATTTTGACGAAAAAACGCAAGAAAAACCGCAAAAATCCGCACCGCAAGATAATTAAAATTTCCTTGCAACGCAGACGGAGTGGGGATTTTTGTCGTTTTTCCGCCTGCTAAACGGGTGTATATATTTAGTTATGCACAGCAAGGAAAGAATATGCAAGGAGAATTATATGTTGAAAAAAGTATTGTAAAACCTCTTGAAAAACTGCTTAAAGTGTGCTATACTCTTTCCGCACACTATGCCGGTGTGATGGAATTGGCAGACGTGCCAGACTCAAAATCTGGTGGTAGCGATACCGTGCGGGTTCGACCCCCGCCACCGGCACCAAAAATCGACAGGTTTAGACCTGTCGATTTTTTATCCGTCGCGGCAACGACGGCATGGCATCAACGCGAAGCGTGTACCCTTTGGGTTGGCTGCACTATAGGCAGTTTATCCCTCGTTACGGTCTGCGTTAAGGCATTTTACATAGCACGCAGTTGCGGACAAGGTAAGCGCGGCGGAAGCTACCGCCAGACCTACAAGAATTGCGCTTACGGGGCTGGTAGCCACAATACCTATTGCAAGCAGTATTACCGAAAACAGTGCTGTACCCAATATACCTGCCAAAAGGGTATTGATTAGTGACGACGGGCAGGAGGTATCTGACAGCGCGGCGGCTATAAGCACCACGGCGAGATATACTACCGAAACACCCAGCAATACCCACAGGAACGCCACGGTAACGGTAATGACGCCGGTTATCTGCAGAAATGCCGCGATAATACCTACAACAACGCTTGCTATTATTGCCCAGAGCACGCAGTTGCGTTTGCAATCACAACCTAATATTGACATTTGTTTCACCTCCATTGTCAATATATGTGGAATTGGGTCGAAATGTTTATGTTAATACATAAGAACACACTGTGCAGCGAATGCATAAAATACAAAAAGTTTTAATATTTTATCATTTTTCTAAAAATTTCATTGACATACGGAATATAAAGTGATATATTATAAAGGTCAATTATTTCCCGAGGCAAAAAGGAGAAAAATTAAAAATGAAGAAAATATTCGCATTATTACTCACAGTACTTATGGTAGTTTCGCTTACCGCGTGCAATACCAACCCTGCTGACAATTCCGATGACGGCAAGTTCGTTATAGGTGTTGTTCAGTTGGCTCCCCATCCCGCGCTTGACGCCGCTACACAAGGCTTTATTGATAAAGTAAAAGCAGAACTCGGCGAAGAGAATGTTGAGGTTAAGGTTCAGATCGCAGCAGGTGATACCGCTACCTGCGCTCCCATTGTAAACGCTTTCGTTTCTGACGATGTTGACCTTATACTGGCAAACGCTACTCCCGCTCTTCAGGCAGCAGTTGCAGCTACTACCGACATTCCCATTCTCGGCACTTCCGTTACCGAATACGGCGTCGCTCTTGACATCAAGGACTTTAACGGCACCGTTGGCGGCAACGTTTCCGGTACTTCCGACCTTGCTCCTCTTGATAAGCAGGCAGCAATGGTTAAGGAATGGTTCCCCGAAGCAAAGAACATTGGTCTTGTTTACTGCTCTGCTGAGGCTAATTCCCAGTACCAGGTAGACGAGGTTCAGAAACTGCTTGAAGGTCTCGGATTTACCTGCAAACAGTATCCCTTTGCAGACTCCAACGAAATGCAGTCTGTTGTACAGAAGGCTGCTTCCGAATCCGACGTTATCTACGTTCCTACCGATAACACCGTTGCAAATGCAACAGGTATTATTGACGGTATCTGCCGTCCCGCCAAGATTCCCGTAATCGCAGGCGAGGAGGGCATCTGCTCCGGCTGCGGCGTAGCTACCCTTTGTATCAGCTACTATGACCTTGGTGCTGCTACCGGTGAGATGGCTGTTAAGATCCTTAAGGGTGAAGAAGATATCTCCACTATGGCTATTCAGTACGTTGCGGCTGAAAAGGTTACTGCAAAGTACAACAAAGAAATCTGCGATGAATTGGGACTCACTCCTCCCGAAGGATACGTTGCTATCGAAAAAGCAGACTAAAGCGTAATAATTTTTAGGCGAGATGGTTTTTGACCACCTCGCCTGCATTATCATAAAGACAAAAATTTTCAGAGGAATTTACTTATGACCAGTTTTATTAATGCTCTTCCCAGTGCGGTGGCGCAGGGACTTATATGGGGCATAATGGCGATCGGCGTGTATATAACGTACAGATTGCTGGATATTGCCGACCTTACGGTAGACGGCTCCTTCTGTACCGGCGGTGCAGTCTGCGCGGTAATGATAGTTGCAGGCTATAACGTATGGCTTGCTATGCTGGTTGCGTTTGTTGTCGGTATGATTACCGGCTGGGTAACGGGCATTCTGCACACCAAGCTGGGAATACCCGCTATTCTTGCAGGTATACTCACACAGCTTGCTCTGTGGTCGGTAAACCTTGCCATAATGGCGATGAAGGCTAACCAGCCCATTAACGCAAGCAGCTATAAGCTTTTGGTATCTCTCCGCTTCCTGCAGGATGTTGCAAAGGGACAAAAACCCTTCTACATGCACCCTCTGTTTACGGTTGGTCTGTTTACCATAGGAATTATCGCTTTGCTTTACTGGTTCTTCGGCACCGAATTGGGCGCATCTCTCCGTGCTACCGGCGCAAACGGAAATATGTCCCGCGCACAGGGTATAAACACCAACTTCAACAAGGTTTTGGGACTTATGCTGTCCAACGGTCTTGTTGCTTTGTCCGGCGCACTCCTTGCACAATACCAGAGCTTTGCGGATATTAATATGGGCAGAGGCGCAATAGTTATCGGTCTTGCCGCAGTTATTATCGGTGAAGTGCTTTTCAGCAAGATATTCCGCAATTTTGCGCTTAAACTGCTTTCCGTAAGCTTCGGCGCAATAATTTACTACATCGTTATTCAAGCGGTAATAAGCCTGCTGGATATCAACTCCAACTATATGAAGCTTATCTCCGCAGTAATAGTTGCTGTATTCCTTGCAGTTCCCTATCTGCGCCACAGCTTCAGAGGCAAGCGGGCAAAGCCTGCCAAAGCCGGAAAGGAGAACACCAATGCTTAAGGTACAAAACATACGCAAGGTATTCAACGCCGGCACGGTTAATGAGAAGGTTGCTATTAACGACCTTTCCCTTGAATTGAGATCCGGTGATTTCGTAACCGTTATCGGCGGTAACGGCGCCGGTAAAAGTACGCTGCTCAACTGCGTTGCAGGCGCGTATATAACCGATGCAGGCAATATTCTTATTGACGGCGTGGACGTTACCTTCCTGCCCGAGCATAAGAGAGCAAAGTATATCGGCAGAGTATTCCAGGACCCTATGATGGGTACTGCCGCAACAATGCAGATAGAAGAAAATCTGGCGCTTGCTTCCCGCCGCGGAAAAATGCGTCTGCTGGGCCCCGGTATAACAAAAAAAGAGCGCGAGGAATACCGCGAGCAGCTTAAGATTCTGGGTCTGGGTCTGGAAGACCGTATGACAGCCAAGGTCGGTCTGCTTTCCGGCGGACAGAGACAGGCGCTTACTCTGCTTATGGCGACACTCCGCCAGCCCAAGCTTTTGCTCCTTGACGAGCATACCGCAGCCCTTGACCCCAAGACCGCCGCAAAGGTGCTTGAGACGACCGAGAAAATAGTTACACAAAATAACCTTACCACACTTATGATAACCCACAATATGCGCGACGCTATTGCATACGGCAACCGCCTTATAATGATGCACGAGGGCAGAGTTGTGGTTGATGTTTCCGGCGAAGAAAAGAAAAACCTCACCGTGGAACAGCTTATGGGTCTGTTCTCCAAAACAAGCGGCACGGAGATCGCAAACGATAAACTACTGCTTTCATAAAACAAAATCACCCCAACAACAAAATCACCTGCCGTTTTAAATAAAGCGGCAGGTTTTGAATTTTGCATAAAAATATTTTTATTTTTTTTAAAGTAACTGTAACCTTTTTGCGTTTTGGAAGGTATTATGTGTGAAAGGCGGCGGTTCCCATGGTTTCATTTTTCTTTACGAATACAAACGAGAAAAATAATGAAACGCACGGGGACGGCACGTATACGGTAAAAGTTCGACTTAAAAATTCCACCGGTAAGAAAGCTTATTTCGGGCTTGCTTGGTGGCAAGAAAACTGATAAAACAGAAAGGGGTACATTATGAAAAGAACGTTATACATTTTGCTTTGCGTTCTTCTGACACTTTGCATGCTTGTGAGCTGTGAAGACTCAGAGGAAAGTATTGCAAGTGTAAGCAAGGATATGCCTACCGAAGATTCAAGCAATATAGCAGGTGAGATATTTCAAGAAAATAGCAATATTACAGAGAACGCAAAACAAGTGGTTGATATAGTACCTGACGGAGACGGTTTTGACGCTGCGCTTGATAACTTTTATGAAGACGACGAATATATTTATCAGTTTGGCTGCTTAATGAGTGATGCAATAACAGTATATTACTCTGACGGTACTACACAAAACGTAAAAGAAGCACTGGCCGACGGCAATATTGTTATTACCGATCTTAATAAATTTGGTATAACCTATACAAGAATACCCAAAGACGTTTCAAACTAAATGATACAAAAAACACGGCGGAGAAAGTTTTCCTTTCTCCGCCGTGTTCTTTTTGCGGGGGTATCCTTTTTTGGGGTATCCTTTTTGTATCATTGTGTCGAAGTTCGTAATATATTGATATTACGGAGGTTGATATCTTTTGGTACAGATAATTAACGGGATGTTGATACCCTTTGTGGGCACGGCGCTGGGCGCGGCGTGCGTATTCTTTTTGAAAAAGGACTTGTCCCCACGAGTGCAAAAGGGGTTTCAGGGCGGTGCCGCAGGGGTTATGGTAGCGGCAAGCTTTTTTAGTCTGCTGGTGCCGTGTATTGAGCAAAGCGAGGGAATGGGAAAACTGAAATTTATTCCCGCCGCCGCAGGATTGTGGACGGGATTCCTTTTTTTAATGCTGCTTGATATAATCATACCTAAAATATACGCCAGTGCAAAGGCAGACGGCGGTAAAAGCAAAAGAACCACCATGCTGTTTTTGGCAGTAACACTGCACAACGTGCCGGAAGGAATGGCTGTGGGCGCGGTGCTGGCAGGGCTTGCCGAAGGGGACGCAGGCATAACCGCCGCCGCGGCGGTAACACTTTCTTTGGGAATTGCATTCCAGAATTTCCCCGAAGGCGCCATAATTTCCCTGCCCCTGAAAGCAAAAGGAATGGGCAAAGGAAAAGCGTTTATGTGGGGAGCGCTGTCCGGCGCGGCAGAGCCGGTGGCGGCGGTATTAACGCTTCTGCTGGCAGGCTTTCTTACACCCCTTATACCCTACTTTCTGTCCTTTGCCGCAGGCGCTATGATATTTGTGGTGGTTGAGGAGCTGATGACCGAAAACTCACGCACGGGGAATATATTTTTTGCTATTGGATTCACACTGATGCTGATAACCGACTGTATTTTATAAAAGGTTGAATTTTTATAAAAAATATTGTATAATGTGATATACCACAAAAAGGAAGTAAATACAAAATGATTTTTGAAAAGCAGATAGAAAAGGTGTTTCGCGCCACCCTTTACAGCAGGTGCGACGATAACGGAACGGCGTATTATTTTTCCCACAAGGATTTTTTGGGGCTTAACGCACAGCCGTACACCTTCACTTCATCAACAGGAAACAAGCTAAAGGGGTATTTTTATTCATACGAAAATCCCGTACCCAGCCGTCTTGTAGTCTTTGACCACGGTTACGGCGGCGGACACCGCTCTTATATGAAGGAAATTGAAATGCTGTGCAGACACGGCTACAAGGTCTTTTCATACGACCACACAGGCTGTATGGAGTCCGAGGGAGACGGCTGCGGCGGATTTGCACAATCCCTCCGCGATCTGGACGACTGCATTACCGCGTTAAAGGCGGACAACAGTGTTGACACCTCGGACATCTCGGTTATCGGACATAGCTGGGGCGGATTTTCAACAATGAATATTGCTTCCCTTCATTCGGATATCACCCACGTGGTTGTTATGAGCGGATTTGTTTCGGTTGAAAAAATGGTACACCAAAACTTCTCGGGTCTGCTTAAAGGCTACCGCAAGCATATTTACGGAATTGAACAGCAAGCCAACCCCAAATACGTGGGATTTGACGGAACGGTTACTTTGGCAAATACAAATGCAAAGGTACTGCTTATCTATTCGGATAACGACGCGCTGGTTAAAAAGGAAATACACTTTAATTCCCTTAAAAACGCCCTTGAAAACAAGGAAAACGTTACCTTGCTTCTTGTGAAAAACAAGGGACATAATCCCAATTACACCGAAAACGCCGTAAAGCTTTTGGGCGAATACGGAAGAGCAAAGGGAAAAGCGATAAAGAAAAAGCTGCTTAACACCGACGAGGACAAAAAGAAGTTTGTGGCTTCCTTTGATTGGGATAAAATTACCGAGCAAGACGAAAAGGTCTGGAAAGAAATATTTAATATACTTGATAAATAAATTAAAGGCTCTGCGTACGCAGAGCCTTTGGTTTTGTGGGATATATATTCGGGGTCCCCGCAAATCAAGGATTTGTGGGGTGTATATTTTGGGTCCCCGCAAAAGTGTTTTTTCGTGATATATGCCTTCTGTAGAGGTGTTTTGGGGTTCCCATAAAATCCGCAGGATTTTAGGGGTGGTTTTTCGTGAAACACCCACGGCAACCAAAAAACCTTTTGTGGGGGGTATTTTTACTGTGAAATGGTAAACAGAGAATAAAAATATCCTTTTTTGGAAATAAGCTCGTCAAAGGTACCGATCTCGACAGCAGTCCCGTTTTTTAGTGTGATAATACCGTCATATCGTCTTAACAGCCCTTCATCAAGATCGTGAGTAACAGTGATGCAGGTGATGCCGTCAAGCCCCAGAATGGACGAGGACACCTGATATGCCGTTTCCGCATCAAGGGAGGCAGTGGCTTCGTCAACCAAAAGCACACTTGAATTTTTGAGCAGACTGCGTGCGATTGAAACGCGCTGTTTTTCGCCTCCGGAAAGGAAAACACCGTTTTCACCGCACAAATAATCCTCACCCTTGCTTTCCGCAAGAAGGGAAAGCCCCGAAAGCCGCATTGCGTCCGATACCTGCTCATCGGAAAAATCACTGAACATAGTAATATTATCACGGAGGGACGCATTGAATACAAAGACGTTTTGCTGAATAATGCTTTGCATATCGTAAAGATTGCCGCTGTCGATACTGCGAAGCTCGGTATCATCGTAATATATTCCGCCCTCGTAATCGTGGTAGGAGGACATCAACAAATTAAGTAAAGTAGATTTTCCGCTTCCCGACGCGCCGACGAGAGCGTACTTTTTACCTGCCTCGAAGGTGACGTTAAGATTTTTCAGCACTGTTTTTTCCTCATCATAGCCAAAGGTGACGCCGCGCAGAGTTATTCCTCTTTCAAGCGCGGTAACCGAGCAGTCGCCTCCGTCGGCTTTGTTTTCTTCAAGAGCGGAGGCAATTTTTTCCACAAGTCCACGGGCGGATTTATATTCCGCAAGGCAGGTGGGAATTACCGAAATGGGCTGTATGATATAGTTCATCATCTGAACAAAGACCATTACCGTACCCGCAGTAATACCCTTGCCCGAAAGAGCAAGATATGCGCCGAACAAAAACACGCCCAGTTGTGCGACAATTCCCGCAATAGCGCCGAACATTTGAACCAAAACAAGTATTTTTTCTTTTTCACCTTTGGCTTTTGCTAAGTTTTTTACCTTTTCGCCAAAGATTCGGCACATCTGCGTTTCTGCCTTAAAGGATTTTATAACGGTAAATCCGCCGATACAATCCTTTAACGACATGGTATATTCCTCGTTATGGATAGACACACTTTTTTCCGCCTGCTCTGCCTTACCGCCCGTTATAATTGCCGCCAGAACGGGCAAAAGGGAAAGCAAAACGGCAACGAGAGTGAGAAGCGGGCTGTACCATATCATCATAACAACCGCGCCGATGAGAAGAGGCAGACATTCGCCGACAACAAAAATATTTGAAATATACCCCTTCTCTACCGCCGCAATATCGTTGGTCAAGGCTGATACGTAAAGAGAAGATCTTTCTTTTGAAAAGGCAGATATCTTCTTTTGGGTAAGAATGCGGAATATATATTCTTTGTACTGCGCCATACCCTTTGAAATAAGTGCGGGTTTTGTATGGTAGATTATAAAATAAATCACCGCCACGGCAAAAACAAGACAAAGGGTGATAACGGCAAGCTCTGTAAGTCCAAGCGCCTTTTCACTGCCGCTTACAAGGTCTACAAGCTGTTGTAAAAGCCACGCCACCGCGAGATTTGCGGCAACATTTAACAGCGAAGCCAGTGTCATAAGCACAAAAGGCAATGCATTACCTTTATAAAACTGCTTTACAAAGGGACGAATATTGGTTTGTTTCATGTTCTCTCTCCTTTAATTTCCTGCCACATTTCGTATACCTCGGCAGGGGCACTTGCTTGCGTAAGGATATTTTCCGCTATCTTCATAACCGATTCACCCAAATCGTCGTACGCAGTGGTTGCTTCGGAGGATACCGACAAAAATTTAACGTTATCCAATTTATGGGTAGGTGTATTATCAAAGGCGGATGCAAGCTCATACGCTATGCGAAGGTAGGAGGGGACGGCTTCCCAAATTCCCGCTTTTGCCGAAAGCTCAGCACAAGCTGCGTAACAGGGGGCTATAATTCTATCCAAATAACAAACTGTGTCCTTTTGAATTTTTAGGTTTTCAAAGGTGTGAGCAAGCCACAAATAAGCGTCTGCTGCCGCCAAAGGGTCCCCTTTTTTCTCGTAATAATCCCCGCATGCCTTCATTGTACGAAGAGCATTGTTGATAATACCGCTCAGAGCTTTATCAATATACGCTTCCACCTCTGCAGAATCAAAATTCTCTTTTTCTATACAGGCCAGCGCAATAAGTGAATCGTTTACACCGCATACGTTGTGTTTTTTAAGTATTTCAAGCCCTTTGTCCTTCTTCCCCAGCGCCATATAGCATTGGGCTTGTGAGTTACGGATGGATGCTTCGCTTATATCCGGATCCCTATTCTGCGCCAAAAGAGAAACTGACTTATCCAAAAGCTCGATACTTCGGTACAAATATTTTTCGTTTTTCTCTTCTATACCCGCCACCTCGTATAATTCGCCTGCGCGGTAAACGACCTGAAAATTGTTGGGATAACGTAGCAGTGCGATTTCCGCTTGTTTGGCGGCACTCTCATATTTTTTATCGCACTGAAGGGCATATATCCTTTTTTCTGCCTCTTTTGCACCGCCCACGCTCACCTCATATCCCACAAGCACATCCAGCGATACTTGAAACAGTTCTGCCATACGGACAAGTATATCAAGCTCCGGCACGCTTTTACCGTTTTCCCATTTATACGCCGCGCCTACGGTAACACCCAAAGAATCAGCAAGTTTTTCCTGCGTGAACCCTTTTTCTTTTCTTAAACGCCTTATGTTTTCTGCTAAAACCACTATTATCCACCCTTTCTTTGTTTTATTATACCTCCATTAACGCCCTATTTCAACCCACCGCCATTACAATTTGGCTATTATTTTTTATACCAACAGTATGGGTTGAAACGCAAAAAGGCTCTGCGCGTGCAGAGCCTTTGTTTTTGTTATTTGTGCTTTTTAAGAAGTCCCATAGCCTTTACAAGCTCCATTACCACCAGAGGAACAAATATGAGTCCCAATGCGATGAGGTACAGATGCCAAGGCAGGTATACCAGGCCGAAAACAACGGAAACGGGAGTGAACAGCACGATAGCCATTAAGACTATTGCGATAGCCGCCGCCTGATTGAGCTTTTTATTGCCAAAGAAGCCGATGCGGAACAGCGAACGGTCGGACCGCATATTATATGCCTGAACTATCTGGGAGAACGCCAGCACTGCGAATGCCATTGTCTGACCTGCGCTTTCGCCTGCGGCATTAAGACCTATTGCGTATGCGGCAAGTGCAAGAGCACCGAACATTATACCCTGAAGCACTATTCTCACACCGTAGCCGTGAGCAAACAGACCTTCTGTCTTGGGTCTGGGAGGAACGTCCATAATATCCTTTTCGGTAGGCTCCATACCCAGAGCGATGGCAGGCAGACCGTCTGTAATAAGGTTTATCCAAAGAAGCTGCATTGACATAAAGGGGCTCTTGTGCCAGATTAGCATTGCCACGAAAACAGACACAACTTCACCGAAGTTGGTGCCCAACAGGAAGCCTACAACCTTCTTGATATTGGTGTAGATGCCTCTGCCCTCTTTTACAGCGTCAACGATAGTGGCGAAGTTATCGTCGGAAAGGGTCATATCCGATGCGCCCTTTGCAACGTCGGTACCGGTAATACCCATTGCACAGCCGATATCGGCGGCTTTAAGTGCAGGCGCGTCGTTAACGCCGTCACCGGTCATGGAAACAACATGTCCCTTCTTTTGCCAAGCCTTAACAATTCGTATCTTGTTTTCGGGAGAAACGCGGGCGTATACCGAGATATCCTCCACGCAGGCGTCAAGCTCCGCTTCGGACATACTGTCAAGCTCGGTGCCCGTAACGGCACGCTGACCGGGACGGAGTATGCCAAGCTCACGGGCGATGGCGGATGCGGTAATAATATGGTCGCCGGTTATCATAACGGGGCGTATGCCTGCGCGCAGACAGGTTGCAACCGCCGCCTTTGCCTCGGGACGAGGCGGGTCGATCATACCCAGAATACCCATAAAGGTAAGACCGTTTTCAAGGGCTTCGGGAGTGATTTCGGCAGGAAGCTCGTCAATAACCTTATATCCCACCGCAAGCACACGGAGTGCGTCCTCGCTGAGAAGCTCGGTAAAGCGCTTGGCTTCGTCGATATTACCCTTAACGCAACGGGATGCCATTACGTCAAACGCGCCCTTTACGATTACAGTTATCTTTCCGTCGATGTTATTGACAGATGTCATAAGCTTTCTGTCAGAATCGAAGGGAATGGTAGCAAGACGGGGATAAGCGGCGTTAAGCTCCTCCTTGGACATACCGTTGTTATATGCCGCAAGGACGATAGCAGTTTCCGTAGGGTCGCCGATATGGGTGACCTTATCCGCCTCAACCAAAACAGAACCGTCACTGCACAGAGTTCCGTATGCGAGAAGCTTTTTCATATCCTCGCTGTTGGTGTGGGAGATATCCTCGGAGTTCTTCTCCCCTTCTACCCAGCCTTTTACCAAGGTCATACGGTTTTGGGTGAGAGTGCCTGTTTTATCCGAACAAATAATAGACGCGCCGCCCAGAGTTTCTACTGCGGGGAGACGGCGGATAACAGCGTTTTTCTTTGCAAGGCGCTGTACGCCGATGGAAAGAACTATGGTTACGATTGCGGGAAGTCCCTCGGGTATTGCGGAAACGGCGAGGGAGACTGCTGTCATAAATATCTCAAGAGGGTTAAGATCATTAATAAGTCCTACGATAAATATGACAACACATATACCGAGGGCGAGAAAACCAAGATATTTTCCCAGTTTTGCAAGCTTTTTCTGCAGAGGGGTCTGACCTTCGTCTTCGCCCGAAAGAAGGGCTGCTATTTTGCCCATCTCGGTTTCCATACCGATATTGGTTACCACTGCGGTAGCGGTACCGTAGGTAATGCTACAGCCGGAATAAACCATATTGCTGCGGTCACCCAGAGGAGAATCCTCGCCTACCAAGGCAGACGCATCCTTTTCCGTGGGGACAGATTCGCCTGTCAAAGCAGATTCTTCGCTCTTAAGAGAGGCACTGTATATAAGGCGGGCATCTGCAGGTACGAAATCGCCTGCTTCCAGCTTGATAATATCACCGGGAACCAAGGCGGAAGCCATAACTACCTGCTCCTTACCGCTGCGGATGACTCGGGAGTGGGGCGCGGACATACTCTTTAGTGCTTCAAGAGCTTTTTCCGCCTTACTTTCCTGCATAACGCCCATAATGGCGTTTACAACAACTATAACAAGGATAAGCAACGGCTCGAAAAAGCCTTTAGCCTCCCCCTCAAGACAAGCAACGACAAAGGAAACTGCCGCCGCCGCAAGGAGAATAATAATCATAACGTCCTTAAACTGGTCAAGAAACTTAAGGAACATTCCTTTTTTCTTTTTGCCCTTCAACACGTTGGCGCCGTACTGCGCCTGACGGGAAGCGACCTCTTCCGCCGACAGACCTGTATTAACGTCGGTCTGTAAAGCCTTAAGCGTGTCTTCGCAATTCAAATTGTGGTAATTCATTCAGCATGTCCTTTCATGTAAGATAAGATATATATGCCAAACCTATAAAAGCTTATTGTTGTAAGTAATAGGTATTATAACCTTGTTGAAGCGAAAAGTCAAGAGCAGGCGAAAAACCGCAAAAACAAATAAAAACACACGTTTTTTTACCTATTTATTATGTATTTTGCCGTTGAAAAAAATGTAATTATAGAGTATAATTGCACTCGTTTGATTATTTAATGAAAAGAGTGGGATTTATGATAATTATATTTGAAATTGCCATTGCTCTTTTTGCAGGACTTCTTATGTCCCGTCCCGCGAAAAAGCTGGGCCTCCCTGCCGTTACGGGTTATCTCGTAGCAGGTCTTCTAATCGGTCCTTTCGTGCTGGGTCAGCTTGGCATTGAAGGATTGGGATTCACCTCTACGGAACACGTTGAACAGCTTAGCATTATTTCCGATGTGGCGCTGGGCTTTATCGCTTTCGCTATCGGTAACGAATTCCGCGTTTCCCAGCTTAAGCAGATAGGCAAGCAGGCAGCCGTTATCGCAGTTTTTCAGGCAATTGTTGCAACCTTGTTTGTTGATGCAGCCCTTATAGGACTCCACTTCCTTATGCCCGATAAGCTTTCTATAGCAACTGCAATCACGTTGGGCGCTATTGCAACCGCAACCGCTCCCGCCGCTACTTTGATGGTTGTCAACCAGTACAAGGCAAAGGGTAAGCTTACCGATATTCTGCTTCCCATTGTTGCTTTGGACGATGCTATCGGTCTTATTATATTCGCAATATCTTTCGGTATTGCAAAGGCACTTAACTCCGGCGCAAGCCTTAACGTATTTACTATCGCCGTTAATCCCCTTATTGAGATTATAGGTTCTCTGCTTTTAGGCGCGGTTATCGGTATACTCTTTAACTTTTCCGAAAAGTTCTTTTTCTCACGCTCCAAGCGTATGTGTATATCCATTACTTACGTATTCCTTGCAGTTGCACTTTCCATGCTTCACTTCCACATTCCCGGAACGGAATTGGAGATTGGTTTTTCTCCCCTTCTCGTGTGTATGATGCTGGGCACCGTGTTCTGCAACATGTGCGTATTTTCCGAAGAGCTTATGGCGAAGGTGGACAGATGGACAGCTCCCCTCTTCGTTCTCTTCTTTGTAATTTCCGGCGCAGAGCTTGACCTGAGCGTATTCACCGATTGGGCGGTAATCGTTATCGGTGTTGTATATATAATCTTCAGAAGTGCAGGCAAGATCTCCGGCGCTACCGTAAGTGCAAAGTTTATGAAGTGTGACACCAGTATTCAGAAGTATCTGGGTATCACCCTTCTTCCTCAGGCAGGCGTTGCTTTGGGTATGTCGGTTACTGTTGCGGCTGAACTGGGCGCAGACGGCGCGATAATTAGAAACATAGTTCTCTTTGCAGTGCTGGTATATGAATTGTTCGGTCCTCTTATGACCAAGATAGCTCTTACCAAGGCAGGCGATATAAAGCCCAAGGAGCTTGTGCCTGTTAAGCATGATAAGAACGAAAAACCCGTTTGGTAGTCGCTCGACAAAATAAAGCAGAACAAAAACGCGAAAAATTTTATAACGTAATAAAAAATGCGAGAGATTTTGGTTTATCTCTCGCATTTTTGTTTTGTTTTTGGTAGGAATTTGTAAAACAAATTCCTTTCTCATTTCGCGTTTTTTAGACGTTTTCGCTACGCCAGCTGTAGATTACTACAGCACGCTTGCAAAAACGCCTTCTGCTTGATTTTGTCATCGCTCACTTCAAGACGTTGCTTTCGCTGAATTACAGACGGAGGTTTTGTTGATTTTTTGGGGCAAAACCGTTATAATCGTTTTGGGAATTGTAACGCGCGGAGAACAGTGCTATGCTGTTGTCACAGGAGGAGACAAATATGAAATACGTAAATGCAAACGATATACTTCCGAAAGAACTGCTTGACCGAATTAAGCCCTATGCGGCAGGAAAGCTTTTATACGTTCCATCAGAACAGGAGAAAAGAGCTTGGGGTGAAAAGACCGGTGCCCGTGCGGAATATTACGCCCGTAACAATGCAATACGAACAGGATTTTCAAAAGGAATGGCAGTTGAAGTGTTGGCAGACAAATATTTTCTTACTCCCGAAACAATTAAAAAAATAATTTACGCAAAGGAGAAAGAAATGAAAGACAAACGTTTTCCCGAAATTATGTTTGATTACAAAATTACCCCCTGCGATAAGCCCGTGCCTACCATTCGTTTGAATAAACACCCCCTATACGAAACGGAATTCAAGGAAGGCGCGGCGGCAAAATTCGCGGCGTACCCCTACCCTTACAGACGTATTGCCGATATAACCGAATCTATGGCTGTGGGAGAGACCGCCGTACACGGAGAACCGGGAATGAAATTTGAAATCATCTGCAACAAAGGTGAGCCGGAATATGAAAGACGGTACGCTGTAATCTCTCAAATAAACGGCGATATTTGCAGACATATCGCCGCAGAAACCTATGAAAACGGAAGTACCCAAATACGCACGTTTCTTGAAGGCGATGACTTTTTTGAGGACTGGGGCGGAGATATGCCGTTGGTTATAGAAAAACTCGGTTTGATAAACAAATGCGGTAACAACATTACCTTCAGGGATGAAAATGTATATTCCGACGCAGTGGGAAGATATACGGTTACAATGAACGGAAAAGAATACGATACGGTTTTGGTAGTCAACGTAAGCGGACATGACGCCGGCGTTGTGACCGAGGAATACTTGACTCTTGACGGAAGCAGTATTTTGTTCCGAAGATTTGACAGAGGAAATATGTCCCGCGTGCAGGGAGAAAAGTGTTTTTCCGAGTATCTGCCCGATTCGGAGCGTATTTTCGTAAACGGAGACGAATTCGTATTGTGGATAGACACCATAAGCGAAAGGGTGTGTTAACGAGTTTATTGCCCCGATTTTGAAAATATGCAACTATTGCACATTTTCCGAAAAATAATTACGCAACTTTTGCATAATATCATAACAAAAAACGCCCGTTAAACGGGCGTTTTTGTTATTCATCCAAAACTTTGCAAAGCAAGGCGAAAAACTCGTCAAGCTCTTGTACCGTCATTCCGTTTCGGAACATAGGACCTTCTTTTTCAAGAGTATTCTTGATATACTCGTTGCCGGAAAGCATAGAGTCCATATCGTCATTGTTCTGAATAGAAAGCAGTTCATCGGTTAATACAAGACAGTTTTCTTCCACAGGAATGATAAGTCCCGTTCCGGAGCGAACACCCAGAGGTCCGCTGTTTGGAGCAGAAAGCATATCTGCAAATATCAAAGCCGTATCGCCTTCCGTAACGGAATCTGCAAGTCCTTGGGGTATGAGGAAGCTTTTGTATTCGGCAATCTCTTTTGCCAAATTAAGATACGTACTGCCTATAAACGTCTCCTCAAATACGGTGAGCACCTCCGCATCGACGAAGACATAGCCTTTAACGGCATCTGTTTGGTCTTCGGAAACCTTTCCCCATTTTACGATAACAGCCTGCATATATCCCCACTCTGTAGTGACAGGGGGATCGTACAGCTCTGTAACGGCGCTGTTATTATCAGAAACGTCTGTACTCTGCTCTGCAGCATCCATATCCGAAACAGTGTCGGCTGGTTGAATACCACATCCAGTAATCAATAAAACAGAAACGAGCGTTGCAACACAAATAATTATTGCCGTTATTCTTTTAATACTCATAAAAACAGTTCAAATCCTTTCTATATTAATTTTGAAAAAAATAATTATTTATCCTCTCGGGGGATTCTGGTATTCCTCGAATACGGTGTAATCTTCTACAAGCTGGATCTCATCGAGAATAAACTTGGTGCCGCTTGTAGTGGAGCCTGCGTAATTCCAGAACATATACACACCTGCGATATCGGTAAAAGGATATGCTTCGCCTGCGCTGCCTGCGCCTGCGCCTGTGCCGTAGCGATATGTAAAGTCCTTAACGGGGAACGCCATCCAGCCCTTGAAGTTCTTAACGGAGGACGCCTGCTCAAGACCGAAGCATCCGTCTGCACCGTGCTTGTAAGTAGCCCATTCGGTGCTACCTTCTGCAAGGTAATAGAACTCAAGATTAGGAACGTTATCACTCTCATCGGTGGTATAAAGGTCACCTGTAGGGGCAACCAGACCGAAGTTTGCCTTGCGGAACTCAACGTCGGTAAAATCTACCCAAACGCGGAGGTATTTGGTGGAAGGGAAGGAAGTGACGTTGTGATTCTCTGCAGTGCCGAAAACATAAAGTCCCTGATTATCTCTGCCTTCGCTCCATACAGCAAGGGCTTTGGAATTATTATAACCGCCGTTTTCCAAAAGCTCAAACTTACTGTTTGCATCCCCTGCGGAGGAGTTCCATGTGCCGACAAAAATATCGCCGTTTACGGTGCCGCCGTATACGAAGTTGTTTTCGGAAGCGGTGAGAGAGGAGGCGGAATCAAAGTTGGTAAAGGTACCCACAAAGTTCACGTTGTTAAAGGAAGAGTATTCAACCTTTTCGCTTGCGGCAGTCCTGAACAAGCCGGTTATACATTCGCCCTTCTTTCCGAAAACGTCAACGGGATATACTTCAACCGTGTACTCCGTGTTTTCCTCAAGACCGGAAAGAACAAAGGTAAGTGTTTCGGGCATAGGCTCAAAATAATATTCGGAGAAATAGTTATATTCCTTCTTTGTGCCGTCTGCCGAAGTGCAAACTATATTATAGCTGTAAACACAGTCGTCATCGGTTGCCTGAGGGAAGGTTATCTGCGCGGTAAAAGAAGTTACGGAGCCGATGGTGATGAGTGCGTTTTCCGCAAAAGCAGGTGCTTCGGAAGCTGATGCCCGTGCATCGGTATATTTCCAGGTAGATTTATCCTTAAGGTCGTTTATCTCGTAAACAAGCTGTTTGCTTCCGTCTGCAGTCTTAAAGAAATCGTCGATAAGCAGGTTGTAAGGCATAACGCGGACGCGGTTATCCTTGGAAACCTCAACGATATAGAACTGCGCCGCCTTGTCCGCACCCGGAGGAATAGTGCCGTAGGTCATACCCGTGGTCATCTCAAAGTACTTGAGTGTACCCGTACCGAAAAGGGTGTAATCCTTTTGATAGCAGGACGCGGGGTTGTTGATAGGACCGTGGGAATGTCCCGAGAAGTTGAGTATCTGGCTGTACTGAGAATAGATGTCATCCAGCTCCTTTGTGTGCACCGCATACCACTCGGAGCTTACGTAAACGGTATCCTTAATATGATGGTGCTGGAAGGTGATTATGGGCTTATCGGGGTCGTCAGAAGCGGCGGAAGCAAGGTTTTCCTTAAGCCAACCAAGGTCTGCGGAATAATCGCCCTCGCCATAAGTAGAAACTCCGATAAAATGATAACCGTCGATAACAACGTGCTTATTAAGTTCGTTATCCATATTTTCGGAATAAAGCTGTTCGCCCTTATCAAGGTTATTAAGATCGCCGTAAAATTCATGGTTGCCCATTACGGTGATAACCTGAGTGCCTTCTTTGATGTTTTGGTTTACTATCTGCTTCCATGCGTCGTATTCGTATTTATAACCGTAGTTGGTAAGGTCGCCGACGGCAACAAATGCGTCGATATCCTTATACTCCTGCTTTTCGGCATAAGCATAAGAGGACTTGAAAAGCTGTGCCAGACGGAGAGCAGATTCATCCGTAACGGCAGAGATATGGGTATCTGACGTAACGAGAAAACGGAAGACGGTTTCAAATTCACCGTATTCCTCAACTGCGGGTGTGCTGGTTTCGGGAACGGGGACAGAGGATTCGTTGCCTGCGTCGGTGCAAGCAGACAAGATACATGTAAGTGCCAACATAATTGCTAATACCACGTTTCTTTTCATATTTTTCACCTCATAAAAGTGTTTTTTATTTCATATCCACGAAATAATAAGGGTCTTCCTTCATTTTGTTTACCGCCGCTTTTCTTAAAGCGGAAGCGGAAACAAGGGTGCAATTCGCGTTAACGATCTTCCCTCTTTTAATATCGGGGTAGGACAAAACATTCTCAAAACGGCTGTACTTCTGGTCTGCAACAGTAGAAAAATCGTGGCCGAAAAGATACACTTCGGTCTGTTTTCCGTCATAATCCTGAAGGATATAACGGGTGCGGTGCTTATTAAGGCAGTAAGGCGCGTCTGCAATCTCCTCCATACCGTGCATAAAGGTGCAATGATCGTTAATATCACCCACCATAAGTATCTTTCCGCCCACGTCTGCAAGGATGCGGAAGGGGGAATTTTCACCTACGGGAGTTTCGTCATGCGCATGTCGGCTTGTCATTTCAACTGCGCGAAAACCCTTTGCGGCGCAGGAATGGGTGGGATGCATACTGCGCACCACATCAGGCAGTGTTAAAAACACATTCGGAAGTAAGCCTATGCAGGGAGGTGTAGTCTTTACGTCAAAAAGGGGCTGACTTTCACCTACGTTGGAATATGTAAGGGTAGGCAAAAGAAGGGTACCTTTTTCTCCAAGATAATCGCAAAGGGCAAAAAGAAAGCTTTGGGGAGTTTCATCTGTGCCGAGGGCTTTCATGGAAGAATGCATAAGCACCGTATCTCCCGAAAGTATGCCCAAAGCCTCAAAATCCTTGCTGAAATCATACATAGAGGTGTTGTTCCTCCTTGTTATTTATTTAATTGAATTATACTATATTAACCGCTTCGTGTCAACCTGTTGACAAGATGCTTTTTAACGTGTATAATTTTGGTATGAGGTGATTTTGTTTGAAAAAAATTTGGCTTTTAATTGCGGTTTTACTTTGCTTTCCCTTTACAATTACTGCACACGGAGAGGAATATACCATGAAATATAAAAAGTCCTTTTATGAAAAGGTTATAAACGCAGAATACGCATACATAAAAAGCCTTGTGCTCCCCAACGGAGCTATAGGATACGGTGTTCCCGCGGTAGACGGCTTTTTTAACGTATCTTCACTTCCCACCGTGGACGGAATAGAGCCCGAGGAATATACCACTTGGAAATGCACCCGTGTTGTGCCCTATTTTTCCGCTTTCGCGGTTTTGGGCGTAATGGAAACTGACAAAAAAGACGCAAAAGATATCGCTTTGGGATATATAAACTGGTATACTTCCCACATGAACACCAAGGAAAGCGACGTTAACGGTGTTGCGGGCACGGTATACGATTATTATGTTTTTGTTTCTCCCGATGAAAAGCAGACGGTAGAAGTTACATATATGGATATTTACGGAGACAAATCCCGTAATTACGACAGCACAGATTCATACGCATCCACCTTTATACAGATTTTATGCGCTTATACCGAAAAGTACGACAGCACATTCCTTGACGACAAGCAGGACCTGCTGGACACTCTTACATCGGTAATAAATGCCACCTACTGCGAAAAGCCTTCGCTTACCGGCGCAAAGCCCGATTATATGGTGTGTTATCTTATGGATAACTGCGAGGTATACGGCGCATACCGTGATCTGGCAAGATTGTTCCCCGAATATGAGGCAGAAGCGTCCAAATACCGCGATGCTATAAACTCATCCCTCGCCGCCGACGGTTACTATTACCCTGCAGTTTTTGAGAACGGCAAGGCGGCTTATGAAATAACCGATATAAACAATTTCGAATATTATCCCCACGCCACAAGCCAGCTTTTCCCCATAACATTTGGAATTCTTGACCCGACGAGCGAGCAGGCGGCGCACCAATACGAGCTGTTTAATTCCCTTTACGGACAAAAAGGCGTTTCCGGCAGAGACTGGACGATAGTAGATTGCGGTGATTCATTCCCCTGGGCGTTGAATTTGCGCGCCGCAGTTATTATGAAGGATTATGCCCGTGCGGAAAAATACGTCCGTGAGGTTTACAACCGTTTTATATCTACAGGACATAATTCCAACTACTACTGCGCGGAGGCAGGTCATATCCTTATTGCGCTGACACAGCTTTGCGAGAATGCTTTTGAGGGCGATGAGTCCCAAGCGGTATCCAACGTTGTTTCGGATACAAGCACGCCCGTAACCGCAAATAAAGATAATTCCGCACTGAAAAAGGCACTGCCTTTTATTATTATCGGCGGTGTTGCCGTCGTGGGAGTTATAGCGGCAGCGGTAATTATTAAAAATAAAAAGAAATAAGCTTCAATTAAATAGCGGACTGTAAAATCCAAAAAAACAAAGAGAGGAAAAGCGCGTGCAGGATATTTGCATATTCAGGCGGGTGGAAAAAAAGTACCCCATAAACACACAAAAAAAGAATATGCTCCTTAACGCCATTTCCCACCGTCTGGTGGCGGATGCCCACGGAAAAAGCACAGTGTGCTCGCTTTATCTCGACACGCCGGACAGATTGCTGATACGCAACTCCATGACGGCGACCACCTACAAGGAAAAGCTTCGCCTGCGAAGCTACGGCACACCGGAGAGTGACACAGAGATATTTTTTGAAATTAAAAAGAAATATAAAGGCGTAGTATACAAGCGCAGAGTGAAAATGCCGCTTTCGGAGGCGGAAGATTATATCCGTACAGGAATTATGCCGCAAAAAAACCAGATAATGTCGGAGATAGACTATGCAATGAGGTTTTACCGAAGTCCACTTCCGTCTATGCTTATCGCATACGAAAGAGAGGCGTATTTCGGCAAGGAGGACGACGGATTG
This sequence comes from Eubacteriales bacterium, assembly GCA_045533895.1. Classification (GTDB taxonomy): domain Bacteria; phylum Bacillota; class Clostridia; order Oscillospirales; family CAG-382; genus SFLA01. The sequence continues at coordinate 48,862 of JAZSIT010000045.1, forward strand.
CGTATCACCTTTGACACGGCGATACGTTACAGAGAAACGGATTTGGATATGACCCAAGGCAGTTACGGTGCTGAGATAACCGACAAAGACCTATGGATAATGGAAATAAAGACCAACGGCGGTATGCCCGTATGGCTTGCAAAGGCGCTGGACGAATGTGAGATATATCCGTCCCGCTTTTCCAAATACGCAAATGCGCATATTCTGTCTATAAAAGAAAAAGCAAGGGAGATTAGTGTATGAACAGTATATTTGGTTCGGTGCTCGGCACAGAAGTTACTTTAACGGCGTTTCTTATATGTCTGGGAGGCGCGCTGGTATGCGGTATAATTACCGCCCTTTCCGCCGCTTTCAAAAACCGCGTAAGCAAAAGCTTTTTTGTTTCGCTTATATTGCTTCCCATGATAGTGGAAACGGTAATAACCATGGTAAACGGAAATATTGGAACCGGCGTTGCGGTAATGGGCGCGTTTTCTTTGGTAAGATTCCGTTCCGTACCGGGAAAAGCGAAGGATATAGTTGCAATTTTCCTTGCAATGACGGCAGGTCTTGCGTGCGCATCGGGTTATGTGGGTATCGCTGTGCTGTTCACCCTTATCATAAGTGTTATAACCATACTGCTTTCGCTTATTAAGTTTGGTGACGAAAAGCTTTTACTGCTTAATGTAACCGTACCCGAATCCCTTAATTTCGCCCACGGACTGGACGATGTTTTCGCGGAGTATACAAAAAAATACTACCTCACCGCTACCCGCACCACAAATATGGGAAGCCTGTATAAGCTTACATATAAAATTGAGCTTAAAAACAAAGAGAAAATGCAGGAATTTATAGATGCTCTCCGTTGCCGCAACGGAAATTTGGAGATAATGATAACCGACGCACCTGACACCGAAGAATTATAAAAAGTTACCCCACAAAAAATCACCCCTAAAATGCTGCGCATTTTTGGGTCCCCCAAAAAAAATCACCCCTAAAATGCTGCGCATTTTTGGGGACCCCAAAAAAAAATCACCCCTAAAATGCTGCGCATTTTTGGGGACCCCGAAAAAAATCACCCCTAAAATGCTGCGCATTTTTGGGGACCCCGAAAAAAATCACCCGCACAAAAGCAAAAGGAGCCGATTTTGGCTCCTTTTTTTGTTTGTTTAATACAAATAATATTCTTTTATGCTTTGCTCGTAATCGGCGAGGGCGGGAGCTATGGCAGAGAGATACTGCTCTGCGCAGAAGCCGTCCGACCGTATAACGTCTGTGCCGAAAAGCAAATCTATAAAGGCTTTGCCACCTTGAGAGTAGGGCGGTAAAAATGCAAAATCCGCAAAATTCTTACGTATTATATCCAAAAGATAAAGCCCTGCTGTAAAGGGAGAAAACTCTCTTTTATCCGTAATATGCAAATACACGCCGCCACACACCTTTCCCGAATGCTTTGAGAAGGTGGGAGTGAAATAGCATTCCCGCGCCTTTACACCGGGCAGACAAAGGAAGTTGAACTCGTCTGCAATTTTGCCCCCGTCAAGGTTAGGCGCGCCTACAGCGTGGAAGGGATATGTGGTGCCTCTGCCCTCGGAAAGGTTAGTTCCCTCAAAAAGGCAGGTACCGATATAGCAAAATGCGGTATCCGAGGTTGGAATATTGGGCGAGGGCGGCACCCAGAAAAGGTCGGTATCATCATAAAACAAATCTCGTGTCCAGCCGGAAAGGGGTATGACCTCAAGGTCACAGCCGATTCCGAAACGATAGTTTATATACCGCGCATATTCGCCGATGGTGAGATTGTGGCGCACCGCAAGGGGATATCTGCCCACGAAGGATGAGAAGGCGGAATCGAGAATATTACCCTCTGCTTTGTTGCCGCCAAGAGGGTTTATGCGGTCAAAAACTACCATTTTTTTGTTTGCCGCAGCGCAATCCTCCATAGCGTAGGAAAGGGTATACATATAGGTATAATATCTGGCGCCTATATCCTGAATATCAAAAGCAACTATATCAAGAGTATCCAGCACGTCCCTCGGAATATGAGGAACACTGCCGTAAAGGCTGTAAACGGGAAGTGAGGTTTTTTCATCAATATAAGCATCCACGTAACTGCCTGCTTGGGCGTTGCCGCGTACACCGTGCTCAGGAGAAAACATACACGAAAGCACTCCCATTTTATGCAGTATATCTGCCGTGGAAACAAGGGACTTATTTATCCCCGTGGGGTTGGTGATAAGTCCTGCGCGAGCGCCGTTAAAAAGATGTGAATATTTGTCAATACGGTCGATACCGCTTAAAACAGCTGATTTTCCCATGTTACTCCTCCGAAAAGACAGTATCGTAAAACTCTCTGCGTATGGCGGTAAGCCCGTAGTTTTCCCTTGTGGGGTGGACACGGTTTGTAAGCAACACGCCGTAAACCCCCGTTTTGTTATCCACAAAAAGAGAGGTTCCCGTAAAGCCCGTATGTCCGTAACTGCCCACAGACATTTTACTTCCGCCGGGGAAGGGCTTATTTCCGAAAAGCTGGAAGCCAAGACCCCTGTTTTCCGAAAAATCGGATGTGTAGTCGGTAACCGCTTTTTCAAAAAGAGTGGGTGATATATACCCTTTTCCCCTGCCCGACAGCATGGAAGCAAACTTCACCGTATCGCCCAGAGTGCAGAAAATACCTGCATTGCCCGAAACACCGCCGAGAAACCGCGCGTTTTCATCGTGAACGACACCGCAGACGATTCCATCGCCGAAAACATCCTTTTCGGTGGCGGCGCAGGGATGAGAAACGGGGGGATTGTAAAAGGAATTTTTCATTCCCAAAGGCCCAAACACCTTTTCCCCAACTATTTTATCAAGGGGCTTTCCTTCTATTTGTTCAAGAATTTTGCCGAGAAGTATAAATCCCATACAGCTATACACGGTCTTTGTACCCGTGGGATAAGCAAAAGGATATTTTAATATTTCTTGTGCGGCGTTTTTCGGGTCCTCTGTCCGATACAAGGGGAAGTGAGCGGGAATACCCGAAGTATGGGTGAGAAGCTGAAAAACAGTTATATCTTCCTTCCCGAAGCAATTATCAAAATATTTGCCCACTTTGTCTGTAAGCTGTATCCTACTTTCCTCTATCATGCGCAGACACGCCATGGTTGTGCCGATAAGCTTGGTAAGTGACGCCATATCAAAAAGTGTATCCTCGGTGATAGGCAGCCTTTCGGGCAGAAGGGCGCGGTCGCCTGCGTAGTCGTAGTACAGCACTTCCTCTCCCCTGCCAACGGAGGCGGCAAAGCAAGGATATGCACCGGATTCTGTTCCGCCGCGAAGAATATCCGAAATTTTTAACGTATTCATGCTTTTGATGCGATCTTATTGATATCCTGCCCTCTGCCTACGGCAATAATATGATCGCCGGGCAGGAACACAAAGTCTGCGCTGAACAACGGGCGTATATCTCCCTGACGCTTTACCGCAACTATATTTATGCGGTATTTTCTTAATATCTGCAGTTCTGCTACAGTTTTATTTTCCCAAGAGGAGAGAATGGGAATTTCATATATGGAATATTCGCCGGTAAGAGGTATAAAATCAAAAACGTTTCTTGCATTAAAACGCATTGCCATACGCTCTGCCATTTCTTTTTCGGGATATATAACCTCGTCCGCACCTATTTTATACAGTATCTCCGCCTGTATCTCGCGGTTGGCTTTGGTACAAACATACTTTGCGCCGTGCTTTTTAAGAAGTGATGTGATTATAAGCGAGGATTCAAAATTTTCACCTATGGTAACAAAGCAAAGATCAAAATCGCTCACGCCCAGAGACGCTACTACGCCTTCATTGGTGCAATCGCCAATACTGGAATCTCTGAATACGGGGGGAAGCTCCTCTATAAGCTTGGCTTTTTCATCCACCACCATTACCTGGTTGCCAAGAGCTATCAATTTTTCGGAAAGATGTCTGCCAAATCTGCCCAAGCCGATTACAAGTATCGATTTCATAATATTTCCTCCTTAATTTATCCGATAAGCACCTTGCCCAAAGGACGCTCCACCGGTGGATGAGAGCGTTTTTCGGCAAGGGAGAGTATAAACGTAAGTCCGCCAAGTCTTCCCGCAAACATAAGTATCATAAGTACGATTCTGCTTATGACAGACAGATTCGGAGTAGCGCCCATGGAAAGTCCTACCGTTCCCACAGCCGACACTACTTCAAACAGCACTTCTTTTAAGCCGAGAGGCTCGACAGCGCATATAACCATGGTAGCCAACGCCGCCGCCACAATATAAATTATGGCAATTGCGCTTGCTTGACGCACTGTATCGTCGTCAATGCGCTTTTTATAAGCGTTAACGCTTTTATCCTTGCGGGCGCAGGCAATGGTAGCAAAAAACAAAACTGACACGGTTGTAGTCTTCATGCCGCCTGCAGTAGAGCCCGAACAGCCGCCTATAAGCATTAAAAGAATGGTAAGCATTATGCCGGATTCGGACATTTTGTCAAACGGAACGGCGTTAAATCCCGCAGTACGCGGCGTTATTGCGGCAAAAAAGGAATGATACAGTTTTTCCCACATATTAAATTCCCCAAAAGCAGGCGAGGAATATTCGAACACCAGCATAAGCACCCAGCCGCCTAATAGAAGGACCAATGACGCGGAAAGTGCGATTTTGGTGTGAAGGGTACAACGGGAGAGGCGAAAACGGTTTGAAATAAGATCGTTCCACACCAAAAATCCGGTACCGCCGATGAGAATAAGTACACCGAGGGTAATGATTATAACCGGATCGGAAGCAACAGTGGTAAGAGAAGAAAAGGCAGCGTTACGTCCGAACAGGTCAAAGCCCGCATTGCAAAAAGCGGAAACCGAGTGAAAGACAGAATACCATATACCCTTTCCCCAGCCGAGACTCGGCACAAAGCGGAAAGCAAGCACTGCCGCCGCCAAAAGCTCAACAGAAAGAGTACCGATAACAATATTCCTTACAAAAGCGGATAGCCCCACGTCCATACGGTCGGTACCCGAAGACTGCATCATAAGTTTTCTGTCCTGCAAGGAAAGCCGTTTTCCCGCAAACAAAAAGAAAAGAGAGATAATTGTCATAAGTCCCAGACCGCCTACCTGTATCATACAAAGTATAACCGCCTGACCGAAGGACGACCAATAGGTAAAGGTATCACGAACAACAAGTCCGGTAACGCAAGTAGCACTTACCGAGGTAAACAGCGCATCCCAGAAAGATGCGCCGCCCGAGTCCTTGGTTGCAGCAGGAAGACACAAAAGCCCGCAACCGATGGCAATTACCAGCAAAAAGGACACGGCAATAAGCTGTGTATGGGTGAATTTTAATTTATTTTTTATACCGCGAGGCATTAAAAACATCTCCAAAAACAAAAGATTTTTACTAATTTATTATAACTCTTTACGCCCATATTGTCAACAGTGAGCAAAAAAGGTATTGACAAAAGAGGATGTCGATGCTATAATAACCGTACTAACACCGCTAATACAGTTAGTACACGCCCGAGGAAAAGGAGTTAAAAATGCAAGCAATAAACATATTCAATGCTGTGATTTCAATACTTTTTTTACTTTGCTATTCATACCAGATGTTCTATATTCCCGTTGCCTTGTTTATTAAGAACAAGAAGCATACAAAAGCCAAAAACAACCGTTATGCCGTGCTTATATCTGCCCGTAACGAGGAAAAGGTAATTGGCAACCTCCTTGACAGCCTTAAAAGCCAGACATACGATAAAAGATACTTTGATATATTTGTAATAGCAGACAACTGCACCGATTCCACTGCAGATATTGCCCGTGAAAAGGGCGCATACGTTTACGAGCGGTTTAACAAGGTGCAGGTGGGCAAGGGCTATGCGCTGGACGCCCTTCTCACACATATTCACACCGACCACAAGGACAAAAACTACGATGGGTTCTTTATTTTTGATGCAGATAACGTGCTGGAGGAAAACTATATTTATGAGATGAACAAGGTGTTCTCCGACGGATACGAGATAGTTACCGGATACAGAAATTCCAAAAACTACGGCGACAACTGGATATCCGCAGGAAACGCATTGTGGTTTTTAAGAGAGAGCCGTTATCTAAACGGCGCGAGAATGAAGATCGGCTCTGCTTCTATGGTGGGCGGAACGGGCTTTATGTTCTCGAAGCGTGTTATAAAAGAATGCGGCGGCTGGAAGTTCTTTACTCTTACCGAGGACCTTGAGTTTACCGCACACAACATAATTAAAGGCGTGAAATGCGGATATTGCCCCAATGCCGTATTGTATGACGAGCAGCCTGTAAAGTTTTCCCAATCTTGGAAACAGCGCATGCGTTGGTCGAAGGGATATCTGCAGGTAACGGGAAAATACGGCGGAAGACTTATAAAAAATATTTTCCGCAGAGGATTTTCCTGCTATGACCTTCTTATGGGAATTACGCCTGCGTATATACTTACCTTTGTATCCGTTATCTTTAACACGGCGGCGTTTGCGGGAATGGTTATAAGCGGGAAGGACGTAATACCAATGGTGTTATCCTCCTTGAGCTCTTTCGGAAATATGTGTCTCACTATGTTTATTGTGGGCGCCATAACCACCGTAACCGAGTGGAAGCGCATTCAGTGCAGCAGCGCAAAAAAGATATTGTTTGCTTTTACCTTCCCCTTCTTTATGCTTACCTATATCCCCGTGTCCTTTGCGGCGGTGTTCAGCAAAGTGCAGTGGTCACCTATTGAGCACACTGTTTCGGTAAACGCAAAGCAGATAAAAGCAAGAGGAAGAATAAAACAAAAGGATTAGTTCATCAAAAAAGACGGAGAAAAGCTTCTCCGTCTCTTTTTTATTATTTAATTACTGCATACAGCTTTTCGCTTGTTTCGGCGGGGGAGGAAAAATCCTTTTCTCCGTAAATTTTCACCGATGTAAAGCCTGCTTTGCGGGCGCAGGAGGACAGCACTTCGGGCGAAAAATATTTTTGCACCGTTGTCTCGTCCTCTCTTGAATAACCGTATTCATCTGCGGCAAACATAGTAAGGTAAAAGGCACATTCGCCCTTTCCACCGTCCCATTCGTTTTGCCAGACCAGCATATCGTCATCAACCTCGTAAACGAAGCTGTTTGTTCCGTACACCTTTTCATAGCGGTAAAGGCTGTTTATATCGCAAACCATTACCCCGCCCTTTTCCATATAAAGGCGGCAGAGAGAAAGTGTTTTGGTAAGTTCTTCCTCGGAGGAAAGGTAATTAAGTGTATCAAAAGAGCAGACTATTCCCTGCACCGTACCGTAAAGCTCAAAGGAGCGCATATCCTGATTAAGCAGCAATACGTCCTTTCCCGCAGTATTCTCACGGGCGCACATAAGCATTTCGGGCGAGATGTCAACACCCACGGTGTCATAACCCATATCTGCAAGGAGCGCGGTTATTCCGCCTGTGCCGCAGCCAAGGTCCAACACTTCTTTAACCTTTATATCCGATTCGTTCTCAAAGCATTTACGGACAAATTCGGCATAAGAAGGGTATTCCGCACCGTTTACAATATCGTAGATTTTTTCTATCATTCTACAGTAATATTGATTCTGCCTACGCCGGACTGACCGGAAACGCCGTAATCCGCAATAACTTCAAACCAGTCTTCGCCGGTAAAGCCTTCGTAGGGGGTATAGATATAGGTGCCGTCTTCGCAAATGGTAACAGTGCCGTTAGCCGCACTTACCGCGATACGGATGCCGGAGCAGGTTATATCGGAAGTGGGAAGTGTAATAGTTCCGGTAACAGATTCGCCTGCTTTGCACACTGCGTCTTCCCCAGTGGGAGCTTCGTTAGGTGCGCCCAGCTTGCCCTTGATGAACAAATAGGTTTCTTTATATATTACGTTGATTGCAGGGTTGGTGGAAACGAATGCGTTATATATAGCACCGGGCATACCTGCCAGATAGTACATGTGTACGCAGTCCTTCATAAAGCCGATTTCCGCGCCGACGTACAGATAGCTTCTGTAACGCTCTACCCACTTAACGTCGCTGGTGTCCTGAATCTCTATTTCAATGCTCATGCCGTAAAGCTTTGCGATAGCAGCCGCATCATAAATACGCTGGAGAGGAACTTCCTCGTTGAAGGCGTAGTTGGGCTGGAGGCAAGCGGTATCAAAGCCGAAATCTCTCCAGCTTGTGTTGCCGGAAGCGTTGAAATAAGGTATCCATGTGGTCTGGTATCCAAGGCTTCTTATATAATCGCAGATATAGTTACAAAGCTCCTGAACGTGAGGATCGGAACCGCTCATTTCCTCGACAAACCAATAGAAGCCGGAAAGACGGACGGAATCATAGCCCTTTGCCTCGAACGCCTTTATCTGCTCATCAACAAACCATTTGAGAACCGCTTTTCTGTCATCAATATTGTTAAAGTTCATCTGCTTGCCGTTAAGCTCGCCGAAGTTGGTAGCGCCCATAACGGGATAGAACAGAGACAGATAAGTACCTACGGAATAATCGTCATCAAGATCAAGCGCTTCCTTGGTTTCATCAACTGCGGCATCGAGAGCGTCAAAGTTATAGCCCTCCATAAACTGCCAGTCGATAAACGCCTGCCACTCTTCCTTGGTAAGCTGCTTTTTGGTGCCGCCGCTGTAAAGATATGAAACATAAGGCAGATACATAAAGCCATCGAAATAAGTATCCTTGATCTCGCCGTCCTCAATATACGCAACGTATGCAAGATACTGCTCTTTGGTAACCTTAACGCTATTGGGCAAGAGATAAGAAAGCACTACATCGTGCATGCCGTCATACTGGTCGGGAGTGCCGTAGCCGGAAGAAACAACGGGAGCGGTAATGGGAGTTTCGGAGGGATGAACGCCGTTTACCGCATTTTTGGTACCGAAAACTTCCAATTCATCAAGATATGCGTGGGTAGTAATAGCAAACGCTATCTTTACGTATCTTGCTTTATAGGCTTTATCAAAGCTTCCGCCGTATTCAACACGCGAGCTGGTTGCGGTAGAGGATATTTTTTCTTCATAAACGGTAAACCACTCGCTGCCGTCAAGAGAAACGGAAACCGAGAAGGTCTGGGGAAGTCTTATACCGGGGCCGTGAGATGCAAGGAAGCCTGCATTAACGCCGTCAACAGAAGCGATAGCGCCGAGGTCATAAACCGCAACTCTGCCGGTACCGTGGGTGTTGCGGAACCACTTGGTATCACCCATCTCCGCACGGGTAGCGTACTTACCGTCGGTAAGAAGACCGGTTGAAGGAAGGGTGTTGTAGCTGGCAACAACCAGATCGGTCTGTACATCGGTAAGTGCTTCGTATGTAACGGTAGGCAGACCGAGAATAAGGTTCTGGCGGGTGTTGTAATCCGCCGCAGAGGAATCAAAATACTTTTCGCCCTCTATTACAGGAATATCAGCCGCGCCGTAATAAGTATTAATACCGTTGAACTGGGTCTTTCTTACTTCGCCGTAAGAATATACAGATACTTCGTCCAACAGCATATTGGCACCGTTAAGACCCTCAAAGGTAAACTTAACGTATCTTGCACTTACTGTTCCGCGAAGGTTAACGCTCATCATGTGGCGGGCTTTGTCTGCCTGAGCTTCGTTGTATTCATAAAGTCCGATATTCTTCCAGTTTTCGCCGTCCTCGGAAATGTAAACGAACATAACGTCGCACATATCGGCGCCGTACTGGGTATTTCTGCAGGAGGAAGCTTCAAAATCGCAAAGGTCGGTATAAACCTCGCCTAAATCGACAACAATCTCGGTGCCGTTTTCGGTAATTCCCATCCAGCCCTTTTTAACAAACTTGTAGTGGCTGTCCTTAAAATCGCCGTCGGTGAGATAATCATCATCAGGGAAGTTTTCACTTGTGGAAGAAGTGGTGTATTTCTTGCCCTCTGCACGGTTGATACGGTCAGCGCTGCGGTCAGCTTCGCCTTTAATGGCATCGGTACGGTCTGCAAGCATTTTGTCTACATCGTCCTTGGTGAGAGTGTAGGAAGGCTGTGCAACAACGCTTTCTTCACCTGAAACTGTGTCACTTACATCGGCATTGCTCACGTTGGATCCGGTGTTGCACGCCGACAGCAGTAAAACCGCAGCCAAGCAGACACAAATTAACTTTTTCATGTTCATGTTCCTGTTTCTCCTTTAAATTTGTCATAGGTTTTTTTAAGCATATCCTGCATTTGTTTTTTTGCGTTTTCAGGCTCTGTGACGGTAACCATTCCGCCTAAGGAAAACACCCAGCCGTAAAATTGGGGGCTTAACTGTACCGGAACGGTTATGTAAAATCCGCCTGCCCCGTCGGTACGGACAGGCACATCTCTGCCGAAACGGTCGGTCATGACACCTGCCAGAGAGCCATCGCAATGCAAGGTGACAAACTGTCTGTCCCCCGTATACATTGCAAAGGCAGAAGCCACGTATTTTTCCATATCAAGCTTGTTATGAGGTTGTGTTTTGCTTTCAAGTATTTTAAGCCCCGAAAGCTTATCCGCCCTGTAATGCTTTATTTCGTCATTTTCGTAGGCAACAAGATAATAATAATCTCCGCTTCGCACCATGCTCACGGGGTCAACGATATAGGTCTTTCCCTCTCGTCTGTAACGGCGTATAATTCCGCTTCCCTCAAGCACATACTCAAAGTAACGGAAGGACACCTGTTTGCCCAGATGAATTGCATCGAAAACACGGTCGATAGAATAAAACACCGTTTCGTTGTCTGTACGGGTGGAATCCCCGATTATTTGGCGTTTCATTAAAAGTCCCTTGTTTTTGCCTGCAAGAGACGCCAACTTATCTGTAAGACGGGCAGATTTTGTTTGTGAAATAAACCGAGAAGACTGCACCGCGTCAATAAGCAGTTTTATCTCCGGCAGTTCAAAATAACGGGAGGCAAGAAAATAGCCGCCCTTTTTGCCGCCGACATAAATAATATCCGCGCCGTAATCGCGAAGCGCCTCTATATCCGTATATATGGATTTACGCTCCGCTTTTATGCCAAGATTGTCTAAATACGAAATTATCTCGCCCATGGAAGCCACACGGTTTTCATCCGTATTTTCTTTAAGATAATCCAGCAAATATAAAAGCTTTAGTTTTTGTCCTGAACTTTTAGGCATAAATAAAATAAAAAGCGGGAGCGGCTTTGAACCGTCCCGCAGAATCGGTTATTTCTTATATTGCTTTGGAGGAAGAAGCATCGTCGGGCACGTAAATTTTTTTGATATCCGCTCCCGCGCCGCTTAATTTTTCAACTAAATGCTCGTAGCCTCTTTCAATATGATAAATATTTTCAATAACAGTCTCGCCCTCGGTAGCAAGCGCCGCAATAACCATTGCAGCTCCTGCGCGAAGATCAGAGCATTTTACGATAGCGGGCTTTAAGGGTTTACCGCCCTCAATAACCGCTTTTCTGCCCTCCACGTTAATGGATGCGCCCATACGGGTAAGCTCCGAAACGTATTTGAAGCGGGTGTCCCACACGCCCTCCGTAAGAATACTGGTGCCTTGTGCCAAGCAAAGAAGCACGCATATCTGGGGGTTCATATCGGTAGGATAACCGGGATAAGGCATGGTTTTGACGTTTATTCTGCGCAAAGGTCCCTGCGCGGGCTTTACACGGACAGCGTCGCCGTAATCCTCAACCTCAACACCCATTTCCTCTAACTTTGCGGTTATGGATTCAAGATGCTTGGGAATTACGTTTTCGATAGTAAGGTCGCTTCCCGTTGCGGCGGCTGCCATCATAAAGGTGCCTGCCTCAATCATATCGGGAATAATAGCATAAGTAACGCCGTGTAGAGACTCTACGCCGCGAATTTTTATAACGTCCGTACCTGCGCCGGAAATATCTGCGCCGCAGGTGTTGAGGAAGTTTGCAACGTCAACAATATGAGGCTCTTTTGCCGCGTTATCGATAACTGTCATACCCTTGGCAAGAACAGCAGAGAGCATAATGTTTATTGTCGCACCCACGGAAACGATATCCATATATATGGAGGAACCGGTAAGTCCCTGCTCTGCGGAGCATTGGATACAGCCGTCCACCACTTCTACGGAAGCACCCAGCGCCTCAAAGCCTTTGATGTGCTGGTCGATAGGTCTGACACCGAAATCACATCCGCCGGGGCATGCGGCGCGGGAAACGCCGAATCTGCCCAATTCCGCACCGACAACGTAATATGAAGCGCGCATAGAACGCGCCAAATCGTAGGGCATGGTGCAGGGGCGCACGTCTTTGGTATCTATCTCCACCGTAGTACGGTCGATCATTCTGACTCTCGCTCCCATAGCGGACAAAATATCCAGAGAGCTTTTAATATCGCTTATTTCGGGAAGGTTTTCGATAACGCATTTATCCCCCACCAAAATGGTACCCAGAAGGATGGGAAGCGCTGCGTTTTTCATACCGCCCACAGTTATACTGCCGTGCAGACGTTTACCGCCTATGACAGAGATTTTTTCCATTTATAAACACCTTTCGGATAAGTTTTCATAATTACTCTATATTATAATAACAGAAAAAAGGTTTTTGTCAAGGGTTTAACTGTTAATACATAGTATGCAACGCAAAAATTTCTTGACAAAACAGTTGTTTTATAGGATAATATATAAGGCATATTTTGGATTTTGCGCTGTAGGCGTGTATATACATAACTAAATTTAAGAAAGGAACACTAATGGCTAAAAAGAAAGAAAAAGAAACTGTAAAGAAGGAAAAGAAGGCGCCTGTTAAGGCAAAGAAAATAAAAGAACCAAAAAACAAGACACCCCGTCCCGAGAAGGGCGAAAAGCTTAAGGTAATACCTATCGGCGGTGTTGACGGTATCGGCATGAATATGACACTCCTTGAGCACGGCGAGGATATTATCGCTGTGGACTGCGGCGTGTCTTTCCCGCAGGACGATATGCCCGGCGTTGACCTTGTAATACCCGATTTTACCTATCTACTCCGCAACGAGGACCGCTTCCGCGCACTTATCCTCACCCACGGACACGAGGACCATATCGGTGCGGTGCCTTATCTGTTAAAGCAGATAAACGTGCCTGTATACGGCACCCGTCTTACGCTGGGGATACTGAAATTAAAGCTGGCGGAGCACGGTATTAAAAATCCCGACCTGCGCGAAGTTTATCCCGGTGACACAGAGGATTTCGGAAGCGCGTTTAACGTTGAGTTTATCAAGGTAAATCACTCCATACCCGATGCGGTGGCGCTGTGCGTTACCACTCCCGTGGGCAGAGTTATCCACACGGGAGATTTCAAAATAGACCTCACCCCCACCGAGGGCGACAAGCCTATTGACCTGTACCGTCTTGCGGCGCTGGGGCACAAAGGGGTAAAGCTGCTTATGGCAGATTCCACCAATGCGGAGCGTGAGGGTTACACGCCCTCCGAGAGCATTGTGGGTCTGTCTTTTGACAAGATATTTTATAACTGCGAAAAGCGTATTGTAATAGCGACCTTTTCCTCCAACGTGCACCGTATACAGCAGGTTATTAACGCCGCCGTAAAGTACGGCAGAAAGGTGGCTGTAACGGGCAGAAGCATGCTTAACGTGGTGAAAGCCGCCACCGAGCTGGGATATATGTGGGTGCCCGAGGGAACTATTATAGACCCTGCTGAAATGAAGCTGTATAAAGACAGCCAGCTCACTCTCCTTACCACGGGAAGCCAGGGCGAGCCTATGAGCGGTCTTTACCGTATGGCAAACGGAGAGCATTCTCTTATTTCTCTTGGCAGAAACGACTTAGTAGTATTGTCTGCATCTGCCATTCCCGGCAACGAAAAGCTTATTGGAAACATTGTAAACTGTCTGTGGAAGCGCGGTGCTGAGGTTATGACAGTGGACACCGAGGAAAGCGTACACGTTTCCGGTCACGCCTGCAGAGAAGAATTAAAGCTTATGCACGCGCTGACAAAGCCCGAATTTTTCGTGCCTCTTCATGGCGAATATAAGCATCTGTGCGCACACGCGGCGTTGGCGAAGGAAATGGGTATGTCCGGCAAGAACATTCTTATACCCGAAAACGGAAAGATTATTGAGGTGGGCAAGCGCGGTCTGGCGTCCGGCGGAACAGTGCCCGCAGAGCAGGTGCTTGTTGACGGTTACGGCGTGGGCGACGTAGGCGCTACCGTTCTGAAGGACAGACTGCATCTGGCGGAGGACGGTATAATAGTCGTGTCTGCCACTGTGGATTTTACCATTCAGGAAATGACCGCAGGACCGGAAATATTGACAAGAGGCTTTGTTTACGCAAAAGAAAACGAAGATCTGCTTGATGATCTTACGGACAAGGCGGCAGAACTGATAAGAAAAGCGGTATACAACGGAAAGCCTGATATGTATGCCCTTAAGGAACGGGTGAAGACTTCCCTTTCCTCCTACGTTTACGGAAAGACCAAGAAAAAGCCTATTGTTCTCCCCGTATTTACGGAGAGCGAAATATATTAAAGGGAGAAAGCAAGATGAAAAGCGTACTCATTACCGGCGCATCCCGCGGTATCGGCGAAGAATGTGCAAGAGTATTTGCCAAAAACGGCTGGAAGGTATACCTTAACTGCCGCAAAAACGTGGCGTTGCTTGAAGAATTAAAAAACGAGCTTCCCGACAGCGAGATTGTCCCTTTTGACGTTTCGGACAAAAGGGCGGTTTATGAGAATATAGAAAAGCTTGATATAGACTGTCTGGTAAACAATGCGGGAGTTGCATTGTTTTCCCCCTTTGACGCGGTTACGGATGAGCAGGAGCAAGCACTTTACGGCACCAACCTCTTTGGTGTGCTCAACTGTTCCCGTGCGGTGCTTCCCCAAATGATACGCCGCAAAAGCGGCTGTATAATCAATCTTTCTTCCATGTGGGGAGAAGCGGGCGGAAGCTGTGAGGTAGACTATTCTGCGGCGAAGGGCGCAGTGATTTCCTTTACAAAAGCCCTTGCCAAGGAGGTTGGTCCCTGCAATATCAGAGTAAACTGCGTGTGTCCCGGTGTTATCGATACGGACATGAACGCCCATCTCTCCTTTGCGGAAACCCAGGCACTGGTAGAGGAAATACCTTTGGAGCGTCTTGGCAGAGGCGAGGACGTGGCAAACGCCGTGTATTTTCTGGCAACCGAGAAAGCCGACTATATTACCGGCGCGGTATTGGATGTTAACGGCGGGATAATATAACACTCAAAGGTTTTGATACGGAAGGGGCAAGCCCCTTCCCTACAATACACCCATAGCATAGCAACAACAAAACGCCCGTCGCGGGCGTTTTTTGTATCCGTATTATTTTTCATTCACGGTAAAAATGAATTTAAGTTCGGCGGTATCTGTGCCGGACTCGGCAATAAGCTTGGAAATCATATCGCCTGTTATCGTCACCTTTGCTCTTTTATTGTAGGGAAAAACGCTGTAATTCTGCAAAACACGCTCGCCGTCAACAACGCGGTAAAACAAAAGTTTATCTCTCGTATCATAGCGTTTGAACACAACCGATATAACAATTTTATCATACTCAACCTGCCCCTTTTCAAAGCCGATGGTTATGACGTTTTCTTCTTCATCGAAGGAGAGGTCGGTGTGGCGGCGTATAAACCCTCTGCCGGTGACGTATACCTGTATGAAATCAACGATCTCGTTGTTTTCGTCGGCTTCGTAATGCAGAGAGGTCTCATAGGTTTCACTATACCGCCTTTCGTATTCATCAATATATCCGTTTCGGTTATAATCGCCATCGACAATAAAATTCAGCGCGCCGCCGTCTTCTACCAGAAAATACAGCGTGTTGCCCTTTTTGAATAAATGATAATATGTACCGAAGCATATTGACGGAAGCAATGCGGCGCACAAAAACAGCGGCCATATACGAATACGCCTATCAATAAAATCGATAATCAATTCCACTATTCCGCCAAATACCAAAGAACCGATAGTAATTAAAAAGAAATAGTATCCTACTCCCCACGAAGGCGGAATGTATCCTCCCGGTTCAGGCGTGTGGTCGTATGCGGCGTTATAGAATACCAAAAACGCTCCGAGGCATACCAGCGCCACGCACAAAGCAAACACTGCAACTATTATTGGATATGCTCTTTTTTTGGTTTTCTTGTTCACGGTGGTTCCCCCTCCTTTTGTATTACTGTAATACACAAACATGTATATTTTACCAAAAACAAATGAACCTTTTGTAAATACTGCCGTAAGTATACCATACAACAACACAAAACTCAACGTTTATGAAAATATACCCGAAAATATTTGAGAAAAATACGAAAAAAGACTTGATTTTCTTTGAAATGCGTGATATAATTGCGTGTCAAGAAATCGGGCGGTCCTCTGCGGCTCGGCAAGAACGCCTGTGAACTTTTAATATTAAAAGGAGGAAAAGCTTTATGGATATGTTGAAAGCTTTTACAGACGAGCAGCTTAAGACCGAGGTTCCTTCCTTCAAGGTTGGCGATACCGTTAGAGTTCACAACCGCATTGTTGAAGGCACCAGAGTAAGAACCCAGCTGTTTGAAGGCACTGTTATTGCAAAGAAGAATGGTGGTATTTCCGAAACCTTTACCGTACGTCGCGTTTCTTACGGTGTTGGTACCGAGAAGACCTTCCCCCTTCATTCCCCCAACGTGCTCAAGGTTGAAGTTATCCGTAACGGTAAGGTACGCAGAGCTAAGCTTTACTACCTGCGTGACCGTGTAGGTAAGGCAGCTAAGGTTAAGGAACAGATCTAACCGGCTAACCGCATTTTGCACGTAAAAAGAAAAACTGCATAAATGCAAGGGCAAGGCGGCACTTCGCCTGTCAGCGCAAAGCAAAAATGCTGCCTATGCGCAATACCAAGGTAAAAGAATCCGGAGTCGCTTGATGCTACACCGGATTTTTTGATTTTTTTGATACGATATTATTTACGAGGCTTTATAATGGACGAAAACACCTCTATAGGCACCCCCGAAGAAGAAATAATTATTCCCGCAGAGGAAAGCGCGGTCACTGCCGAAGCGCCCAAAAAGAAAAAGAAGAAAACACTTATAGCAGAATTATACGATTGGCTGGAAACTTTTTGTCTTGCCCTTGCTATAATGGTAGTGCTGTTTTTGTTTGTGTTCCGCTATGTTACCGTTGACGGCAGTTCAATGAACAACACTCTGTTTGACGGGGATAAGCTGATAATATCCAATTTTAACTACGAGCCCGAAACCGGCGATATAGTTGTAATATATATTGAGGGTGCAAACAAGCCTTATATAAAGCGTGTTATCGCTACTGAGGGTCAGACCGTTAAAATAGACTTTGAGAAATGGGAGGTCTATGTTGACGGCGTGCTTCTTGACGAGCCTTACGTTAACTTCCGCGAGGGAGAGGATATGCACTACGCCGCTTTTTATAACGGCGAGTTTGTGGTGCCCGAGGGACAGGTTTACGTTATGGGCGACAATCGTAACGATTCTACCGACAGCAGAGTGCTCGGCTGTCTGGAGGAGCACAATATTATCGGCAGAGTAATAATACGTTTGGGACCGAATTTCGGCAAGGTGGATTAATATGGCAGATCCTATAGTTTGGTATCCCGGGCACATGGCGAAAGCCAAAAGGCAGCTTTTGCAGATGTCGTCTATGACAGACATTGTAATTGAAATTCTTGATGCCCGCGTGCCCTATTCATCGCAAAATCCCGATATAGCCACGCTTTTTCCCCATAAGCCCAGGCTTACGCTAATTAATAAGTGCTCCCTTGCAGACGACGTGCAGACCAAAGCGTGGGTAGAAAAGCTGCGCAATGAGGGCAGAACGGTTATACCCATAGACTGCAAAACGGGGCTTAACATTAACGCAGTTGCGCCAAAGATACGCGCACTTACCGCAGAAAAATTAGAGCGCGGCGCACAAAAGGAAATGACCATTACCCTGCGTGCCATGGTTGTGGGTGTTACCAACGTAGGTAAATCCACCTTTATAAATGCGTTTACCAAAACATCAAAAGCCGTTGCGGAGGACAGACCGGGGGTTACCCGTAATCTCAAGTGGATTGCATCCCCCTACGGCATTGACCTGCTGGACACTCCGGGTCTGCTTTGGCACAAGTTTGATGACGAGATTGTGGGAATTAACCTTGCCTGCACAGGCGCTATAAGAGACGAGATATTGGATACACTTACCCTTTCCGTAAAGCTGTGCGGAATTTTGAGAGAGAAATACCCCGAGCTCCTTTGCGAAAGATATAATATTGAAATATCCGATGAACAGATGGATTTTGAGATATTTGAGGATATCGGCAAAAAGCGCGGAATGCTTATAAAAAAAGGCGAAATTAACGAGGAACGCTGTGCCGCAACTATTCTGGACGAATTCCGCGGCGGAAAGATTGGAAAAATAACTCTGGATACGTTGGTGTAGGTGAAAAATATGAACCGTGATATAGAACTGAAGGCTAAAAGCGAAGGATATACGGTTATTTGCGGATGCGACGAGGCGGGCAGAGGCCCCCTTGCAGGACCCGTTTTTGCCGCCGCCGTAATTTTGCCCGATGACATGGATATATCCGAACTGAACGATTCCAAAAAGCTTACCGAAAAGCAGAGAGACAAGCTGTTTGATACAATAAAGGAAAAGGCTGCGGACTACGCCATTGCCTTTGCCACCGTTGAAGAAATTGAGGAAATAAATATACTGAACGCATCTATGCTGGCAATGAAGCGGGCAATAGAGCAGTTAAAAACAAAACCCGACCTTGCACTTATTGACGGAAATATAGCCCGTGGGTTTAATATTCCCGCACGGCCTATTATAAAAGGCGATGCACTTAGTCCCTCTATTGCCGCCGCAAGCATACTTGCAAAGGTGGCAAGAGACAGATACTGTACCGAAATGGACGAGCAGTATCCTATGTACGGGTTTGCAAAACACAAGGGATATCCTACAAAGGACCACAAGGCGGCGGTCATAAAATACGGGCCTGCGCCGGTACACAGAATGAGCTTTCTTAAAAAAACGCTTGGAGAGCAAAAATGATAAATATCGGCAAGATCGGCGAAGATGCCGCTACAAAACATCTTATTAAAAAGCGCTGGCATATTCTTGCGCGGAACTACAGAGTTCGCGGCGGCGAAATTGATATTGTGGCATACCGTAGCGGTATTATTGCATTTGTGGAGGTTAAGACCAGAACGGGCGACGCTTTCGGTACACCCAGAGAAGCGGTGGACGACGAGAAGATAAAACGGTTTTGGAAAGCGCGCCGCGACCTTACCGACCATTATCTTATAAACGGACGAATACCCGTACAGTACGGGTTTTTGAAACTGAACAGGAAAGTTTTTACGTTGCGCAACGATATTATTGAGGTTTACGCCATGCGCAACGGAGATATAAAAAGCATTAATCACATAAAGGACGCATTCTAATGAGATACTACAGCACACGCGATACCGAAAAGAAATATTACTCCTCTCCCGAGGCTATCTGCAAAGGACTTGCGCCAGACGGCGGATTGTTTGTTCCCGCAGAGCTCCCCCTTATATCCAAAAAGGAGATCGAAGCATATTGCCAATACGGATATGAGCGTATCGCGGCAGAGATACTTTATAAATTCTTCCCCGAGCTTGGCAAGGAAGAAATTCTTGAGCAGTGCGAGCAGGCATACGCATACCCTAATTTCGACCCTACTCCTGCGCCTGTAAAGGTTTTGGGTAACACCGCAGTTTTGGAGCTGTGGCACGGTCCCACCTGCGCTTTCAAGGATATGGCACTGCAGATAATGCCCAGACTTCTTGCAATGAGCATGAAAAAGTGCGGTGAGACGAGAACCGCCCATATAGTTACCGCTACCTCCGGCGACACCGGCAAGGCGGCGATGGAAGGCTTTAAGGATCTGGAGCAGACCCGTATTACTGTTTATTATCCTACCGACGGTGTTTCCGAAACCCAGAAGCGCCAGATGGCAACTCAGGAAGGCAGCAACGTAAACGTAATTGCCGTGCGCGGTAATTTTGACGACGCCCAGAGCGCGGTAAAGGCTATTTTTGCTAACGATGAAATTAAGAAAACTGCCGAGGAAAACGGCGAATTCCTTTCCTCAGCAAACTCCATAAACATCGCCCGTCTGGTTCCTCAGGTGGCTTACTACGTTTCCGCCTATATCGACCTTGTTAAAAAAGGCTTTATTGCGGACGGCGAAACTATTGATATTTCAGTTCCCACCGGAAACTTTGGCGATATTCTTGCAGGCTGGCTTGCAAAGAAAATGGGTATGCCTATCGGCAAGCTTATCTGCGCATCCAACCGCAACAGAGTTCTTACCGATTTCTTTGTTACCGGTGTTTACGATACCCGCCGTCCCTTCTTTGCAACCACATCTCCCTCTATGGATATTCTTATTGCTTCCAACCTTGAGAGATTGCTTTGCTTTAACTTCGGCGCAGAGGCTACCGCAGGCTTTATGAAGAGCCTAAAGAAAGACGGCTCCTTTGCCGTTACCCCCGCCCAGCTTGATATACTTGAAGCAGAGTTTGGCTGTTCCAGCTGTGATGACGAGTCTACCGCAGACGTAATAAAGCACGTTTACGAGGAATTCGGCTACACTATAGATACCCATACCGCCGCCGCATTTATGGGCGCAAGCGGAAACAAGTGTCTGGTGGTCTCCACAGCGTCGCCTTACAAATTTGCTCCTGCAGTTGCGCAGGCTTTGGGTATGAAGGAAACCTCTCACGAAGCGTTGAGCAAACACACCGGCACAAATATTCCCGCGCCTCTTAAAGATATTTACAAAAAAGATATCCGCTTCACCCGTGTAGTGGATAAAGCGGATATAGCTGCATCACTTTACTTGCAGTGACGGCAGTCTTCGGCTGACTTAAAGGTATTGCAGGTGGTTTCTGCGGAGCACTCTGCATGAGTAGGACCCACACTTATCTTGGGTGCGGTGCAGATATTCTGCTCTGCGTGGTAAACGCAATCGCATACCTTGCAATCGATGCCGTGGTTAACGTGTTTTGTTTCCATTTTTAATATATCCCTCCCTTACGTTAAACAGTTTTCCCGTAAAGAACCCGGTTTATTCTTTTTGAAGGCGGTGAACCCAAAAACAATGTCGGTATACGTTATAGCAGACCTGCATCTGTCCCACGGGGCAGACAAGCCCATGGACGTTTTCGGCGCAAAATGGGAAAACCATACCGAAAAGCTGCGTGAAAACTGGATAAATACGGTTGGCGAAAACGACACCGTGGTGATTGTGGGAGATATTTCCTGGGGACTCCGCTTTGAAAACGCGGTGGATGACCTTGCGTTTATCCATGCTCTGCCGGGAAAAAAGATAATCTCAAAGGGCAACCACGATTTTTGGTGGCAAAGCGCGAAGAAATTGAGAGAATATAAAGAAGCCTCCGGTGCAGACAGTATTGAGTTTCTTTACAATAACGCTTTTTACGCAGAAGGAGTAATTATCTGCGGAACAAGAGGCTGGGTGGACGAGGAAAGCGCAAGCGAAAAGGATAAAAAAATTATCTCCCGCGAAGCAGGCAGGCTGTCCCTTTCAATGGCGCAGGCAAAAGCGATTAAGGAAAAATATCCCGAAGGGGAGATTATTTCCTTTGTTCACTATCCGCCCACACAAAGTCTTACGGATATTATGCGTGAAAACGGCGTGAGGAAATGCTATTACGGCCATCTCCACGGCGCACACAAGGACGCACTTCCCCAGCATATAAACGGAATTGAGGTTCACCTTGTTTCCGCAGATTTTATAAATTTTTGCCCTGTAAAAATAAAGGAGTAAACAATGAAAAAAGCTGCTGTTATCGCACTTATTTTAGGAATTTTAATGATAATCACAAGCGTTGTTCTGCCCATTTTCACCATTATCTCCAGCGCGGAAGAGGCTAATAACGCGGCTGTCGGAATTATCGGCGGTGCGGATGGACCGACGGCAATTCTTGTGACAAGTGAAATTTTCTTCGGTATTCCTGCCGCAATTCTGTTTTTGGGCATAGCGCTTGTTTGTGCGAGTGTTGTTACGTTTATTGTTTACAAGAAGAAAAAGAAATAGTAAAAATTAAACGCACTTCATTTAGGAGTGTTCTCATAAGGATGTTTACAAATTGTAGGGACCGGCGTCCTCGACGGTCCGTGACACATAAATTTCGGCAGAGATATTGTTTTCTCTGCCGATTTGTGATATAATGGGACTAACAAAAAGCCTCTCCCTTTGGGAGAGGTGGCGGCGTAGCCGACGGAGAGGGCGAACAATTCCCCTCTCACCCGCTATCGCGGGAGCTCTCCCAAAGGGAGAGCCTTGGGATGAGTGTTACTTTAGGGGTATGGGCTTTGCCCTGTGCCTTTGTAATACACATGCGAAACTGGCGATAAAGCAGAAAAACTCTTAACTTGGAGGGACAAAAGATGCAATACAGTGAAAATACAGTAAAATACAGATTTTGCGATACAGATGAAACAGGGTGGGATGAATAGCATATCAAGCGATAGAAATATCGCATATTGATAGATGTTTGCAGTCGGTATTGCACAAGCGTTTCAT
>JAZSIT010000158.1:0-4355 GCA_045533895.1 Eubacteriales bacterium
GGCGCAAACAGCCATTCTCTACGGCGGAATAAGCGCGGTTATGGCAAACCTGACAGCGCTGATACTCAAATTCAACCGCAAGAAAAACGCACGTATATATTCCGAGTGCAAGCCGGATTTCTTGAGCGAAAGTATGGATATTTACGTGGATATCGGCAGCTCGGTAATGCTGTGGAATGTGGTTATTACCGGAATAAAGATTTTGTTTATCTGGCTAAAGAATAAAATAAAAAAACGAGGAATGAGGAACAAGACGCGATGCGATTCACGCACCGCTGAATGAGAAACTATTGTTGATTTTTGTTCTGCGGAACAAAAATCTTCCTCAATTCATCATTTCTCATTTCTCATTTCTCATTTCTCATTTATCACTAGTACACAAGGAGTTACTGCATTATGAAAGATATACCTCTCAAACAAATTATCGAAGCATCTCTTTCCAAGATCGGCTCGGTTGCCGACGTTAATACCGTTGTGGGCGACCCTATTACCATTGAGGGCGGTATAACCATCGTGCCTTTTTCAAAGGTATCCGTAGGCTTTGCCTCCGGCGGTGTGGATTTTGACGGAAAGAACTCCCCTCCCGAAAGCAACCCTCATTTTGCAGGAGGTAACGGCGCGGGAGTGAGTGTTGTTCCTCTTGGATTTTTGCTTATACAAAACGGCGAGGTCCGTATGCTGGACCTTAAGAATCCCGCATCCTTCGAGTATGCGCCTCAGGACCCTGTGAGCAAGACTATTAACGCGGTTAATTCCCTTATTGATAAAGGTCCCGAGCTGGTGCTTAAGATAAAGGATATGGTAAAGCCTTCCGCGCCTGAGGAAACCGACGAGGAAGAAACCGCCGAAACCGAGGAATAATGGAAAGAATACAAAAATATATTGCCGCCTGCGGTGAGTATTCCCGAAGGGCGGCTGAAAAAGAGATTCTTGCAGGCAGAGTGACGGTTAACGGCGTGAAGGCGGAGATAGGTATGTCCGTTTCCGACAAGGACGATATCCGTATTGGGGGAGTCCCCCTTAAAAAAGAGACCCAAAAGGTTACGGTCATGCTGAATAAGCCTATGGGTTACGTTACCACCATGAGCGATGAATTGGGCAGAAGGACGGTTTCCGACCTGATTGACCTGCCTTACCGCTTGTATCCTGCAGGCAGACTGGATAAGGACAGCGAGGGTCTGCTTATAATGACCAACGACGGTGAGCTTGCAAACCGTCTTACCCACCCGAGGACAGGCAAAAAGAAGATATACCACGTTTATTTGCGGGGAAATATCGAAAACAATGCGCTGGATTCCCTCCGTGCCATGCGGACACTGGACAATGAAAAAATAAACCCCGTGGGAGTGGAGCTGATAAAGCGTTCCCCCAACGGAAGTGTTGTTAAATTTGTACTTACCGAGGGCAAGAACCGACAGATACGCCGTATGTGCGAAAGCGTTTGTCTTACCATAACCCAGCTTAAGCGTGTGCAGATAGGCTCACTCCGTCTGGGTGAATTAAAGACAGGGGAATACCGCCGTCTTACAAAACAGGAAATAGGAGAACTTCTTAAATGATAACCACAAAACAGCGCGCGTACCTGCGCTCACTTGCAAACACTCTTCCTGCACTTTATATTGCAGGAAAGGGCGAGGTTACCGAAAATCAGATACGCACCTTTGCCGACGGATTGGAAAAGAAAGAGCTTATTAAAA
Source organism: Eubacteriales bacterium (assembly GCA_045533895.1). Classification (GTDB taxonomy): domain Bacteria; phylum Bacillota; class Clostridia; order Oscillospirales; family CAG-382; genus SFLA01. Next base: position 1,698 of record JAZSIT010000158.1, read on the forward strand.
TATCCGTGCTGGAGACCAGCCCCTATACCCCCAGAGAATTGTGCGATATTCTTGTGGAAGAAATAGGCGCAGAGCCCGTGCAGGTTATCGGAAGAAAGATAGTGCTGTATAAGCAGGCGAAGAATAAAGAGAACAGAAAAATAGAATTACCGGTTAAGTAAATTAAAATGAGGAACGGGGATTTATTGTTGATTTTTGTTCTGCGGAACAAAAATCTTCCTTCATTCATCATTTCTCATTTCTCATTCATCATTTATAATTCGTTTTATGAGAATATTAATATTCGGAGGAGCCTTTGACCCTCCCCACCAAGGTCACGTTAATGCGGCGAAAGCGGCGTATGACCGAATAAAGCCCGATATTTTCTATATTATCCCTGCCTTTGACCCGCCGTTGAAGGAAGCTCCCGTTACCCAAAGCAGCCACAGAATGAATATGTGCGCGCTGGCTTTTGGAGATATACCCAACGCGGTGGTTTCGGATATTGAGATAAAGCGTGGGGAAAAGAGCTATACCTATATAACTCTGGCAGAAATAAAGGAAAAGCACCCCGAAAGCGAAATTTTTCTGCTTGTGGGCGCTGACCAGCTTGAGCAGTTTGAGAAATGGGCGCGTTACGAGTATATTCTTGAAAACTGCACCCTTTGCGTTGCAGGCAGAGGTGAAAAGGAAATAAACAAAAAGTACGAAAAGGTTATTCTGTTGGAAAACGAGAAAACCGATATATCCTCCACCGAAATTCGCGCAGGTGTGCGGGATAAGCTTCCCCAAAAGGTGTATGAATATATAAAGGAAAAGGGGCTTTACCGCGGAAAGCACGTTGAAGGGGTTATTAAGTACGCGGAGATGCTGAGGGCGGATTGCTTCCCTCACCTTGATAAAGCCGACGTGTTTACCGCCGCCTCTATGCACGACAGCACCAAGGGGCTTGACCAGCAGGCGATATTTGAAAGCCACGGTGTGGAGATTGACAGCGATATGAAAAATTCCCCTGCGGTGATGCACGCATTTACCGCCGCACTGAATATGGAAAAGCAGGGGGAAAAAGAGAGCGTTGTAAACGCTGTCCGCTACCATACAACCGGCAGACCGAATATGACGGATATTGAAAAAGTGGTTTTTATTGCCGATTATATCGAGGAAAACAGGCGGTACGACCATTGTGTCCGTATGCGGGAGGAATATCTGAAGCACCGCGGAAGCACGGATATAAACAACATGATAAAGCAAATACTTTGTTCCACCGTACAGCATCTTGAGGAAAAAGGGGATTTTATTCACCCTCTTACCTTGCAGGCGATGGAATATTATAAACAAGGAGAATAAATAAATGGCAGAAGTTGCATTACAGGATAAGATTGCCGCAGTTGCTAAAGAAGCACTTGACAGCAAGAACGGATTAGATATAAAGGCGCTTCACGTTGCGAAGCAGACCGTGCTGGCAGATTGGTTCGTGCTGGCGACGGGTACGTCAAACACACATATAAACACCCTTGCAGACGAGGTTGAGTTCAAGGTAAAGGAACAGCTTGGTGTTGACCCTATCCGCACCGAGGGCAGAGGAAATAATATGTGGATATTGGTGGACTACGGCTCTGTTATAGTTCACGTGTTTACAAAAGAAGGCAGAGAGTTTTATAAGCTTGACAAGCTCTGGGCAGATATAAAATAATGATAAATGACAAATGATAAATGATGAATGAAGGAGGATTTTTGTTCCGTAGAACAAAAATCAACAATAATTCCTCATTTAGCGGTGCGTGAAACGCATCGCGTCACATTCCTCATTCCTCATTTTCAATAAAGGTGATATATATGAAATACAATTACAAAGAGTATGAATCCCATTGGCAGAAAAAGTGGGAGGACGACAAGGTTTTTGTCTGTGATATAGACAAAAGCAAAAAGAAGTTTTACGGTCTGGTAGAGTTTCCCTACCCCTCCGGTGCAGGCATGCACGTTGGCCACATAAAGGCATACGGCGGACTTGAGGTTATTACCCGTAAAAAGCGTATGGAGGGATACAATGTTCTGTTCCCTATCGGCTTTGATGCGTTTGGTCTGCCTACCGAAAACTACGCTATAAAGACAAACACCCACCCCAGAGTGGTTACCGATAACAATATTGCAAAGTTTACATCCCAGATGAAAAAGGTGGGCTTTGGCTTTGACTGGACGAGAGTTATTGATACCACCGAGGAGGACTATTACAAGTGGACCCAGTGGATATTCCTTAAGCTGTTTGAAAACGGTCTTGTTTTCCGTGATAAGGCGCTGGTAAACTATTGTCCCTCCTGCCGATGCGTGCTTTCCAACGAGGACAGCCAGGGCGGTAAGTGCGATATCTGCCCCAGCGACGTTGTGCAGAAATCCAAGGACGTTTGGTACTTAAGAATAACCAAATATGCAGACAAGCTGCTTCAGGGTCTTAAGGACGTGGACTATCTGCCCAATATCGTTCTCCAGCAGGAAAATTGGATAGGTAAGAGTGAAGGCGCATTTGCAAGCTTCAAGCTTAAAGAGGTTGACGAGTGCTTACGTATCTACACCACCAGACCAGACACTATGTTCGGCGTAACCTTTATGGTTATGGCGCCCGAGCATCCTCTCCTTGACAAATATGCAGACAAAATAACCAATATGGACGCTGTTCTTGAA
>JAZSIT010000161.1:0-22685 GCA_045533895.1 Eubacteriales bacterium
TTATGGATTCATCTTTTTGGGTTGGTATACCGATCCTGCTTGTCTGGACGAACACAAGGTGCCCGAAAGCTGGGTTACTGTAAACGGAAATGATTTCAAGCTTTTGGCACAAGAAATTGTAGAAGGTGCTGATGGAAAAGAACACTTTTACGCCAAGTTTGAGCCTATAAGCGGAAGTATTCAGATAACAAAGAACGTTACAGATCCCGATGCAAAGACGGAAAACCAAAGCTTCTTGTTCCGTATTCAGGGACAGGATGCGAGAAACGAATTTGTTGACACCATCGTAACGATACAAGGCCAAGGTACAGTTGTTATTACCGATCTCCCTATTGGCATGTACAATATTACCGAGTTGACAACATGGTCCTGGGAATACAGCGCAACAACTGATACTACACTGGAAAATGTTGAAGTTGAAGCTGATATTCAAAGCAACGTTTCGTTTGACAACAAATGCGTTGGCTCCAACTGGCTGAATGGTGAGACGCACGAAGAAAACGTATTTAACAATTAATTCTTTAAGGAGGCAAGCATGAAAAACAGAATAAAAGCACGGCGCTGGATAATATCAACTATCGTTGCGCTTTTGCTGGTAGCCGCAATTACCGCAGGCAGCGTGTTTGCCTACCTTAAGACCACGGCGACGGATAGTGTTAAAAACGAATTCAGCACCGCAGGTGAAGTTGACCCGACCATTAACGAAACCTTTGACGGCACCGTTAAGCAAAACGTTGCGGTTAACGTGGGCGATACCGGAGGATATGCAGTATATGTTCGCGCGGCGATAGTTATCACCTGGAAAAACGGCGAGGACGGATCCGTACTGGGTCAGCCGCCCGTTGAGGGTGATGAATACGATTACAAGATCGTGCTGGGCGAAAACTGGTTCAAGAAGGATAATTTTTATTACTGCAAAACCCCTGTGGAAAGCGGTGACGATTCCCCTGTTCTTATTGAATTGGTAAAGCTTAATTCCGGTGTGACTTCGCCTGAAAGCGGATACACGTTCAACGTGGAGATAATCTCGCAGACCATTCAGGCGGCAGGAAAGACCGATTCAGGTGACGTTCCAGCAGTAACCGATGCTTGGAACGTTGACGTTGACGCAAACGGCCATCTGAAGCCATAAAGACAAAAAAACAAAACTCCCGTATATTCGGGAGTTTTTTATTGCAAGGATTTGCTTATTTATCAAGAGCGATGCCGAGGTTTGCAAGCTTGGTGCCGAGGAAGTCAACAGCCATCTTGATGTCTGCAGCGGGGTCTTCGCCGCACTCGCGCTCTATAGTGAGATATCCGTTGTAGCCGATCTTATTGAGAGCTGCAAGGTAGTTATCCCAATCTACGCCGCTCTGTCCGAGAGGAACCTCGAGCCAGCCGTGGGGAGTCTTATCGGTAACGATACCGTCTTTTGCGTGGGTGTGAACGATGTAATCCTTAAGTACATCAACAGCTGCAACGGGGTCATCATGAGCGACCATTACAAGGTTTGCAGGGTCAAGGTTTACGCGCATACTCTTTGCGCCCAGAGAATCAAGGAATGCCTTGAGAACGGGGGCCTTTTCGGTACCGGTTTCTGCAGCGAAAACGGAGCCGATGCTGTCTGCATACTCAGCCAGCGCACGAGCGTTGGTGCGGATAAGGTCCATACGAGCGTCCTCTTCAAGATAAAGGTGGCCGATATGGGTGGTAACGATGTTACAGCCAAGCTCTTTTGCGGAATAAAGAACCTTCTTGGATTTCTCAACAACGTCGGGATGGTCAAGGTCAAGACCGAAGTCACCGCAGATAGCGGAGAACACCAGACCGTTAGAGGACATGATATCCTTGATCTCAGCAACCTTAGCGGGGGTCATATTCTCTGCAGAGAACTCACCGCCGGTGAGATACTTCTGGATACCGCTTGCGCCGAGGTCAGACGCTCTCTTAACAGAAGCGGGAAAATCAAGAAGAAGGGAATCGGAAATAATACCTATTTTCATTTTACTTGCCTCCAAAAATGGGTTTTATTATTTTGTTTTATGCTGAGACTATAATACCATAAAAAAACACAAATGTGAATACTGTTTTTAATATTTCTTCTTGCGTTTTTTGCATATTGGCATTATAATAAATACATAAATATATAAGGGAGTTGTTTTTATGTATCTTAACCGATTACTTGACGGCATTGAATACACATACCGCGGAGATATAAACGCGGATATTGAGGATATAGTCTACGATTCCCGCGTGGCGCGCGAAGGAACCGCATTTGTTTGCATTGTGGGATTCCAGCTTGACGGGCACAACTACGCTTCCGACGCTTACGCAAAGGGAGTTCGAGTGTTTGTTGCCCAGAGAGAGCTTGACCTGCCCGATGATGCCACGGTGGTTATAACCGCAGACAGCAGAAGGACCCTTGCACTTATGTCCGCAAACCTGTTCGGACATCCTGCAAAGGAACTGTTTACCGTTGGTATTACCGGCACAAAGGGAAAGACCAGCACCAGCTATATGCTTAAATCCGTGCTTGAAAAGGCAGGAGAAAAGGTAGGTATCATCGGCACGACCGGTATTATTTACGGTGACACGGTGATTAAGACCAATAACTCCACGCCTGAAAGCTACGTTATACACAAATACTACCGCGAGATGGTGAAGGCAGGCTGTACCGCCGCTATTATTGAAGCCACCTCCCAAGGCTTTATGCTTGACCGAACCTACGGTATTGAGTTTGACGTAGGTCTGTTTACTAACCTTTCCCCCGACCATATCGGCGCAAACGAGCACAAGGACCTTAATGATTACCTTAACTGCAAAAAAAAGATATTCGACCAGTGCGAAAAGGTTTTTGTAAACCGCGATTGCGAATATTACGACAGAATTATCGAAAACGTAGACACCGGCAAATACGTAACCTTCGGATTTTTCGGTGATACCCAAATAATGGCGGAAAACCTTAACTTTGTTTCCGGCGACCACAGACTTATTACCGAGTTTGACTGCCGCGACAGCGAAGGTCTCCACCGCTTTAACATCTCCCAGCCCGGTGAGTTTTCGGTATATAACGCGCTTGCCGTTATCGCCTGCGCAAGGGCGAGAAACGTAGATTACAATACCATTCAGGAAGGTCTTAAAAACACCTATATTCGCGGCAGAATGGAGATAATTCCCGGAACGAAGGATTACACGGTAATGATAGATTTTGCACACAACGAGTTTTCCGTGCAAAACCTGTTTGAGACTATACTCAAATATTCCCCCAAGCGTCTTGTTGCGGTATTTGGCTGCGGCGGTAACAGAAGCAAGCTCCGCCGTTATTCCATGGGTGAGGTTATCGGCAGAAACGCTGACCTTTCCATTATAACCGAGGACAACAACCGCTATGAAAAAATAGAGGATATCGTTGCCGACATCCTGATTGGTATGAAAAAGACAGAGGGTAAATACGTCGTTATTAACAAACGTAAGGACGCTATTGAATACGCATTGGAAAACGCGCTTCCCGGTGACGTTATCGTCCTTGTGGGTAAAGGACACGAGGATTATATCGAGGAAAACGGTGTCCGCACCTATTTCAGTGAGCGAGAGGTAGTTGAAAACTACTTGACACGGGCTTCCAAATAATTAATGGTAAATCCCTTTTCGGAGAATTTCTCCTCGTATTCGGTCTGTATATTGTCTTTTGAGAGTATCTCATCGTTGTGCAGGTCGTAGCAAACGTTTGAAAGAGTATATCCGCACTCTGCAAACGTTTCGAGTGAATACTCAAAAAGTCCGATATTATCGGTCTTAAAATAAATTACCGCGCCGGGTGCCAGCAGGCCTTTGTACATTTCGAGAAAGGTCGGGCTTGTAAGCCGGCGCTTTGCATTGCGTTTTTTGGGCCAAGGGTCGGAAAAATTAAGATAAATTGCGTTTATTCTTCCTGCAGGCAGTATCTCGGAAAGCTCCTTTGCGTCACCGTTGCAAAAGCGCACGTTCTGCAGTTCTGCTGCGAAGGCTTTTTCCATCGCCATCATATTAACGTCAGGCACACGCTCAAAGGCGATAAAGTTTTCATCCGGCATCTGAACGGCTTTTCCGCATATAAACCTGCCTTTACCGCAGCCGATCTCTATGGATATATTGCAATCCTCGCCAAAGGACTCTTTAATATCTATTTTACCGTTTTCGTCTGTAACCGCGAAAAGCTCTTTTACGTTTTCAAGCCGGGAGACGCGGTTTTTCTTGGGACGCATTCTCATATATGTATAAAACCCTTCTTTTTAACAAAATTTTATATTTACTATATTTTACATTTATAAAACATGTTTGTCAATGTATATATTTCCTTTTACGGCACAAAATAATCACAAACCGAGAGGAGATATAAAAATATGTTAATGGATAGAATTGCACTTATAATTTCGATAATCGGCTGCCTTAACTGGGGTCTTATCGGTATCTTCAAGTTCGACCTGATTTCCTGGATATTCGGAAGCCAGGGCGCACTTGCCAGCCGTATAATCTACACCGTGGTTGCCCTTGCAGGTCTTTGGTGCGTGAGTCTGCTTTTCAGACCCAGAGAACACGAGGTTCCCGTTACCACCCACGACAGCCGTCCCAACGTGGATTAACAATAAATATACCCTGCGTGTTATCAAAAAGATTTCACGCAGGGTGTATTTTTGTTTATTTGAAAAAATTAATTGAACACGGAATCATAGTTATCGTCGTATACCGATTGATAATAAAACTCGGTAAGATCGTATTCAATGCTATCTTTGGGTATTTCGATATACGTCCAATACTGTGTCATCTTATCGGGATCGGCTTTCTCATCAAAAGCATCCTCGGCAATATGAAAATACAGCATTGGTTCATAGTTTTCTTTATGACTGAAATACACACCGATTTCTTTACAAGTGAAGGTTGGATTATATGACCTGAATTCTATAAGCCAATTATCTTCAAACCATTCATCAGTATATTTTTTTACCCACTCATCATATTCTTCCGTATCAAGGTGGTAACGATAGTGCTCGTCCAACACAAGAGATTTGGCAGTTTTCTTTAACACGCCAAACTGATACAGTCCGTCAAGACCGCCGCCTTTGTGTTCAAAGGGAAGGGCTATAACGTTGATATTGCAGTCAATATCTAATTTTTCCTGTCTGCCTTTTGTTTCGGTTTTTGATACTTCCGGTTCACTTACATCTTCAATTATCCCTGTTTCCGAGTTCTCCGGTTCCGTATCAGGCACCTCCGCTTTTGAAGCTTCAACCTCCGAATTCTCCGGCACCGATTCTGAAATCCCCGATTTTGAAATTTCGTTTTCTAATGCATCGCTTACATTGGAATCGCTCGGTATTTTATCACAAGAAGCAAAAACTAAAACGAGGCACAGTAAAAGAAATAAAAATTTTTTCATGATAAAGCCTCCTAACTCCTATGCTCATTATTTAAAGTTGTTGTGTGTTTTGTTCTTTTGCTGCGCATAATGTCCTTAGCACTATGCGCGTTATTTATTGCCGTAAACTTGTGCGCAAACCCTATGAGGGCAATTTTTGTGATTATTCATACGCTTAAATCATCCTCCTTTTATCAAAGTTGGGTTCTTTTTACCCTTCTATTATATAGATGTCTAAAAACAAGGAAACGTCTATAAAATTTTTTGAAAAAATTAAAAAATTTTTTATTTACAATAATATTTTACCATACACTTCCTCGGGTGTCAATTAACAAATTGTAAACAAAACCCGTGAGTTTATCACGGGTTTTAAGGATTATTTGCTTTCGGTTATCTTTTTTGCCAGTTCAACAAGCTCGGTCTCGTCAGACAGCTCGATAGTACCTGCATCTGCAGAGGCGGCGAAGACGGGGTCGATAGGCAGACGGCAGACGGTGTCTATACCGTGGCGGGAGGCAATCTCGTCAATGCGGCTCTCGCCGAAGATGGCGTGGGTCTTGCCGCAATCGGGGCACTTGAAGGTGCTGAAGTTTTCAACAATGCCGAGGACAGGCACATTCATAAGGCGCGCCATATTTACAGCCTTCTCAACTATCATACCAACCAGCTCCTGCGGAGAGGTTACAACGATAATACCGTCAATAGGCAGGGACTGGAAAACGGTAAGAGGAACGTCGCCGGTTCCGGGAGGCATATCAACGTACATAAAGTCAACGTCGTTCCAGACAACGTCTGTCCAGAACTGCTTTACCACGCCTGCGATAACGGGACCGCGCCATACTACGGGGTCCGTCTCACCGGGGAGAAGCAGGTTAAGGGACATTACCTGAATACCGGTTTTGGTTACTGCGGGAAGCATACCCATCTCGGTGCCCATAGCCTTTTCGTGAAGACCGAAGGCATTGGGAATGGAGGGACCGGTTATATCCGCATCAAGAATAGCGGTGTTATAGCCCAGACGGTTGGTATATACGGAAAGCAGAGAGGTGACCAGACTTTTACCTACGCCGCCTTTTCCGCTTACTACGCCGATTACCTTACCGACGCGGGAATAATCGTTTAATTTTTCTTTCATTAACTCCGTGCGGGAAGAACAATTCTCGCTGCAGGAGGAACAGTTATGTGAACATTCACTCATATTAAACATCTCCTTTTCGTTATATATTAATATACCCCTTTTTGAAGGAAAAGTCAATTACATATCTGCAAAAGATGTGCACGCATTGACAAAACCTTAAAAATAGTGGTATAATAAAAGAAAATGCCAAACAAAGGGGAAAAACAATGAAAATTCAAAGGTTTGTTATTTCCGGTTTCGACCGCGCTTATTCTCAGGACGGTCTTATAGTCTGCCGTGGCGACAAGCATCTGGACGCGGACACATATAATTTGAGAAACGCATATATACTTGTTTTTGATAAAAGCGGAAAACTGTACGAGGGCGGTGCAAACCTTTCCTCTGCCGAGGGAAGCGTACAGAAAAGCGTATGTGTGCCTGCAGGCGGATTTGCGGTAATCTTCGGCGCAAACCACCCCCTCTATGATTATTACTTAACAGCGACCGAGGGCGCGGTGATATATAATTCCACCATATCACTTATCTATCCCATGTGGGGCGAATATGACCCCGATGCCGCTTTGTTTACTGTGAATATGGGAAACGAAAAGGTTACCGAAAACACTGTAAAATATTTGTTCGTAGGCAACTCCTGCACTTATATAAACGGCAACCCCATTAAATTCAAGGCGCTGTGTAAGCAGGCAGGAATTGACGTTTCGGTTGACTACTGCACCTACGGAAGCGCATACTTCACCGAATATGCTGATGAAAAGCACCCCAGAGGTCAGGCACTCCGCAAAATACTTGAGAACAAAAAGTATGATTATATCGTGCTTCAGGACGGATATAAGTCCGATTACCATAAATCTCTCCGCGCGCTGGAAACGTTGCTTGAGCTTGTAAAGGAAAACGGTGCTACTCCCCTGCTTTATATGCGCTACGCTTACGAGAGCGACAAGGAGCAGCGTATTATACAAAACGGCGACCTTTTCGGCACCTACGGCGCTATGGGTGACCTTTACGGCGTGCCCGTAAGCCCCGTTGCCCAAGCATTTACCCTATGCGCTATGAAGCACCCCGAAATTGAATTGTATGCAGATGATGAACACCACCACTCCAAGGAGGGCAGTTATCTTGCCGCCTGCTGCTGGCTGTATAACTTCTGCGGCGTCTCCCCCGTCGGAAACGTGTATACTGCAGGTCTTGATAAAAATGTAGCCGCCACACTGCAGAAAATTGCGCTTGAAACCTGCGAGGAAAAGCTTATTGACGAAATAACTCAAACCGCAAAAGCCGTAGTTAAGGAAAAACAGCGCAAAAAGGCGCGCAGAGTAAAAACCGGGTCTTTAACGTGGGCGCTTGTAGGCGCAGGCGCGGGAGTTGTTGTTACCGTAGCGGCTTTGGCAACCGCAGGCGCACTTCGTAAGAAACTGATAAAACGCAAAAAATAGGGGTTGATTTTTGCACTCCTATGTGCTATAATCTCCCTTGCGCGGAGGCTTAGCCCAGTTGGCTAGAGCACTTGCTTGACGTGCAAGGGGTCACAGGTTCGAGTCCTGTAGTCTCCACCATACAAAAACCGTGAAATCCCAATGGATTTTCACGGTTTTTTGTTTTTCTTGCAGAACCTAATTTTCCAAAAGGTCAACAAAAAGGTCATCAACTTTTGCGTTTCTTGTTTTTGAGGTGTGAAAAAGAGAGGATTTTTCATGGCGAGTATTCAAGAAAAACGCAAAAACGGCAAAATCGTATCGTTCAAATTTCGAGCTTTTCTCGGTCGGGATTTAGACGGAAAACAACAGTTCAAAACAAAGGTATGGAAGCCCGAAAAGAACTATTCCGAGCCGCGATTATGGAAGCATGCTGAAAAGGAAGCGGCGATTTGGGAAAAGGAAGTTATAAAAGAGTTCCAAGAGCAAACAGAAAAGTTCAAGCCCTCGGATATTCTTTTCGCTGATTTTGTCAACGATATTTGGTTGCCCTCCCTGCAAACCGATGAAGCAAGGGCGACAACATTGGAATTTCGAATGTTTATTTTGAAAACCGTTCTCCCCTATTTCGAGAGAATACGCCTAGCGGACATCGACAGCCAAAAGGCGACCGAATACCTTGACTATCTCAAAAACGAGCGCAAGAACCCCCAAGGCAAGCCCCTCTCGGCGCAGACGCGCAAACACCATTATTCAACCTTGAATTTGATTTTTGCTTATGCGGTCAAGCGCAGATACATAGAGGACAATCCGATGCAGAATGTAGAATCGCCAAAGCTACCTCGCCATAGGGTCGATGCGTTCACAAAGTCCGAGGTAACGCGATTTATTGACGAGGTTGAAAAGCTTCCGTTGATGCAGAAAACAATGTATTATATCCTATTAACAACGGGCTTGCGGCGCGGTGAATGTTTTGGCTTGCAATGGGGCGACATAGATTTTGAAAACGCCTTGATGCACATAAACCGCAACGTTGTTTATACCACCAAAAGCGGCGCGGTTGTGGGCACACCGAAAACCGACACGGGATATCGTACAATCCCTATCGCAAATAAAACCTTGCGCCTTTTGGAAGAATACAAAAACGCGGAAAATCCAAAAGTAAAAGATGCTTTTCTCTTTCATTCCGAGGAAGCGCAAACCCAACCGCGCGACCCGTCATATCTTACAAAGCACATGAAGAAGCTGATGAAAAAGGCAGATTTACCCAATATGTCCCCACACGATTTGCGCCACACCTGCGCCTCGCTTTTATTACAGAACGGCGCAGACATTAAAAGCGTTCAAGACATTTTGGGGCACGCCGATGCGCGCACAACGCTAAACTTTTACGCGCGCTCGGACATAGCACAAATGCGCAATTCATTGGAAGCAACGTTCAATTTCGGTTGAGTGAAGCACACCAAGAGGAAAAAGAAAAAGCGGGAGGCACGCGCCTCTCGCTTATCTTATAAAATCGAGTGTTCTATTTCTCTGCAAGTATATTTTCGCCAATTCTCGGCTTTTGGTATTTGCGTATTTAACAACGGCAAAAAACGCCTTATCAATTCTCCCTCTTTTGCACCTATCTCCTCGGTTATAGCGTTATATCGCTTTTCTTTTGCGTAATACATAACGTCAAAGTTTATGGCATGTCCCTCTCGCTTATATGCCGCCAAAATGCGATATTTTCTCTCGCTTTCGGTTTTTATGCCAACCATGTGCTACGCAAGTCTTTTCAACATATTATGGCTTTTACCGATATATACGAGCTTATCGTCAATGATGATGCTGTATATTCCCGCATGCTCGTATTTATCGCAAAGAAATCGTTTCTTTTTCAAGCATTTATACATATTTTCCGCATAAGACAAACCTTTTCACCCCTCTCAAAACTCAAAAACACCTTGTTTTATTTGGGGAATATATTTAGGTCTGTCTTTCCCCTCTGCTTTTGGTCTTTGGATAGTAATTTCTTTGACTTTTGGAGGTTGAATGGGAGAGAGATTTTCAATATTTATATCGCTGTTATTTATCCCATTTTGTCTATTATTTATTTCTATATCCTCTGTCGGATAATTTTTAGCGACATTCGTCAAGTCGTTGTCGGTTGTCGGACATTCTTCATCAAAGAAGTGTCCGAGGCTCGCCTCTCTCATCGTTTGCACGGCGCGCGGTTGTGGTGTTTCATAAAAATCAAAGGTATTCCCATGAGAGGGAACAAGATACCCCTTGTCGATCAAAACCTTAATTTGGTCGTTGTAGGTGGAACGAGGCATGCCAACCGCCTCTCTCGCCGCCGCAGGGGACAGCGCAAGGGTATAATTATCAGCGTTTGCCGCGAGGTATAAATACAAGAGCAAGGCGTGGGGACGCAAATCACGCGCCGCCCTCTGCCAATTCCCGTTTTTGATACCGAGGAAGTCCGCTTTCACGGGTTCACGGTGAATTTTCACCGTGCGCTGATTGGGAACTGTATTAGGCATAACCTCTTACCTCCCAAATCCATTAAGTAAATCACGCAGTTGCGAAATTGCCTCTGCTTTGATTTGAATTGATATGCGCGATAATACCTCCGCGCAAATCTCATTAACAAGTTGTTCTCGTTCCTCGCGGTCGAGCAAAGCTTGTTTTGCCATGTCCTTTTGGAATTGGTAACGCAGAGCTATATTTGCGCTATCCTCCATGGCTTGAATCATTTTGTAGAACATAGTATCTTTTTTCTACATTTCTTTCGCTCCTTTTATAAAAAATTTTTTCAAGGCTTTTCTTAACCTTGTAAATATATTATACAAAAAATTTTTTCTTAAATCAATTTCGTGCGCTCGTCGGACAACTTTATGAACGCCACGCGGCAGGGGCTATGTTTCGGGAAGAAAACATTTTTATTCCCTCTCAACCCAAAGGCGTGGTCTAAAATCCGACCGAATTGCTTTTGATTTTCACCGTTTCCGTTGAAATCGTGTTCATTTTCATAAAAACGAATGAAAACGCACGGGAACGACCGTATTTCAAGCGAATTCAAATAAATTTTGCCGAAAATTATTAAATGCTAACAAATTTTAATAAATTTCGATAATTTTCGGCAAAATACTTGACAATATATATATATATATATATATAATGGTATGTGCGATTTTGCAGTTAAAACCCTTGCAAATCGCGCATTTTTTAATTTTAGGAGGACGCAAAAATGCGTATTATTCTCGACACTGACAAAAAGACAATCACCGTTCCGTGGAACTACCAAGACAAGCTCGATGCAATCAATGCCATTATCTTTGAAGCAAGCAACGGCGACAAAGCGAAACAAAAAACCTTTACGGGCTATATTGACGAGCTTTGGAACTACTGCATGGAACATTCCGACAGATGTGTAAAGACTGGCAAAAAGCCGTTCCGCAAAAAAGACGGCGAGGCAAAATAAGTGGGCGCGCCTCGTGTAACACCGCAAGAAATAATTAAGATGCAAAAGCTTTATGACGAATTAGGCAATTATGCGGCTGTTGGTCGTATTATAGGACGAAGCGGCTCGACCGTTGCCAAATATGTAAAAATGGACGGCATTCCGCAAAACATCAAACTTGCGGTGCAAGCTTTAATCGCAAAGGAGAAAAATAAATGAAAAAGATTATATCTATTTTTTTGATTTTTATGATATGTATATCAGTATGCGCGTGTTCTGATAGCACAACAAGCAATAACGATAATATCAACAAAGATAATGGCGCTTTATCTGCCACAAAGCCAAAAATCGAACTTACAAAAAGCAATTTGTCCCAATATATTTCTATAAGCGGAACTTTTACAAATTCACGTTATGAAAAAGGTTTTTACGTTTACACAAGTTACTCTACCATTGACCTTTCTGCATACGGGATAGCTTCGGGCACATTTGACAATGTAAAGATAACTCTTCGAGCAAACGTTGATAGTTATAGCGTTTACGATTGGCATTTATCTGATGAAAAAGAAGGAACGCCTATCGAAATAACAATCTCTATGCCTTCAAGCGGAAATTTCAAACAGACATACGACATAGAGTGCTATAGCAATACAAGCACACTCAAAGGAAATTGCGACTTTACTATCGTGTCCGTAAGCGGAACATTTACACCTAACTAACATAAAAAGAACGGGGCGCGGTTGCGCCCTTTTTCTTCCCCTCTTTTGGTTATGTCAATAGACTATACCCCAATGACAAAGAAATTTGCACCGATTTTGTATGTCATATAAATGATATTTTATATTTTGAAATATGTCAAAATATTGCACAACCCTATTGACATAGTTGAAAAAATATGGTATAATAAGACAACGAAAACGAGAGGGGCAAACCTATGAGAGTTGGTTATATAAGATGCTCGACAATCGAGCAGAACGAGGCACGACAGCTCAAAATGATGCAAGAGCAGAACGCCGAAAAGTTGTTTATAGATAAAGCAAGCGGAAAGAATACCGACCGCGCCGCTTTCAAAGATATGATGTCTTTTGTCCGTGCTGATGATGTTGTAATCGTGGAAAGCATTTCCCGTATAGCACGAAACACACGCGACCTTTTGGCTGTTGTTTCTGAGCTTACCGAAAAGGGTGTTGAATTTGTATCTCTCAAAGAAAATATCGACACCACAACACCGCAAGGAAGATTTATGCTGACGGTGTTTGGCGCGCTTGCCGAGTTAGAACGGGAAAGTATTTTGGAAAGGCAACGGGAGGGAATCGAAATTGCCAAGAGCGAGGGCAAGTATAAAGGTCGAAAGCCCGTTGAATTTGATGAAGCGCAATTCAAAGCGCTTTGCACCCGTTGGCGAGAGGGTGAAATAACCGCCACCGCCGCAATGAAAGAGCTTGGCTTGAAGCCCAACACATTCTATCGCAGAGTTAAAGAAATGGGGCTGTAATTCAGCCCCGTTTGGGTCAACAAAAGGTCAACAAAACACAAAAATACAATAAATTACACAGCGAAAAAGCAAGTAAATACGAGGGTTTCACGCCGTCAGGCGGGCTTGACGTGCAAGGGGTCACAGGTTCGAGTCCTGTAGTCTCCACCAAAAAATCCAAGTCGTAAGACTTGGATTTTTTTATCCAATCCGACGGAGTCGGGTTGGCATGGAATCACCCGCAGGGTGCATGGAATCGCGGCGTGCGCCGCGTATGGCATCACCGAAGGTGCATTTTCCGTCGGATTGATTACATCCAATGCTCCGCATTGATTCCATACACGGCTTCGCCGTGATATTGTTGACAATCCCATTTTGCTTTGATATAATCAAGTTAAAGTGAGGTGCTTTTTTATGGATATAACGGCATATTTATTTATGGCAATAGCATGGTTTATGTTTTTTGGAATTCCGATAATCTCTGTTATTCTATTTTTTGTTTTTCTAATTCGTTATATTTCAGCAAAGCGCACAAACCGGGTTACGCCCGAGCTGTTTTCTAACGAATCGGTAGCGGAACGGAAAACGGCATTTATAGCAGTTTCGATTATCTGCGCAGTTTTACTTGCTATTGATTTTGGTATTCTTCTTCTGATCGGCCGTGCAATAGCGTATATGTGAGGTGACGGATATGAAAAACCGTACTTTTTCCATCGTACTGTTTTCTGTTATAGGAATTTGCGCCGTTTTGACAATAGCTCATTTTGCTTATGCGGTTTACGCATATAACCACTGCTCTATAATACATTTTATCGGAAAGGAGCTGTGGGGATAAATGAAGTTGAAAAAGCAGATAGCCGCCATTCTTGTTGTAATTACGGTGTTTGCCGCGTTTAATTTCGTCGTTTACCAAATACTCACCCGCAGACTTTCCAATAATTTCAGCGGGGCAACACAGGCGCAGATGATAGACGTAAAAAGCTATCTCCCCCACGAGCCCGATTCGGATATTCCGAAGATTTCCTCTTCTTTAAAATTAGAGGACAACCTACCCGTGTTGGACGGCGCCGCCGCTTTGGTGCCCGTTTATGCTGCGGTTATCGAAAACGTGTACCCCGAAGGCTGCGTTACCTACGAAGGCGGAAGCTTTTCGGACGATAACTTTTACGGAGAAAATTTCGCTCCAGACAGCGCGATGCAATACAAAAACACCGTACGGGGCTACCAAGCTATCGTAGACGGCACCACCGATATTCTGTTCTGTGCGGGACCGTCCGAACAGCAAAAGCAATACGCTATGGAAAAAGGCGTTGAACTTGCGTACGTTCCTATCGGCTTAGAGGGATTCGTATTCTTTGTAAACGAGGACAATCCTGTAAATAACCTTACGGTGGAGCAGATAAGAAAAATATATGCCGGCGAATATACCAACTGGGCAGAGGTTGGCGGCGCAAACCGCGTAATAAACCCCATAACCCGTTTGCAAGGAAGCGGAAGCCAAACCACCTTTGAAGCGTTTATGGGTGAATACGAAATCGGCGAAAAATCGCCCTTTGCCATTATGGGCGGTTCGTTGGGATTTTCGTTCAGATTCTATATGGACGGTATCGTGGAAAACGATTCGGTAAAAATGCTTTCGCTGAACGGCGTATATCCCAGCGCAGAGAATATTCAAAACCGCAGTTATCCCGTTGTGACGCAGTTTTATGCAATATACCGCGCAGATAACGAAAACGAAAATATCCCCGTGCTTATCGAATGGTTGCTTTCCAATGAAGGTCAAAGTCTTATCGAACAGACGGGATACGTAAGGATAAATTAACCCAAACAACAAAAAGACCTGAATCGAGGTGTACTATATGTCCGAGCAAAATTTTATCCACTGCGACAGCAGTAATGAATTCCTGACCCTGCACGATTGTATTGCCGACCGCGCGTATCTCCGCGACGGAAAGCTTGTGTTTGAATTCTCGGATGGGTTTTGGATTGCCCCAAATCATCCTGACAATCCTTACGAAGACTGTTTACGCACCGACGCTTCAAAAGTAGAATTTGCTTTGGAAAACGGAAACACGTATGACGTGTCCGTTTGGCTTTTCGTGCGGGAACGCCCAAAAAACAGAAAAAAGACAGTTAGAGATTGGGACATCGACGTTCTTATTAAACACATAAACTCCGGCAAGTGCAAATTGTGGTTTGTCAGTCACTATTCGGATACTCAAGCACCGGAGGCAAATTTGTTTGACTGCATATTAGAAGGTGACGGAAAGCTTTCCTTCTGCGAATGCTGGATGCGTATTTACGCCACAAAAATCAACTATTATTGGAATAATCTCTGCCCCGACAGACCGTGGTAGAACAGTGGAAAAGCAAAAACTAAAGGAACCGATTTTTTCGGTTCCTTGTTTTTTTCGGTATTGTTTTTCTCGGGACGTCGAAGATTCACCCCACGAATGCTTATCGCATTCGCAGGGTCCCCGAATCGGACGCCCGCCCCTACATGGGATCCCCGCAAATCGCAGATTTGTGGGGTATTATTTTTTCGGGGTTCCCGCAAAAGTGTTTTTTCGTGGTATCTACAGCCTGTTGGGGCATTTCGTGAAATGCCCGCAGTGTCCAAAAAGCCTTTTGTGGGGGATTGTTACAAATAGTTTACAACATTATGGTTTGATTTTTTTATATAAGTGTGGTACAATATGGAAAAGCAAAGAAAGGGAAGGTAAAAGGAATATGTTCAAAAGTATATTTACCCGGTATTTAACTGCCGTGGCGGCAATAATATTCGTGTGCTTTATTTTGTTGGGCTTTATCCTTTCCGCAGTGCTTACCAACAACTCTATGGATACGAGAGATGCGTTGATGCAGCGTACCGCTCACAGCGTTGCTACCAATATAAAGACTCTTTCTGCGGTTACGGGTGAAAACGATCTTACGGATATTATTTCAGGGCATAAAAGCGAAGTGAGAGAGAATATAGTAAGTATTTCCAAAATGACCGCTTCGGATATTCATATTTTTGATTGCGACGGAAAGCTTCTCTTGGGAAGCGCGGCAATTAAAAGTGCACTTCCTGCCGAGGTGGCGCAGGATATTTTGAGCGGCGGCAGTAAATATACTATTTCCGATCTGGACGGTATGCTTACCCAAAAATCACTTAACTATTTTTATATAATCGTTGGCAACGACAACCTTCCCGATGGTATTATACTTGTTACCACCCCAAATATTACCGATGCAGGCTTTGTTTCCAAGGTTATAAAGCTTTTCGCTGCAATATCCCTTTGGGTGTTCCTTGCCATACTCATCGGTGTTTATATCGTATCCGAGCGAATTTCCGCGCCTATCAAAAAAGCCAGCCACGCGGCTACCCAGTACGCTTTGGGTGATTTTACCGAGCGTATTCCCGTTAAGGGTCAGGATGAAATTGCAAATCTTTCCCGTGCAATGAACTATATGGCGGATTCGTTGAGCAAGACCGAGGAAAACCGCAACACCTTTATTGCAAACGTCTCTCACGACCTCCGCACTCCCATGACCACCATCGCAGGCTTTGCGGACGGTCTGCTGGACGGAACTATCCCGCCCGAAAAACAACAGCATTATCTTGAGATAATCTCGTCGGAGACACACCGTCTTTCCCGTCTGGTGTCTTCTCTGCTTGAAATGTCCAGAGCGGGCAAGGGAAATATAAACCCCGTCAGGTTCAATCTTACCGAAAAAGCACGTCAGGCGCTTATAAGTCTTGGAAGCAGGATAGACGAAAAGAATATAGAAATAGAGTTCAACTGCGATGAAGATATGTTTGTCACCGCAGATACGGATTCCATACATCAGGTGGTATATAATCTTACCGAAAACGCTGTGAAGTTCTGCAATGTCGGCGGTAATATCACCATAAATATCGGCAAAGAGGGGAAAAAAGTCTTTTTTGAAATATGCAATACCGGCGAAAGCATTCCAAAAGAAGAGCTTCCTCTGCTGTTTGAGCGTTTTTATAAAAGCGACCGAAGCCGAGGTCTGGATAAAACAGGCATGGGACTTGGCTTGTATATTGTAAAAACCAATCTTGCTTCCCACGGCGAGGGAATAACCGTAACTTCGGAGCCGGGTAAGTGTACCTGCTTCCGCTTTACTCTCCCTCTTTCCACACAAATAATTGCTACCGCAGGCTTAAGGCGGACTTAAGTTTGCAGGTGTATAAATATCATATCCAAAGGAGGAAACACAATGAACGAATTTGAAAAAAATAACAGTATAGAGAACCAAGAAAATACCGTATCAGAGGAATCTCCCGTTTTGCAGGCAGAGGAGATAAAGGAAGAGCCGCCGGCAGTTGAAGAGACTTCTTCCCCTCCCGAAGAGCCGGAAGCAAGGACATATCCTCCCCACGCACCGGAGGGATGGCAGCCTTATGACCCCAACAAAAGATACGCCCACAACTGGCAATCGGGCACAAACACCAAGCGTAAAGGCAAAAAGGTCCTTATCTTTGCTATTGTCGCTGCTGCAATGGTGCTGTTCCTTACCGTGCTTTTGGCGGCAACTCTCCTTCTCAAAGACCTCAAATTGCCCGAAATCCCGGGATTTGACGATATTTCAAATGCTATCGGCTCAAACGACGTTTCTAAAAACGATCCCGCAAAGGGCGAAACAAGTCTCACTCCTACCGATAACCCCGAACTTAATCTTAATATTACCGATTACGATAAGGTTTCCACCGTTTATACCCAACTGTATGATAAATGCTCTGTAAGCTGTGTTTCCATAATCTGTACCTATGACAGAAACAGCGGCTACGCTTTGGGAAGCGGCTTTGTGCTCAGCGCAGACGGATATATCGCAACCAACCACCACGTTATCGAGGATGCGGACCATATTACCGTTCAGTTCTACGACGGAAGGGAATATGAGGCGTCTCTCATCGGCTCGGATTCCGCTACCGACCTTGCGGTGCTCCGCATTGAGGCGAAAAATCTTGTTCCCGCAGAGCTTGGTGATTCCTCCAAGGTCTCTGTAGGCGAGCCTGTGGTTGCTATCGGTACTCCTTATGATATTTCTCTTGCAGGCACTATGACCTCCGGCGTCGTTTCCGGTCTTGCAAGAGACGTTGAATGTACCGACGATTACGGCAACGTAGTCAAGACCATGACACTCATCCAGACCGATGCACCCATCAACCCCGGCAACTCCGGCGGTCCTCTCTTTAATATAAACGGTCAGGTCATCGGCATAAACACCCTTAAGCTTATGAACGAATACGAGGGTATCGGCTTCAGTATTCCCATCAGCGACGCTGTTGAGGTATTTGAGCTTTTGGTTAAGTATGGCGAGCTTCCCGATGACAGCGATACGGATTTTGTAAAGACATCTCCCAAGCTGCATATTACCGTCATGTCGGTTTCCGATGCACGCAACAGTGTTGAGTACGGCAGATTTATTTCTGACGATGCTCCCGATGGAGTTTACGTTACCGAGGTTACGCCCGGCACCGCCATCTACGAAGCAGGACTTGAGATTTACGATATCATCACCGAATTTAACGGCAAAACCTTAAAGAGCAAGGAAGACCTTGCTGCCGAGCTTGCAAAATGCTCTGCAGGCCAGCAGGTTACCGTTAAGGTCTACCACAGAGGCGAGTATAAGACTCTCACCTTCAAGCTTGATAAAGCTGCATAGAAAAGACAAAAACGAGATCAAGCTTCGTGCTTTTGAGAATAGTAAAAAGCTGTGTAGAAATTTCTACACAGCTTTTAGTTTTGTATCATGTTTTTTGGGGGAAAATGGGAAATTATTTATAGAACTCAAATAACTCTTCATAAAGTTTTCGTGTTTGTTCTTCATCATTCCAAGACAATGGGTCATCAGCATAACTTAATGTATGAAACGGTTCTATTGTGTTAAACTCGCTGGGCAAGTGATTCCACAAAGAATAACACATGTTTGCGAAATCTTCGATTGAAAATATATTTGAAAAATAAATTGTTTTTAAATCTTCAAGTAAGCACTTGCCAAAAGTTTCTACAGAAAAACAGTCACATTCATATTCCCAAAAATTTTGTAAAATACTAAAGGTAGCATCACAGTCGGAAGAACAACACTCTAAGTCTAAAAGAATACTATTGTTAGAGTTTACAAGGAACATTTCATCAAGGATTTTGTAATAATCTTCATCAGTATTTAGACCTATCGCCCATAGTAATGACTTGCAAATTAATCTTTCCATACTGTACCTCCTTTTTTTAAATTATAACATAGTTGTAGATTTGTTGCAACAGATATCAAAAATAAAAGAGGCTTCGCAGCCTCTTTTTTACGCGAATTTACTATTTGGGATGCTCAGTTTTCGGGGTCCCCGAGAAAGCGTTTTTCCGTGAAACATACCGTCTGTTGCGGGCGATTCGTGAATCGCCCCTACATATCGAAAAACCTTTCTTGGGGGGATTTACTCGCAACTTCCGCGGTCACAGCTTGAGCAGCGAAGCAGGCTTCCGATAGTGTTTTTTATAACGTTTGCCAGGCAGTTGTCCGAAATTGAGTACAACACCTCTCTGCCGCTTCTGCGCACCTTAAGCAGACCTGCATCTTTAAGTAATTTAAGGTGATGGCTTACTGCAGGTGAGGACATTCCCACCGCCTCCGCAGTGTTTTGAACACTTGCTTCTGCATGGCATAAATAATGAAATATTTTAAGACGGGTAGCATCCGAAAGCAGCTTAAAGCTGTCTGCCGCCGTAACGAATGTGTCTTTTTCCATATAAACACGCCCTTTCTTCAAATATTATATACATATTTCTTCCAAATGTCAACAAAAGTACTTGACTTTCCCGTTCTTCGGGGTATAATAATATTGATAAAGATTAAACGACTGTTTAATCGAAAGGAGAATGTCTGATGAAACGTATATATATGGATAATGCGGCGACAACCGCAATCTCTCCTGCGGCAGTCCAAGCCATACAGCAGGCGTGGGAGGTTTACGGAAATCCGTCCTCGCTCCACGGCGCAGGCAGAGAAGCCTTCTTTTTACTTGATAAAGCCAGAGCGGACGTTGCGGCTGCTTTGGGAGCAGATAAAAACGAAATATATTTTACCTCCGGCGGAAGCGAAAGCGATAACTGGGCAATTATCGGTGCGGCAAAGGCTATGAAAGCCAAAGGAAAAACCGAGATAATATCCACCGCTATCGAGCATCACGCAGTGTTGCATACCCTTAATGCTCTTGAGAAAGAGGGATTCAAGGTAACTCTTCTTCCCGTTAATAATCTGGGCTACGTAACCGCTTCTCAGGTGGCTGATGCTATTACAGAAAACACTGCGCTTGTGACGGTTATGTTCGCCAACAACGAAATAGGCACAATTCAGCCTATAGCGGAGATCGGCAAGGTCTGCCGTGAAAAGGGCGTGCTTTTTCATACCGATGCTGTTCAGGCGGTAGGTCATATCCCCGTTAACGTAAAGGAAATGAATATAGATATGCTGTCCCTTTCGGGACATAAGTTCCACGGTCCCAAGGGCGTGGGTGCTTTGTACGTTCGCAAGGGTGTGCGCCTGCCCAACCTTATAAACGGCGGCGCGCAGGAAAGCGGACGCCGCGCGGGAACCGAGAATATTCCCGGTATATGCGGTATGGCGGCGGCACTTAAAGAGGCTGTCGAGAATATGGAGACCAACGCCGCAAAGATCGTTCCTTTAAGAGATAAGCTTATTGACGGATTGCTTAAGGTAGAGCGTACCCGTCTTAACGGCGGCAGGGAAGACCGTGTTCCCAACAACGTGTCCGTTTGCTTTGAGGGTATTGAGGGCGAGTCGCTCCTGCTCTGGCTGGACGCAAAGGGAATCTGTGCTTCCAGCGGAAGCGCCTGCACATCCGGCTCTTTGGACCCCAGCCACGTGCTTTTGGCAATAGGACTTATACACGAAATAGCCCACGGCTCCCTTCGTTTGTCCTTGTCTGAGTATACCACCGAGGAAGAGGTAGACTACGTGCTTGATACCGTTCCCGGAATTGTTAAATATTTAAGAGAAATGTCCCCCGTTTGGGAAAAGATAGTTAAAGAGGAGAATTAATTATGATATACAGCGAAAAAGTAATGGACCATTTCCAGAACCCCCGTAACGTGGGCAAAATTGAAGATGCAGACGGTATCGGTGAGGTTGGCAACGCAAAATGCGGCGATATAATGAAGATCTATCTTAAGGTGGATGATAACGGTATTATTACCGACGTTAAGTTCAATACCTACGGCTGCGCTTCCGCTATCGCAACCAGCTCCATGGCTACCGAGCTTATTAAGGGCAAGAGTGTTGACGAAGCGCTTGAGCTTTCCAACAAAGCAGTTGTTGAGGCGTTGGACGGTCTGCCTCCCGTAAAGCTTCACTGCTCCGTGCTTGCAGAAGAGGCTGTTCGTGCGGCAGTTGCGGATTATTACAAGCGCAAGGGAATAGACAAAGAGGTTCCCGGCTGCAGCGGAGACTGCTCCTGCTGTCACCTTCACGATGAGCATTGCGGCGGTGAGGAAGAATGAGCAGAGTAATACGTGCCATGACACGGGACGGAAGCGCACGCGCACTTATTGCTGATACCCGTGATATAGTTAACGAAGCAATAAAGATACACCGCACAGAGCCTACCGCTACTGCGGCGCTGGGCAGAGTGCTTACCGCCGCATCAATGATGGGTACTCTTCTCGGTGAGGAAGAGGATTCTCTTACCGTCCGCTTTAAGGGTGACGGTGAGGGCGGCTCGGTTACCGCTTCTTCCGATTGGAAGGGCAACGTCCGCGGCATTATTCAGAATCCCGATTGCGACCTGCCTCTCCGTCCCGACGGAAAGCTTAACGTAGGCTGTTGTATCGGAAAGGGACTTATGTACGTCCTCCGCGATACCGGCGGCGAGGAGCCTTACGTGGGTATCGCAAACATCGTAAGCGGTGAGGTTGCAGAGGATATCGCATCCTACTACGCAAACAGCGAGCAGGTGCCCACCGTTTGTGCTTTGGGCGTTTTAGTGGACAGAGACCGTACCTGCGCCTGTGCAGGCGGTGCGCTTATCCAGCTGCTTCCCTTCGCAGACCCTGCCGTTACCGAAATTTTAGAGAAAAACGCATCCTCCGCACCGCCCATAACCAAGATGCTGGCGGAAAAGACTTTAGAGGAGATACTTGCCGTTTATCTTGACGGTATCGAATACGATGTTTTTGACGAGATCGAGAACGGTTATGAGTGCAACTGTTCCCGTGAGCGTACCGACCGTGCGCTGGTCTCCCTGGGTAAAAAGGAGCTTACCGATATTTACGAAAACGACGAGCAGACAGAAATGACCTGCCA
This sequence comes from Eubacteriales bacterium, assembly GCA_045533895.1. Taxonomy (GTDB): domain Bacteria; phylum Bacillota; class Clostridia; order Oscillospirales; family CAG-382; genus SFLA01. Next base: position 22,174 of record JAZSIT010000161.1, read on the forward strand.
GTTCTGTGGTAAAAAATATAAGTATACCAAGCAGGAGATAGCCAAGCTTATTAAGGAGGCAAAATAATGAACGGAAGAAGAGTTTTTGATAAAATATCCGTTTTGGGATACGATGCGGCTTTGTTCTTTGACGAAGTAAATATGCACTATATAAGCGGCTTTTTCTCTACTGACGGATTTTTGTTGGTAGATGAAAAGGAGACAGCCCTTGTAATAGACTCCCGTTATTTTGAGGCAGCTGACCGCGCAAAGAAGGACGGAGTACTCCCTGCAGACGTTAATCTTTACCTGCTTGACAGAAGCTCTTTCCATATTCTGGGTGAGATGTTTGAGAAAAAGGGCATAACCAACGTTTGCTTTGACAGTAACCGTACCACGGTTGCAAGAGAAAAAGCACTTTCCGATTTCTTTGCTTCCGTAAAGTTTGAGGGTGTAAGCGATATCTGCGGTGAGTTCCGCAGAGTAAAGACCGCAAAGGAAGTTGAAAATATCCGCGCGGCACAAAAAATTAC